>JALSJD010000025.1 GCA_026989535.1 Cyclobacteriaceae bacterium
TACCTAATAAGGGGTATAAATTAGAGTTTGTATGTGGGGCTGAAGAAAACTCCAAAATGGAATTATTGAGCCCTAATTGGCCTGTTTGATTTGCTGGGTTGATTGCTCCTGCAGCAGTAACCATAATCGTACTTTCTGATAAATCAAGGCTAGAACCATTTTCTACCTCAACCCCTCCCCCATTTAAAGAACCGAGTGTTATAGTTAAAGCAGGAAGGGTACTAACCACAACATTTGTATTGTTTTCTACTTTTAATTTATAAAATAACAAGTCATCATCTGTACTTAGTGTTTGAGTGGTATTGCCATTAAAGTTTAGCGTAACCCTGTTATCAACTGAAGTGAACCCCAACCCATTAATTGTTGAGTTTCCTCCAATTTTTAGAATAGAGCCATTATTAGGTGCCCCTTTTAATGCAACTCCATTATTACTTACAAAATTTCCTGTAATAACAGTTTCTCCTTCGGCAAAAACTTTAATTGAACTAGAGCCTAATAGGTTAATATTACCATAGTTTGCCCTTGGAATGTTGGTGTTTTGGCTACCAAAGTTTACTTGAGATGTAGCATCCATATTGATAAAACTAGGGCTTGAAGCTGAATTTAAATTAACAGTAGAGCCTGCCTTCCCTTCTATGGTTCCTGAAAAATTGCTATTTATATCTAAAATTTCTCCGTTTTCAACAATTACCTTTGATACATTCCCTCCAACTATCCAATCTGAATTTAATATGGCTGGTGTTTGATTTACAATGGTAAAGTATTGGCCATTATTTGTAAAATTAGTAGGCTGAACACCATCGTTACCATTAATATCCGTGTCCCAAGAGCTTAAATCAGAAATAACTCCACTCGATTTAAGGTAATATACTACTGTCGCAGAAGTTGAAACATTAATAATATTAGAAAAATTAGAGAAATTGCCGCTCGTATCATACGCACGAACTTTAAAATCATAATTTTGAGTAGCCTCTAACCCAATGGCAACATAATTTGATGTTGCTGAGGAATCTATAAGTACATTGTCTTTATATATTTCGTAACCTGCCACACCAATATTATCGGTTGAAGCATCCCATAATAAAGATACTTGCGTAAAATTGGTTGCATGAAAATACAAATTAGCAGGGTCGGAGGGTGGAATAAGATCACCGATTGTTGTCGCAAAAGCTTCATTTGAATTAGCAGAAACCCCATTTATATTAACTGTTCGAGTAATATAATAATACGTGGTTGCAGGGTTAACGACTGAATCTATAAATGTCTGATTTCCATTAATAGTTGAACTTATTAGCGTATAAGGCCCCCCTTGGCTAGTCGATCTTAATATTTGAAAATTAGTTAATTGTTCGTTTAAGGTTTCTAAAACGGTATTGTATATATAGGTATGCCCTAAGTCATTCAAATGAATACCATCTCCAGAATTATATATAGCTTTAATCCTCCTATCATCTGTAAAATCGGTTAAACTATCATAAATATCTATCACAAACTCGCCAAAATTTGCACGAACGGAGTCTGCTTCTTCCTCTAGCAATGCTCTTTTAACTGCGTTAGTTCCAAAATTACGGGGTTGCGTTGTGGTTATATATACTTTTACACCTGCTGCATCTGCCAAGGCCTTTATTTCTCGGTAGTGATCCATTGTTGTGGTAATTGGCACATTACTTGCCACATTATTTGAAGGTAAGTTAATCAATATAATGTCAGGCTCTAAAGCCAGTGCAGTTGTAATGTTTCTGGTGTCGTCTGGTGCTGGAGAACTCCCCGTTGCTCGAATATCATACGTTTCAAAGCCACCTAACGCAAGGTTTGTTAACGTATGGTTAGTTGTATTTGATGTTAGCCAGGTATCTAAAAGACCTACCCAACTGTTACTATAATTACTGGCTCCAGTACCAAAGGCTGTTGAAGAACCTAAAACAACAATATTCAAATTTTCTGGTCCCTCACCTGAATAGCTCCAACTTAAATCAATTGCAGGCACACTAACACTGGCAATAGCACTAAGTGCAGTAGGCGCTGGTGGTGCTGGGTCAGGAGCAACAACATTTTCACTTTTAAGGGCAGAATCAGGAATATCTACCCAATTGTTTCCAGTGTCTGCCCCACGGTACTCAACAGTTAAGCACTGCCCACCTGTTCTTTCAAAAAAGATAACTTCAACCGGATGCGGTCCTGCTGCTAAACTATAATTCTCTGTTATTACACTGCCACATCCATGTAATCCATCATAATCTACCACTTGTACTCCGTCAATCATAAGCCGGCTGCCATCATCAGAACGTAACCTAAAGTCATAATCACCTCCTGTATCAATAAATAGGTATCCTGTAAATCTAAAGTTAAAAAAATCGGCTTGTGTAGTACCAGAAATATCAAAATTATCAATACTACCTGAAAATTCAACAAAACTCCAATCAATTTCACCCAAATTATTCCATGCTCCTGTGGAGTGCTCGTACTGTAAGCCAGAAATAATGGTGTTGCCATTTACTGGGCTGCTGCTACTCGAAAAGTTACCGTTAACATCTACAGATTTAACTGTAAATGTAAAGTAGCTATTGATGGTTAATCCGGGAACTGTAACCTCTAATGCACCCCCACTAGATACAGAATCGGATCCATAATAAACATAATAATCTTGAATACCTGCATTATCATTTGATGGATCCCAGCTTAAGCTAACAGAGTTTACCGTATTAGATACTACTGTTACATTTTGTGGAGTTGATGGAGGAATTGAATCAATTAGGGTTAGAACGGATATTTCTGGTGAAAAGTAGTTCGATCTTGCGGTATTACTAACCGCCCTAAGTTGGTAATAATAGGTTGTGTTTGGTATTAAGCCCGAATCGGTAAATGATATTTGATCGGAAGGTGTTAAGGCAACAAAATCATAATTTAATCCAGAGGTAGTTGTCCTATAAATTTCGAATCCCTGCTCATCAAGAGAAACATCTTGCCAAAACAGTCGAACTTTAGTAGAGGAGATGGGAACAGCCTCAAAATCTTGAGGCGTATTAATAGTTAACGGAGCATTGTTTAACACATAAATTGGATCTGATTGCAAACTAGGGCAGCCATCGAGTGTTCTAACTATCAAGGAATAGTCTCCTGCATCAGTACTACTACTCAATTTAAAAAAGGTGGTATCGGGGTTAGCTACAAGAACATTATCTTTATACCAATCGTAGTATCCAAAACCTTCGGGCCCAAATAGATAAACACTGTCTTGCCCATTTAAATCGGGTAAAACAGTACTGCCCGATGCCAAAATAGCAGGTATTTCTATAGATCTTTCGTTAATTTCCACAGGATCAGACCAGCGATTCCATTCTGATTCTGATGCTGGATTTGCAGAAACTCGTGAAAACCGAACTTCATAAGTACCAGACTCATAAACAACAATATCCCGATCTGTAGAGTCTGGCAAAATAGCCCCGTCTTTTCGCCATTGATAGGCTTTAAACCCTTGAGCTACCCCTAAACGAACTCCTTTATTATCTGTTGAGCAAAACGAAGAGTCTCCGTAATACACATGCATATTAGCTTTATTCTGCTTAAGAATCCAAGAGAAAAAGTCAGGCTCGGCATAGGCGGAGTTCCAAGTTCCATGGCCAAGTGCTGGATATTCTGTGTACCTTATAATTCCTCCTGCTTCTCTATATTTTTTCATTCTGGAGGCTGTTTCTGCAGGACTAGGCCTGGTATCGCGCCCGCCTTGAAAAATCCACATAGGGTGGTGTACCGTGCTATCAGCAACATTATTTGGTGTAAAATCTCCAGACATGGGTAGGGCAGCTGCAAAAATAGAAGGGTATTTTTGTATGATATTCCAGCTACCTTCACCTCCATTTGATAACCCATGAACATATACCCTGTTCGGATCAATGTTTAAAGAATCCATTAATAACCGGATAATCATATAGGCTTGATCAACATCAGTTCCAATCCATCCGTTCATGTTTTGAGGAAAAAGAACAAACCCAGGGAATGCTCTTTCGGGCAATAAAGGGTCGTCTGGGTTAAGGCTTCCTGCTAGGTTTACTGCCGTAAGGTGGGGCTGCCCACCATGTACTAAATTATGATCGTTATTCCTAAATCTATTGTTTACAGCTAAGGTATCTGCACAATTTTGTGGTCGTGTTCCGCCATTATATGCTGGGTAGTAACAATTACTACCCCAACAATTTGCTCTTTCACCAAACCCATGCAACATTAAAATCATTGGGTATCCTTCAGAATAACTTGAATCATAGCTATTGGGTGGCAAAAGTCGGTAATTCATTCTGGGTGTCCCTCCTGTCACAAATGGTGGTTCGCTCCCATTATTAAAATTGTATTTAATATAGCCCTCTGCAAAACCACTTGAATTCCAGCTTGTTCTATCTTCAAATGTCCAGGTAGGTGTTAAATCTGAGCTACAGTTATCTTCTACTACACGGTAACTGAATGTGCCTGACTCTAACGAATGATTGAACGTGAAATTATCATTAACCTGCCCTAACACAGGTTGACCTGAAATAATAAACACCAATATTATAAGCAGATGGTTCTTAAACTTGTACATAGCAAACTAATAATACAACTAATTAATACTGAAAATCTTAAAAAGGTAACCTAAATAAAATCTAAAAATAACCTAAATAAAATCTACTTTATATGCCTATCTACAAAAGTAATTATTTAGTACAACATAAAAAATATTATTTTTATTCAATTTTTAAAATCCATGCGTTTTTAAAATCAAATTGCTCGTTCTCTGCTGTTTTTTTTCTTAACAAATTAGCCTCGTTTATATCATTGGTTGATTGGCCATATACACAATAAAAGCCTTTATCACTCATGCCAATTTGGTTTTTATACCCTTGGTTCTTTAACTCTAAAGAATAATTAATTGCATTTTGTTTTACATTAAATGCGCCTACAACAATATACATCCCCGTGCTTAAATTTTGAATGCTATCCGTTTGAATTGTAATAGGTTCATCTTCCAACTCCTCTAAATCTTTTGGTGCAACTGAAGTTATCTCTTCTGTATCGTCTTTAGAAGGAATCGAATCTTTAGCAATAATAACTACTGGAGAAACATTTTCCTCCGTTGGTTGTATTGGTGGTTCTTCAACTATGTCCTCCACCAATGGAGGTTCTAGTTCGGCAACAGGTATTGGTTCGGTTTCAGCAATGGGAGTTACAGGGTCGGCATCTTCTTTAGGTTTGTAATTTCGTTTTTGCTTGCCAAGTCTAATTCTAATCTGAAATTCATGAGACCCCTGCCCTAATCTGGCAACTTGCTCTGTGGCCATTTCATACGCATACCCAAAATCAACTATTTTTTTAAACCCAAAGCCAAAAAACAACGAAGGACCATAATCAACACGGTATGAGCCTCCCACATAAACAATATCTTTATATTTAAGTATGCCGGTAGCCTCAACCTGTTTCTGAATATTTTCGCCCGTGCGATATACTAAATAAGGGGTAACCGAAAACATACTATTAGGAAGCTCAAATTTGTAACTTAAGGTGTAAATCATATTGTTTAACGCAGCAAATTTAAATTCCTGAAACTGCTCTGTCGAAAAAGTTTTAGAATCAAATAACTTGGGTAGAGATGCCCCAATATTGAGGTTTTTAAATTCATAATATGCTCCAAATTGTCCATCTAAATAATAGCTTGTTGAAAAAGCATTTAAAACAGCCGGGTCACTAGTATCTAATCCATTAACATCAATACTACTCATACCCACACCAGCAGCTAGCCCAAAGTTTATAAAATGCCCTTCAGCAAATGGTACTCGATAGCCAAATGTACCATAAGCAACAGAATTAGTTAAAAGCACTGCATTTTCTGAGTAAGCACTAAAGGCATAGGATACATTCCCTTTGGTTGGAATTTGCAAGTTAAAGGTTGAGGTTGTAGGAGCATCTTCTATGCCTGCCCATTGCTGTCTATAATTTATATTTAGCTCGGTAAAACCACTTACTCCAACATAGCCAACATTATAAAGAAAAGGATCGAAAAAGTAATTGCTGTAAATCGGGTAGTTCTGAGCCATTGTTAACAAGCTACTTAT
>JALSJD010000026.1 GCA_026989535.1 Cyclobacteriaceae bacterium
TAAAGGCAACTAGTTATAATAATTCTTAAAAACATACAATTGAGCTTAAAATTTAACTTTAATTGCTTTTCATAGCGTAAAATTTTACGTAGGTTTAGAAAAATAAAAAATAATAATTTAACCAAATTAATAACAAATATGAAAAAACGAATACTAAGGAAGGTTACTCTTAGTGCCTTTTTTATTGCCTTTAGCATTGGACTAATGGCACAATCGACCACACATATTGACGGAAAAATTACTGAAAGTAATGGAGACCCATTGGTTGGGGCAAACGTTCTTGTAAAAGGGAAGGTTATAGGAACAGTTTCTGATGTAGATGGAAATTACTCACTGAATGTAAAATCTGCACCTCCTTTAACACTTATTATTTCTATGGTAGGTTTTGCCTCGCAAGAAATTGAAATTACCGATGCAAATACTACCGGATTAAACCTAAAAATGGAGGAACAATCATTACTAGGCCAAGAAGTTGTTATTTCAGCTTCAAGGGTTGAAGAATCTATTCTTGAATCTCCTGTAACCATTGAAAAAATGGGAATTACGGCCATTAAAAACACAGCTTCTTCCACTTTTTACGATGGAGTTGCCAATTTAAAAGGCATACAAATGACCGCCTCGAGTATGATGTTTAAATCTATTAATACTAGAGGGTTTGCCACTATGGCCAATGTTCGTTTTGTACAGTTAATTGATGGGATGGACAATTCCGCTCCTGGTCTTAATTTTCCGATGGGCAATATGGTTGGAATAGGAGAGTTAGACATAGAAAGCATTGAACTTGTACCAGGGGCAGCCTCTGCACTTTATGGACCCAATGCATTTAATGGTATTTTGCTAATGAACAGCAAAAACCCATTTGATTACCAAGGGCTTAGCGTTAGTGCCAAAAGCGGTGTTACCGTGCAAGATGCAGCAGGAACAAACCCTTTTTACGATTTTAACCTTAGGTATGCCAAAGCGATTAATAATAAATTTGCCTTTAAAGTTAATTTTGCTTACCTAACAGCGCAAGATTGGCAGGCAACAGATTACAGCCAACATGCCGAAGAGGCTCCTGGGCAGTTTGGCACCAATTATAATGGGGTTAATATTTATGGAGATGCTGTAGCCGTAAATTTAAATTTTGATGCAATAGCTGCAGATAATGGAATTATTGCACCTCCTGGTTTTTTTGGTGCAGAAAAAGTGGCAAGAACGGGCTATCAGGAAGTTGACCTTATAGACTATAACACCAAAAGTTTGAAAGGATCGGTTGGGTTAAACTACCGGTTAACCGATAAAATGGAATTGTCGTACGATTATAGGTTTGGAAGAGGCACGGCCATTTATCAGGGCTTTAGTCGGTACTCGCTTAATAATTTAAGCCTACAGCAGCATAGGGTAGAGCTTAGAGGCGACAATTTCTTTGTTAGAGCTTATGGCTCCTTTGAAAATGCTGGCGACTCCTACGATTCGCGCTTTGCTGCGTGGAATATTAACAGAGCTTGGAAAAGTGACCAGCAATGGTTTGGGGAATATGCAGGAGCATATTTAGCAGCCATAGGTGGAGGAGCAGGGCAACAAGCTGCCCATGATGCAGCTAGAGGCTTTGCTGATACAGGCCGTTTAGTGCCAGGCACTCAGGCATTTGAAGATGAAAAGACAAGGGTTACCCAATTGGCCGATTTCGCCACAGGTTCTAAGTTTTTAGATGAATCTAAAATGTACCATGCTGAAGGTAGCTTTAATTTTAAAAACCAAATCTCGTTTCTTGATTTAGTAGTTGGTGCTCATTTTAGGCAATATAATTTAAACTCATTTGGCACTATTTTTAATGACAAACCAGTAGAAGATGGTGGTAATGGCCCTATCTCCATTAACGAATATGGTGGGTATGCACAGGCTTCTAAAAGAATTGCCAACGACCGCCTAAAATTAGGTGCTTCTATGCGCTACGATAAAAACGAAAACTTTGACGGGCAAATCTCACCGCGCGCATTTGCAGTATGGTCTGTTGATGCTAATAGAAAGCATAACATAAGGGCATCGTACCAAACAGGGTTTAGAAACCCCGATACACAAGCACAGTTTATTGCTTTAGATTTAGGGGTTGCTACTTTAGTAGGAGGAACACAGAAAAATTTGGATATGTATTCAAAAACAACAAATTTTGGTGTTATAGATGGATCAACACTTTATAATAACGCCTATACAGCCTCATCTGCTCGTGACTTTGGTGCTGCTTTCCCTGGTTATGTTGCTGAGGCATTTGCCAATGGAGCTACATCACTTGCTCAGGCACAAGGAATGGCACTTGCCGCACATGCCGATGAATTAGTGTTGGCCACCAACGAGCTTATTCAACCTGAGCAAGTGACTTCCATAGAGCTTGGGTACAAAGGTGTATTTAATAATAAATTTATGTTAGATGTAAATTTTTACCGAAGCGAATACACCAATTTTCAATTAGTTAATACAGTTGTAGTTATACCCGATGCTGCTGGAGATGTAAATGATTTAACTACATTTTCTGGAGCTGCCGCATTTTTAGGGATGGGAGCTGCTGGTGAAACCGAAGGCTACCAATTATATACCAATATAGCTGACCCTGTAACTTCTACAGGTCTTGGCATAGGTATTAATTACTTATTACCAAGAGGCTATGATTTAGGTGGTAGCTATAATTATGCAGATTTTAGCTTAGATGAGCAATCTAATCCAGATAATATCCCTGGTTTTAATACCCCTCAAAACAGATTTAAACTTCAGTTTGGTAATAGAGAAGTTTTTGACAACTTTGGTTTTAATATTGCTTACCGATGGTCTGAAGAATATGCATGGACTGGAACCTTTGGTAATGGCCCAGTGCCTTCATTTTCTTCTTTAGATTTGCAGGTTAGCTATAACTTAACTGGTATGAGATCTGTAATTAAAGTAGGCGGTAATAATGTATTAGGTACAGAATTTGTACAGGCCTATGGAGCTCCTGCTATTGGCAGTACTTATTACGTATCGCTAACATTTGATGAAATGTTTAGCAGATAATTAACACTTTTATTTTAAAAAAGACCAACTTAGTTGTTGGTCTTTTTTTTATAGCTTAAGTTCAAGTAGTAGAGTAACACAGAGTTTTTTTACACACGTTATTCGTGGCTTTTTTCTAATTGTTAATACCTAGATTGAGGGGTGTATAACATTTTGTCGCTAATTATTTATACTGTTATTTTAGAAGTAGGTAAGAAAAAAACAACCACTTACGTCATTCTCACCAACTGGCGAGAATGACGATTTCTATTTTACTTTTCTTTTTAATAATAGGTTAGGGAGCTTGCACAAAATGGTTTAAACTAAAACGACAAAATGTTATGCACCCAGATTGAGCGCATATCTTTGTGTAACTTTACATTTTTACTCCGTGAAACTCTGTGGTTAATCTTTTTTGTATAGTTAACCACAAAACAGCACAGAGCCGTTTTTATTTTGCACGTTATTTAGTGTTCCACGAAACAACAATAGGCGTTTTTGCACAAACCTAATTTTATATGTTAAAAAGAACAATTGGCTTTTTTAAAATTTACCATTTAATATGGGGGGGGCTGCTTTTATTCTTATTTGCTTCTTGCAATAACTCAGAAGTAGCACCTGATGACGACCCCGAAATTATTTACCCACAATTGTTTAACTTAAACATTATCCATAATAACGTTAACAGAGAATATTTACTTTACATCCCAGAAGGGTATAGTGAAAATTCAGCATGGCCACTGGTTATTAATTTACATGGTCGTGGCAGTACAAATTTAATTCAATTGGGCTATTCTAATTTTAATACTGTTGCAGATAAACATAAATTTATGGTAGCCTACCCACAAGGATTAGTGGGTACAGTTGGTGGCATTACAGGCACACACTGGAATGCAAATTTGGGAACAGGGGTTGACGACCTTGGGTTTATAAATGTAATGCTCGATGAAATTTATAAAAACTATGGTTTTAATTTATCCAAAGTTTATGCAATAGGCATGTCTAACGGAGGTTTTATGGCATACACTTTGGCATGTGATTTAAGCGATAGAGTAGCCGCCATAGCCTCGGTAACAGGAGGTATGTCTGGGGAATCATTAGAAATTTGCACCCCCAACCGTGCAATTCCTGTAATGCAAATACATGGCACGGCAGATGAAGTGATTCCTTATTGGGGAATAGATGGACTGCCACCTACCGTACCTGATGTAGTTGATTTTTGGATAACAAATAATGAGTGTAACACTATGGATGTTACGGAAGAAGATTTGCCCGATACTAACTTGGATGATAATTCAACGGTAACACTCCAGCAATATAATAACTGTAACCAAGAGAATAGTGTGCTTTTTTATACGATTAATGATGGAGGTCACACCTGGCCGGGAGCTTTTTCGGTAGCAACGTTAGGCAATACCAATCAAGACATTAACGCAAGTGAAATTATTTGGGAGTTTCTTAAAAATCACACCCATCCAAACCCAAGTGTCCCGGGTGATTAAAGTAAAAAAGCCACCCTATTAGAAGGGGGTTTTGGCAGTTTTTATTTTTGAAAACTGCCAAACATCGATTAACAAATTTTAATTTCTGAAGTATTCAAGTCATATCTTATCCGCCAATTGGCGGACGTTAATCGATGCTTATCATTCATTTTATGCCACCGAATACATGCATAGCCAAAAAATATGCCTGCATACCAAAGTCTTTGGTATTACGGCACGCAGGCATAAAGGGCGTTACTTTTCAAGTTGAAGTAAACACCTTTTAGTCGGAGGGCGACTATCTGCACTACTGTAGATAGTCGTCCTCCGACTTCATTTTGGCAGCAAAAGTACCCACTTAGGGAAGATGAAAATTAAATACCAGTTTAAAACTCTTTAATCGTTATATTTACCAGTAAAATACCAATTATATTTATTATGACGAAAAATACTATAACTCTATTCTTACTGCTTGCTATAACTTTTACCTCTTGTAAAAAAGACGAACAGCCAGCACCTGACCTATCCGGTAATTATACATTTGAATCGGCCACATTGGTAGATGGCAATGTATTAGATTTAACCTCAACTGATTTAGTCATCTTAAACGCCACAACAGATTCAACAGCTAATCCGCCTTACTCTTTAACCCTTAAGTGCTAACACCTCTAATTTGGTAGAAACAATGTTAGCATTAAGTGCGCCTTGTACCGAACAAAATATAAGCAACTGGCAATATGCCATTAATTTTAAATCTGATAATGTGCTGGCTTTTATTTGTTCTTCGGAGAACGATAAGAGTGATGATGTTGGCACCTGGGCATTAGAAGATAGCAATAACACCCTTGCGCTAGAGTTTAGTAGTGGTTTATTCGAGGAGCTTACTGCTATTCCAATAAAACTAAATGATGTAAGTTTTGCAGATGGAAGAATTAAAGGAACGATTAAAAATTTTCCACTGATGAAAGATCTAGACAAGAATATAAATGATATAACTAATCTTCAATTGGTTTCTTTCGACATCGTATTAAAGAAATAACGATGTTGGTATATATAACCACGGGTTAGAATTCGCTCAGTTGGCGAGCATAGAGAACTGTTTTAGTACTAAACAATTAGGAGACTCTTCGGGCGTAGCCCTCTGAGTGACGTGCATTCTTTTTCGAACCGTCATTCAGAGAAGAGAGCAGAATCCGACCAGTTGGCGGATTAGCGAAGGAAAATGACAGAAAATACTTTTAAAATGGAGACCCCGCAACAAGTGCGGGGAAACGTTCTTTTTATGTACTTTGCCGGACTTGTTCCGGCATCCCCTCTTTTTGAAATTCTTGACTCTGTCAATGGTAGCGCATAGCACTAATTAAAGGTTTTAGTACTAAACAATTAGGAGACTCTTCGGGCTGTAGCCCTCTGAGTGACGTGCATTCTTTTTCGAGCCGTCATTCAGAAGGAGGAACGACTGAAGAATCTCTTTAAAATGGAGAGCAACGGATGCGGGGAAACGTGCTTTTTATACACTTTGCCGACTCCTAATCCATGGTTTGTACCCTCACGAAACTTCCTTTCGCAAATAAAAAATGCC
>JALSJD010000027.1 GCA_026989535.1 Cyclobacteriaceae bacterium
AATAGAATTTATTGAATAGTGAAAGAAAAGGATAATTACAACGGGTTACAAACCCTTAAAATCATAAATGGCACAAGTCGCAGACTTGCGCCAGATGAGTAGCCATCCTTAAAGCCATAGCAGACAACCCTGTAGATTACAATTTATGGGCTATGGCCCGTGAAATTGAGCAGGAAAAGGCAAATAGAATTGCAGGAGATATTATTTTGTTTGGAACTGGAATTATTGCAATAATAGCAGCTATCCCTAGTGAAGGAGCCAGTTTAGCTGGTTGGCAATACGCATATATGGCTTTTAGGATAACTGCGGGTACATTTTCTGCTGGATCTGGATTTATAAAAGTTATACTGGATGTGAATGGGAAATTTGAGGAGTCGGACAAAATTCCAGATGGATTAGGTGGAACAATTGGTAAAGTCGTAGGCTACAATCTTGGGAATGAACAATTGGGTGAAGAAATAGGAAGTTTTGCTGAAAGTGTTATTCTGTTAGGAGGTAGTTTTCCAACAATTAAAGCAAACATGATAAATGAAGATGACATTAAAATATTAGATGACATGATTTCAATCTATAATGTAGCTGGCTCCAAATCGATGGAAGATTTATTAAAAGAAATTAAAAGGAAAATAGAAGATGAAATGGATTAATTCGAATAAATCGAGTTATTTTATAAGAGTAGTAAAATATCTAGACGTTATAGTCATAGTGTGTATTCTTCTTTTATTTTTTGTATCTCAAAAAGTTCCTTTTTTGTATTCTCTTATTTTTTTTGTATTATTTTTTTTTCTTCCCTCATTTATTTTGGGGATTAAAAGAGCTAAGTACAATATCCAATCAATAGAAGTTATTGGGGAGTATTTAGAGATAATTTATTATGAGTACAATGAGAAAAAAAAAAATAAGGAGTGATTTTAATAATATAAAAATAGAGTTGTGGACTAGAAATCATGGCAGCTTTTACTGTACTGTCCATGTAAACAAACAACTAATGCTAAAACAAGAAGGAATTTATTGGAAAGGGGAACTAAGATTAAAAGAAATACATGCTAAATTAAAAAATAATCTTCCAAATGGAACAGTGTTACCCTAACCCCCCTTCCCTCAAACAGGCGCAAGCATCCGCTTGTGCCTATTACAAATATAAATATTTACTACCTTAAAATATAGTTCTATTTTACCGTATGAGTAGTAAGTACCCCAAAGGGATGCCTATGGAATAAATTTTCGGATAATAATAAGCTTTACTTTATCAGCTTTGCTGTGCAAGAGATTATTATGACAAAAAAGGATTGATAGAATTGAGGTATTTAGTGTAAAATTGTAGTGGCACAAGCGGATGCTTGCGCCTGTGGGGGACTTTGCAGCAGATATAGTTTCCAAGAACGGTGATAAGCTCATTTATAATGAGTTTAAGAGTTGGAGCAGTAATCTAATGGGGCAATCCAATATGGTTGATCAGATGACAGGTACTTTAACACAGATTAGTAATCTGGACGAAATGAGATTCATATTTAATGCTAATAGGTGGGTTCCAGATGCAGCTAAATTAAAAACAGCGTTACAAGGTAAAAGTGGTTTATTTGATGCAATACCTGATGCGAAGAAGCTTGAATTATTTCAGACAATTGACACACAGGAAATAATAAACATACTTGCTGATGATGATGTATTTAGTATCATTTTTAAGGTTCAATAAATGTATAAGATTTTAGATAAACAGCTAAAATGTATTTGGTATAACCCAATTCTAGCAGGCAGATATTTAATTGCAAACAGTTTAGATAAGACGGTGTCAATTTTTGAATTATCTAATTTAGAAGAGCAAGCAAAAGTAGGTTCGGAGATAGGGTATGTAAGAGTACAATCAGACTATTTACTGGCGCAAAACAGTACCAGCATTACCGTTTTTGAAATGGAAAATCCAGAATCTCAATTTGTACTTGAAGGGCTTCAAATATTGCCAGGACAAATTGATGGAAGATATTTGTTTTGCAATACTAAGGATGGGGAAATACTTAAATATGATTATATAAGTCGGAAGGGAATTTGGAAATCAAACGGTCAATTTGGAAGCAGTGTTCATGTGGTCAAGAGTGGTCTTTTATATAAT
Organism: Cyclobacteriaceae bacterium; assembly: GCA_026989535.1. GTDB lineage: Bacteria > Bacteroidota > Bacteroidia > Cytophagales > Cyclobacteriaceae > JAKISE01. The sequence continues at coordinate 2,111 of JALSJD010000027.1, forward strand.
CAAAAAAGCTTTTTTAGTAGAGTTGTTTACTGCGTAGGTATTGATAATGGAGAGTTGCTTTGGGAGAAAGATATTAGCGATATAGGGAAATATGAGGAAGGAGATCAGGTTAAAAAAGGTAAACTGAATTTACCCATTTTAACTACTGATGAGACAACAACTCTATCATTATCAAATAACCTATTAGTTGGTCTTGATAGCTCCACGGGGGAAGTATTATGGCAATCAGAAGGAATGGCTTATTTAAAACCTTATGGAGAAACATTATATAGTTTAGGGGCAAGTAGCTATGCCGAGATTGATGCAAAGACAGGGGAAACAATCAAACAGGTTAATCTTGAAGACCAGTATAAGGCTTTGGAAATCCAGAATTCAGCAGCTTCTTATACTGTAGATGAAGATTACATTTACTTCAATGATGTTAGGAAAGCGAAAGTAGGAATTTTAGAGAAAGCCACAGGTAATATCATTTGGACTTTTAAACTACCAGTTAAAGAAGGTGTAACAATCCCAGCAAGTAATGTTCCTCAAGTTCATGAGAATAGAATGTATATTTTAGATAGCGAGGGGACACTCCATATTTTTGAGAAAGAGTAAACAATAATATAAAGGACAATGAAAGCCTCACTTTTTAGTGGGGCTTTTTTATGCTCCATAGGCTTGCTTGCCTTTATAATCTCTCATCCTTGGTTCGTGTCCCCTGATGCGGATCGGGTTTTTTATTTAGAATACCCCCACTAGCGCAAGTTTGCATAGCAAAACTTGTGTTTACAAATGATAAAAAGAGTCTTTGACTCGGCAAATAGTAAAGAAACAAAATTGAGTACAAAATATAAAATACGAGACCAAACAAAGCTGCACTTTATTACATTTGCGGTAGTAGAGTGAATAGATATTTTATCAGAAAAGAATACAAAGAAATTATACTTGAAAGCTTAAGAGGTGCCAAAATATTTAAAACTTGCGGAATGAGAAACTTTTTAGCATAGTTTTTGCGAAATTTTTAATTAAATATTTGTTGCTTAATTTAATGTTACCTAGTTCACTTTTGTATTTTTTGCCACTTTTTAAAATTTGATTAGAAAATGTGTTCGCAGTTATCCCCCACTTACTAAGAAACAAATTACTGCCAATATTTGTTTTTATCCGTTTGGTAGATTTTGAGCCAAAATGGTATACTTTACTCTTTCCAATTCCTTTAAAAACCCTTACACCTGACTTCCATAATTTTGCCGAAAAATCAGGATCTGAATACATTCCTGGAGAAAATTCGATGCTCATTCCTCCTACCAAATCCCATAAGTCAATGTGTACTATGTTGGGAGGCCAAGTACTCCCATACCAATCTTTTTTCTCTATATTCCTATAATTCTTCAATAATTTAGCTTCACAAAATTCTTTTATATCACTACCATAATCCAACCCCATCAGGCGCAAGCATCCGCTTGTGCCTATTACAAATATAAATGTTTGCTACCTTAAAATATAGTTCTATTTTAGGGTATGAGTAGTAAGTACCCCAAAGGGATGCCTATGGAACAAATTTTCGGATAATAATAAGCTTTACTTTATCAGCTTTGCTGTGCAAGAGATTATTATGACAAAAAAGGATTGATAGAATTGAGGTATTTAGTGTAAAATTGTAGTGGCACAAGCGGATGCTTGCGCCTGTGGGAGAAATAGTATCAAGAAAAGCGACAGACTTTGATAATATTCAGCCGTCAACTTTTGAAAATTACTTAAAGGAAATAGATAATAAATATGCTCCTGGTACGGTGATACGATCGAATAAATATCCAGACATTGATAGTCAAACGCTACAAGGAAAGAAAATTCTTGAGGTTCCAGCATCAAATCAGACATCTTCTAAGCTAACAGAGTTTCAGCAACTAGCAGATGATTATGGAGTAGAATTAAGATTTCAACCTGAATAGAAATATGTTGTCAGAAGAAGCTGTAGCAAAATTTAACTCAATCAACCTATTGGATAGGTTTAAGGCAATATCAGAAGCTTTTCAAACAGATACACCACTAGAAAACTATTCAAAAGATCGGGTGCTTGAATTATTTGAAAATCTGGGTTATGGCTTTAAATATGATAAGAAGGAGTCTTTTTTTGGTATTAAAAGTGTAGAAAATGGCTATGATTTTAGGTTCAACTTAGTATTGAAGTATGGAATCGTAGAGATAATTATCTGGGCAAAAAATATAGAAACTGAGAAAGAGTATGGTGGTGTTTTTTCAAGGCTGGTGAAATTGATTCAAAAATCTAATGGTGTAAAAGAGATAGCAAGAATAGGTTATCCACGTTTCTCAAATTATGATGATCTGGAAAAGATAGTTGGAGAACTCATGCTAATTTATGAAGACTTTAAAACCGTACTTAAGTCAGCTGCTTAGCTAAATTAGCTTTAAGCAGGAATGCACTCAACAAATCCATAACGGTTTTCTTTTGGTCGTCTGGAAGCTGTTGTGTTTTATTGAAAAGATTAAGAAGCTCGTTATCCGCTAAGTGGAGACGAGCTTTTTCATTTTGTTGACCATATACCAGTTCATCCAAAGACATATCCAAGGCACTTGCCATTTTCTCTGCTATCTCTAAGGAAGGGATAGACTTATTGCGTTCATATTTAGAGAGATTAGTAACGTGTACACCAATTTTAGTGGAAAATACATCCTGTGAGAACCCCATCAGGCGCAAGCATCCGCTTGTGCCTATTACAAATATAAATATTTGCTACCTTAAAATATAGTTCTATTTTAGGGTATGAGTAGAAAATACAAATTTTCGGATAACAACAAACTATATTTTATCAGCTTTGTAGTAGTGTATTGGATAGATTTATTTATCAGAAAAGAATATAAAGAAATTATACTTGAGAGCTGGAAATATTGCCAACGACTTAAAGATTTAGAAATATATGGATGGTGTATAATGACAAGCCATGTACATATAATAATTGGAAGCAAAGGAAGAGAGTTGAGCAAAATAGTTGGAGAAATGAAAAACTTTACATCAACAAGTTTAAAAAAAGCAATTGTTAATAATTCAAAAGAAAGTCGTAAAGAATGCCTGCCTGCACGAAGCCGTTTCGGCAAAGGCAGGGTTAATTTGGTTGATGGAGAGAGCAGGTAAGAAGAATGGAAACAATAGAGATTGGCAATTGTGGCAACAGCACAACAAGCCTTTGGAGATTTTGAGTGAACAGATGTTCTATCAGAAATTAGATTACATACACAAAAACCCGGTAGAGGCTGGTTTTGTTGAAAATGAAGAAGAATATTTGTATAGTAGTGCAAGATATTTTTATGATAAAAAAGGATTAATAGAGTTGTGCTATTGGAGATAAGCACAAGCGGATGCTTGCGCCTGGGGCGGGGATTATCAATAAAACAGATTTTATTGATGCTGTTGCAGATTTAGGTGATGATTTATATAAATTTATTAAAATAGAATAGCTTGTTATATATAAATAAAATAGATAAAGTTATCACCTTTAACCCTTTAGATGATATTGTTATTTTTGGAGGCATTGAAGGTGGGCTATATTATTCAAGTATAGTATTTAATGAACCTAAAGTAATATTTTCTAAAAGTGATGAAAGTAAGTTTTATCAATTTAATGATACTTTATATATTTCAAAACCAGTAAATAAGGCGGAGATTATGTCTTATGATATAATTAAATATAATCTTAGTTCAGGAAAAACACTCCCTTTTCTGAAAGATTTCTTTCCTTTAATTCAGAATGAGTCAAAATTATTATTAAAAGGCTATGCATCTAACGAAAATAAAACAAAACAAATAGATTTAAGAACGGAATTTTTTGATTGGGAAAATGGATTTGATTTTCGTCCTATTTACACTGAAGGTGTCATATATTTAGGGTTTAAAGGTAGAAAACGAGATGTCTTAATA
>JALSJD010000028.1 GCA_026989535.1 Cyclobacteriaceae bacterium
TTATGGACAGACAGGCTAAGTAGCAAGTAAGGTGGTAGTAAATTACCCAAAGTTTTGGAGGCAAACACTATTTAGATTTGTTACAAACTATAGCTTCGTACAAACTAAATCATACTTAAAATATGATATATGTCATATTTTGCTAGAATTTCGCTGCCTATTTTAGCAGTTATTAAGTTATGCATACCTAAACAAAACTGCAATTTTAGTAGTTAAATCATTGAAAATCAAACTAGTTATAGATGAAAGACAAAGACCCAAAAATTAAAAACCCCAATGTTGGCTCAAACGGTGTTGGGCGCAGAGATTTTTTAAAGGCATCTGCCGCTGTAGTTGGCACAACTGCTGCTGTAAGCATGGTATCTTCAAAATTAAAAGCGCAGCAGCCTACTACTCAAGAAGAATATGAACTTACATACAGTTCCAGCCAAACAAAGGGGGATATTTTGGCACAATGCCCCTACTGTGGTGTAGGATGTGGTTGCATTATAAAAACAGATCAGAAAGGCAAAATTGTAGGGGTAGTACCCGACAAAGATCACCCAACCAATAAGGGGCTTCAGTGTATTAAAGGGCTTGCTTCGGCAGAAGCCATCTATGTGGACAGGCTAACCAAACCATTAATACGGAAGGATATGTCGGACCCTACCAATGGCTATGTATCTAAAACAAAAGGGAGTTTTGATCCCTCTTTGTTTAGAGAGGCCTCGTGGGAAGAAGCCGAAGAGCTGATTGTGGATAAAGTAGTAGAGATTATTGAGAAAAAGGGAGGAAATGCGATAGGGCTATATGGTTCAGGGCAATTATCAGTAGAAGGTCAATACCTAGAAAATATCTTTATGAAAGGAATTATTGGCTCCAACACTATTGAAGCCAATGCACGTATGTGTATGACTTCGGCAGTTACCGGTTATTTTAAAACATTTGGCTCAGATACCCCCCCTACTTGCTACGATGATATTGAGATATGCGATATGGTTACTTTTTGGGGTCACAACCCCAGAGGAGCTCACCCAATATTATATTGGAGGGTGGCCGATCATAAGAAAAGTGCCAATATTCCATCACTTGTAGTAGATCCGCGCAGAACAGGAACGGTTCAAGGGTTAGAGGAAGTCAATTCCAACAATTCCTACCACTTCTCCACCTTAAATGGAGACATATCCATTCAAAATGCCATTGCGTATGCGATACTCGAAAGGCATGAAGAAGCCGTAGATTATGATTTACTAAAAAAGCATGTATCAGGATGGGAAGACTACATTGAAAAAGTAAAAGCTAAGTTTAATCCAAAGGATGTAGAAGATATGACTATGATTCCTGCGGAGAGAATATATGAAATAGCCGAAGTTTGGGCCAAAGCCTCTATAAAAGGCAAAAAGAACGGAAAAGGAGGCGTACTTACTTATTGGGGAATTGGGTACAACCAACATATTCATGGGCAAAATAATACTGTAAGTTTGGTTAATTTAATGGTATTAACCGGCAATATTGGCCGTCCAGGATGTGGACCGCATTCGCAAACAGGGCAGCCTAATGCAATGGGTGAAAGATTAACCGGTGGATTAACTGGCAGGTTGCCTTTTAATATAGGCATTGATGATGAAAAGCACAGGGCAAAAATTGCCAACTTTTGGGGCGTTCCTAAATCAAGATTAGATGCGGTAGCAAAACTTCAAAATAGAGGCATGGCCATCGGTATGATGGAAAGAGCTTTGAAAAAAGAGGTAGATGCGATGTTTCTGATTTATGCAACACATATTGATTTGCCTGATAGCCATAATTTAGTTCGCCCTGCTTTAACTAGAATGTTTTGCGTAGTACAAGAAATATACACGCAGGCTCCCAATAATTTGTATGCAGATGTTATACTGCCCGCAGCCACTTGGGGAGAATGGGTAGGCGGCACCTACATTCAGTCAGAGCGGAGGTTTTATGTTGTAGATGGCACAGCTAATCCTATTAAAGGCACACGCCCAGATATGGATATGGTGATTGATAAAATGAAAATGATTGGAGAGCGACTAGGATTAGATGTAGATAAAATCGTTCCTTACCAAAGAAAAGAAAATGGGTTTTACGACCCAGAGGAAATATTCCGAGATTTTTGCAAAGCATCAGAAGGTTCGGATGCGGATATGACAGGGCTATTGAAAGTAGAAAAAGAAACGGGCAAATCTCCATATCAACAAATTCGTGATTTAAGAGGTATTCAATGGCCGGCTCCAACAGCTGAAATAGCTAAAAAAGGAGGAACTAAGCGTAGGTATATCGGCCAGGAAGAAGGCTGGGAAGACAAACCATACGGAGCATTTCGACATAAAGATGGCAAAATGCATATGCACTTCTGCAATCAGGATTATAGCCAACGCCAGGAAATAACGGATCAATTAATGCGATTTGGCGCAGAAGGAGAAGAAGATTTTTATGCCATAGACAATCATGACTTATTGGTGAAAGCAAGAGATATGGCTTTAACACCTGAACTCCCAAGCGAAGCTTATCCGATGTGGTTGGGGTTGGGCGTGGTATATGAGCATTTTCATACCGCCAAAACTATTAGAAGCGGCACCACAAGAAAACTGGTACCTGAAATGTATGTAGAAATACATGCAGATGATGCTAAAAAATATGGACTGGCAGATGGAGACTGGGCAAAGATTACAACCCGTAGAGGCAACTACCAAGCCCGGGTTTCAATAGGATTAGATTCTACTGTAAAGCCAGCTAGAAACACCGTTCCTAAGGGCTATATGTTTAGCCCATGGAATTTATCGGTGGCCGATTCGGCAGACCCCAACAAGAACAAATGGTTGGTAAATGGAGTATCCAGCAGAGCTTACGACCCCGTATCTGGGCAAGTAGATTTTAAAAAACTGGCTGCAAAAATTGAAAAGATTTAATTATTAGAATTTTACAAAAATGAACTATAAATTATATATAGGCATAGCCCTAATGACAACTTTATTGATGAGCAGCTGTTCGGAAGAGTCCACAACCCAAAATTTAATTATTGGAGACGTGAGCAATGGTAAAACCCTATTTGAAACGAACTGTGCCGCTTGTCATCAAATGGATGGTAAAGGGAAAACAGGATTTGCACCCAGTCTCAATAATATTGATTTCCTTGCAATAGCTAATGATCACTTAATCAAACGATTTATTCTTGAAGGACGACCAGGTACAACCATGATACCTTTCAAATCCAATCCAAATGTAGCTGAAAATGTGGACGACATTGTCGCCTATATGAGGTCTTGGTCTAAAGATTTTGCACTGTACGAGCAAATTTCTTTGGATTACGAGTGGAAGAGCAATGGAGACACAGACAATGGCAAGGCTTTATTTGTGAATTATTGTGCCGCTTGCCATGGAGCAGAAGGCCAAGGGTATTCTGCTGGAGTACCAGGTACTGGTATTGGCAATGCCTCTTTTGTGTCTATGGTGCCGGATGATTACATCAAGCAAACTTTAGTAATAGGTAGAGTTGGCACCGCCATGAAATCTTTTGATGGAGCAAAAGGGGTAGCGAACCTTACCAATAATGAAATGAACGATGTGGTCGCTTTTTTAAGAACCAAAGGAGCGTATAATAAACTTGTAGCAACAGCAGCAGAAAATTCTGAGCCTACTACAGCGAGTTACACCTTTAGCGGTGGCTTAGTAACGATTCCTTATTTGCTACTTATTATTGGTGTAACCACATTAGCACTCATAACCATTATCTACTCGCTATCTGTAATAAATAAATTGCAGAGAGGCATAGTACAAGAGAGCAGGTAGAAATAAAATTGCCCTGATAAGCAATTAAACCAACTGCCGTTCATCCCCTATTCGGAGGTGGACGGCAGTTGTTTTTTGCAGTAGATTCTCAGTCTCTCAGTCCTTTTGTTTCTACAGTAAATACCTACCAACCATGCTTTTATTTTTTAAGATTGGGGTAAAAAAAATAATCTAATAGCGTTTTACTTTCTTGTTAAACTTGGGCTGTACCTTTGCTGCTCGTATTAAAAAAACCTACACAAACTTTATAAATAGGTACTCAGGCAGGAATTAACATGAATAGAAGAAAATTTATGCACGGATTAGTGTCTGCGGGATTATTTTTAACTCCGGTAGCCTTTATTGGGTTAAGGAGAAAACTGCACAAGAAACGTCATTTCTTACGTCCACCTGGGGCACTTACCGAAGCTGAGTTTAAAAAGCAATGTATTGGGTGCTACAAATGCGCAACGGCATGCCCCAACGATTGCATTGAAATGGCTGGCTTTGAGTACGGAGCAGAAAATGTGCATACACCCGTAATTAATGCCCGAAACAGAGGATGTATTTTATGTATGCGCTGCAATCAAGTGTGCCCCACAGGAGCCCTTCAGGAAATTAAACCTACGGAAGAGGAAATTATCAAAAACGTTAATATGGGTGTTGCCGTGGTTGATAAAAACCTTTGTTTTTCTTTTTTTGGCAGAACTTGTGGGGTATGCTACAGAGCCTGCCCCTATCCGGGTAAGGCACTTACCGTGGGGCTTTTTGAGCAACCTACTGTTCATGCCGATTTTTGCACGGGGTGTGGTCTATGCGAGCAAGCTTGTATTCACATGCCCCAAGCCATTCGTATTAAACCGGCAAATCAGGCTTAACGATTAAGAAATAATGAGTACTCAAAAAAAAACAACCTGGTTAAAGTTGCTTCGGGCTATAAGTGTACTTATGGTTATTGCCTTCTTTGTGTTTATACCGTTGAGTAATAAATATGCAAATTTTAAAATAGCGTATAACCAAGGTCGTTTAGTCGAACTTTCCGATGGTATAATCACGGCTACTATCTACCGGGGGCTGGATTGGTTTTATTCAAAATTTCAAGACCCTGTTGTAGCAGCCACATCCAATAATGGGTCGCTTTGGGCCTACACCATTTTTGGCGTGCCTATTTCAGATCCGCTAGGTTTATTAAGTGAAATGATTTCTGCAGTTCATTTTCCTATAAAATACCTGCTAGGAGGGCTAATACCCTATGCCTTAGCACTCCTGCTGGGTAGGTTTTTTTGTGGCTGGCTATGCCCTATGATTGCCATTAATAAAATAGCTTCGGTGGTTAGAAAAGCTCTTTTATATGTTAAAATGCCCTTGTTAGATATAAAGCTCCCAGTTCAAACACGACTTTTTGTGTTTTGGGGCGGGCTAATTTTAAGCTATATTTTCGGAATGTGGACATGGCATTTTATATTGCCTTATATTTCTTTTTCTCATGAGATTTTTTCGCTCATTGTATTCCAGTCGTTTACAGTCGGAATTTATTTTTTGTTAGCTATCTTTTTGCTCGAAGTGGCCGTAATCCCTGGCCAATATTGCAAGTCTATTTGCCCAACAGGTCAGTTGCTCTCATGGATTGGGCATATACAAGTGTTTAGATTAAGCGTAAACGAAGCGGATTGCCCTCAAGGATGCCATGATTGCTATGATGCCTGCCCCGTAGATTTGTATCCAAAAAACAACCAATTACATTCTTGTCATTTATGCTCTTTGTGCGTTACAGCATGCCCCGAAAGCAATATTCAGTTTGGTATCAGCAGCTATCTAAAAAAATTGGGGAATAAAGAAAAATTAAACTCAACTATTAAATAGTCATCAATCAATGGGCAATCGTTTTAACTCAATAGTTCCCTCAAAATTGTGGTTTGTGCTACTATTTTTCTGTGTTTTTATGGCCATTCCTTTTGCAAAGGCGCATCACTACAAAGGGTTGCCACATTATAATTATTTCGATAATTACCCACAGGTACCTATATTAGAATACATAGAAGAAACCCTGGATTACGAAGCTTTTGT
>JALSJD010000029.1 GCA_026989535.1 Cyclobacteriaceae bacterium
AAAAAGTTATGTACTTTAAGTTATTATTTTGTGGTTCTTTGCCCCTTCCTGTCTTTGTGGCCATTCATCCATTAAAGATTCATTTTTAGCCACTAGGGTACGAAGTCTCCAAGTTTCACAAAAAGTTATGTACCTTAAGTTATTATTTTGTGGTTCTTTGCCCCTTTCTGTCTTTGTGGCTATTCACCCATTAAAGGTTCTTTTTTAGCCACTAGGGTACGAAGTCTCCAAGTTTCACAAAAAGTTATGTACTTTAAGTTATTATTTTGTGGTTCTTTGCCCCTTCCTGTCTTTGTGGCCATTCATCCATTAAAGATTCATTTTTAGCCACTAGGGTACGAAGTCTCCAAGTTTCACAAAAAGTTGTGTACTTTAAGTTATTATTTTGTGGTTCTTTGCCCGCTAGCTAGCGGCTATATTTTTTTTGGGTAAACTAGGTACAATAATAAAGGCAATGTTTGCATCCATTTTTACAACAAAACCCGCTTTTAAAATGATAGGCCTCAGTAAAGGACACCAACCCACTTTTTAACAAGTAGAAGCCCTCCTCTTCCACTAATTTTTCTTTTGATTTTGGCACAAAATAAGAGTTCCTGTTCGTTATTTTTGTTGCGCATAAAATTTAACAATAATGACAGAGGAATTGACAAAAAGCCAAGCAGCCATTCAAATGGAAGATAAATATGGTGCTCATAATTACCATCCATTACCCGTAGTATTATCTAAAGGAAAAGGGGTATATGTATGGGACACTGAAGGAATCCAATATTTTGATTTTCTTTCGGCCTATTCTGCCGTAAATCAAGGCCATTGTCATCCTAAAATTGTGGGTGCATTGCAGCAACAAGCCGAAACATTAACGCTTACTTCCAGGGCATTTTATAACGATACCTTGGGTGAGTACGAAAAATATATATGCGAGTATTTTGGGTTCGACAAAGTACTACCAATGAATACCGGAGCCGAAGCCGTGGAAACTGCCATTAAGCTGAGTAGAAAGTGGGCGTACGAAAAGAAAGGAATCGCAGAAAATAAAGCCAAGATAATCGTTTGCGAAAATAATTTCCACGGTAGAACTACAACAATTATTTCATTTTCGAATGACGAAGATGCGCGTAAAAACTTTGGCCCCTACACCGAAGGCTTTATAAAAATACCTTATAATGATATTGATGCCCTAAAAGAAGCGCTAAAGGATAATAACGTAGCCGCCTTTTTGGTAGAACCCATCCAAGGCGAAGCCGGTGTTTTTGTACCTGATGAAGGATTTTTAACAGCAGCTTCCGAGGCTTGTAAACAAGCCAATGTGCTTTTTGTGGCTGACGAAGTACAAACAGGCGTTGCCCGTACGGGTCAATTATTAGCCTGCGACCATGAAAATGTAAAGCCGGATGTGCTAATTCTTGGCAAAGCAGTTTCTGGAGGCGTGTATCCTGTATCGGCTGTACTAGCCAATAATGATATTATGGAAGTAATTAAGCCCGGGCAGCACGGATCTACTTTTGGAGGCAACCCCTTAGCTTCGAAAGTAGCTATTGCTGCGCTGGATGTAATTAAAGAAGAAAAATTGGCCGAAAATGCCCAAAAACTTGGCGTTATTTTTAGAGAGCGTATGCAAAAACTTATTGCTAAAAATGACCTTGTAACCACCGTAAGAGGTAAAGGCTTATTAAATGCCATTATTATAAACGACAGCCCAGAAAGCTCCACGGCTTGGAATATTTGTATGCAGTTAAAAGAAAATGGCTTATTGGCCAAACCAACGCACGGTAATATTATCAGGTTCGCCCCTCCTTTAGTTATGACCGAAGATCAATTGCACGAATGTTGTGATATTATTGAAAAAACGATTGAAGGGTATAAAGGAGGTTAAACCCTCTCCTTGCAATTTACTTAACCGACTCTAGCAGCTTAATGGCGCTTTCGCCTAAATGCTTGCGAATAATGGCTTTATATTCTGCTCCTCCTATAAATCCTGCATTCATAAACTCTGCTAAAACAGGTGCCCAATCATTTGATTTTGGCATTATCATACCAATCTCTTCACTGCTAGACGAACCAGCCACATGCCTTTTAACCGATTTTTTAGCTTTAATCGCATCTAAATAATAGGCAAAATCAACATTCGTAAATGCTTTAGGATTGCTTGCTACTTTATTAACAGCTTCGGTAGCTGAACCAATATACGAAATATTCATATCCGGAAAATATTCTTTTTTCCATTTAAAAATATCTATCGCATTGGTAGAGCCCTTTACTACATAAGCTGTCATTCCTTTAAAAACACTTCCCATATCTTCTAAATTGGTAAGCGAAGGAACAGATTTATTGGTAACTATTAGTGCAATATTATTAATGAAAGGTGGAGTAAAGTTGTATGTCTTTTTTCTTGCTTCTGTAATGGTAATATTGCCTAGCCCAAAAACACCACCATTGGCAGATTTAACAGAAGCCAACATTCGAGTAAAACTATTGCCAGAAGATTGCTGAAACCTTGACTGAATAGTAATGCCATATTTAGACTTAACATATTTTTCAAATGATTTCATTATATCAACACAAATACCAGCATACTGGCCTCCACTAGTAGGATAAATAAACCCCGGAGTTTTTGAAAACACATAAACTACATTTGCTTTTTTAGTTATTTTAGCTTGTTTAAAAGTATCGCCATTTAATTGGGCAGCAGAATTTATGCTTCCAAAAATCAGTAGATTAATAACCACCCCTATTAATAAAATTCTCTTTTTCATTAGTTTAATATTTTGTTAAAATTAATTTTAAAAAAAATAAGTATTCTATAAATCTGGGTTCGGAATAAGGAATAGGTACTCCTTTAAGACAACCCTAAATTTATTAATTTAATTTACTCAACTATTTTACAGACTCTAGCAGCTTAATGGCACTTTCGCCCAAATGCTTGCGAATAATGGCTTTATATTCTGCTCCTCCTATAAATCCTGCATTCATAAACTCTGCTAAAACAGGAGCCCAATCGTTTGATTTAGGCATTATTATACCAAATTCTTCACTATTAGAAGATCCTGCAGTGTGCCTTTTTATAGGTTTTTTACTCTTTACTGCATCTAAATAATACGTAAAATCAACATCAGTAAATGCCTTTGGGTCAGATGCTACCTTACTTACAGCCTCTGAAAATGAGCCTACATAAGCAATTTTCATTTCAGGAAAGTAAGCCTTTTTCCACCTATAAAATTCTATTTCATTGGTAGATCCTTTTACAGTATAAGCCGTCATTCCTTTAAAAACAGTGGCCATATCTTCTATTTTAGTAAGGGTTTCCACTGATTTACTGGTTACTAAAAGAGATATATTATTGATAAAAGGAGGACTAAATGTGTACATTCTTTTTCGGGCATCGGTAATGGTAATGTTGCCTAAACCAAATACGCCCCCGTTAGCAGATTTTACTGATGCCAGCATTCTGGTAAAATTATCATTAGTAGCTAACTGATATTTAGCTTGTATCGTAATACCATACTTAGTTTTTACATACTGCTCAAATTTGCGCATAATATCTACACAAATACCTGCATAAGAGCCCCCACTCGCACTATAAATAAACCCAGGTGTTTTTGCAAATGTATAAACTACATTTGCTTTTTTGGTTGCTTTGGCTGTTTCAAACGAATCGCCTTTTAGTTGTGCATTAACTGAAATTGACCCAATTAATAGTGTAAGAACTAAACCAATCATTAAAGTTTTATTTTTCATGACTTTACTTTAAAATGTTAAACTATAGAAATCGGCTTATTTTAGGTAATAAGCCAAGGTTAGATGAGATTGGTTTAATACACTAATTTATGAAGATTCCATTTAACAAACACCAAAAAATGCATAATAAAATGAGTAAATATTTTATAGGCAAATACTAGTTCGAGCTATTTCTACATTTCTATATCACGAAAGAACAATTGCTCTTGAATATTCTTTAATTATCAAATAAATTTAAACGAAAGCAAAAAATACTAAATAAATATTCGTTTGCTTGCATTTGGTTTTCTATATATGTATCATTGAACCATACAACGATCGTGCATACATAGTAGGAGTATTTATCATTTTAAAAAATTAAAGTAAAACTTATGAAAAAACTTTATCTCGGTTTAGCGATGTGGTTATTTGTAATACCAGCCTTTGCTCAGGATACAAATAATCAAGAAGTATCTGCCAGCTCGGGGCTGGTAAAAGGCTCTGTTAAAGGAGCAGATGGTGAGCCATTAGTGGGTGCCACTATTATAATAAAAGGAACAACAAACGGAACAATTGCCGATGCTGATGGTAATTTTAGACTAGAAGCGACCCAAGGCGATGTACTGGTGGCTAGCTACATTGGATCCTTTACAAGTGAATTAACCTATGTCGGGCAGACAAAAATTGATTTTATTTTGGAAACCGACATTACAAGTTTGGAAGAAATAATTGTTGTTGGGTATGGCACCCAGAAAAAAGCGGATGTAACAGGTGCCATTTCATTAGTAGATATGGATGAGCTAAATAAAAGGCAGGTTGCAACCGTAGATCAGGCATTACAGGGGCAAGTTGCAGGTGTTGATGTTACCACAAATTCAGGCACACCTGGAGGGGGAATAATGATACGTATTCGTGGTACAGGCACTTTAAATGACTCATCACCTCTATTTGTAGTAGATGGGCTTATGGTGGACGATATTAATTTTATTAACCCCAATGATATTGAGTCGATGCAAGTATTAAAAGATGCTTCAGCTACTGCAATTTATGGCTCAAGAGGCTCTAATGGCGTGGTGCTAATAACCACTAAAAAAGGAGAAGAAGGATCGCAAATACAATTAAGTACTTATGCCGGGGTTCAAAATTTTTGGAGATCAACCAATGTGCTTGATGCAAGTACTTGGGGGCAATTAAGAAACGAAGCAATGGTGGCAGCCGGAAACCCTGCACCAATACTAAGCCCTGAAAATTTAGAGAACACAAATTGGTTTGATGAAATTAAAAACGAAAATGCAGCAATATACAGTATCAACCTTTCTCTTTCAGGTGCCAATAAAAAAGGAAATTACTTTATAAGTGCTAACAAATTTTCGCAAGATGGTATTATTAAAAAAACCAGCTTTGAACGATTGTCATTTAGAGTAAACTCTTCGTTTAATGTAAAACCTTGGTTAAAAGTAGGAGAAAACATAAATATTGCAAAGTCAACTTCTCAACGCGGTGTAGAACAAGACGAGTGGACAAGTATGGTAATTACTGCAATAGCAAAAGACCCTGCCTCCCCTGTAAGGTATGACGATGGCAGTTTTGCTGCCGGTACTTATAACGATACCTGGAACCCGGCAGCTGTTATTGAATATACCAATAACGATGATGTTGTTTATAGAACCATAGGAAATGTTTTTGCCGATGTAACACTTACAGAAGGGCTAACTTTTAGAAGTAGCTATTCGCTGGAGTACTCGTTTGGTGAAACAGATAACTACAGGCCTGTTTATTATGTAAGCTCAGTTCAGCAAAATGTAATTAGTAATTATTCTAAAAATAATAGCAGCAGATTTATTGGCCAGTGGTCTAATACATTAAATTATAAAAAAACCGTTGGAGATCACGCATTCGATGCGCTATTAGGGTACGAAACGTATAGCAATGATTATCAGTATAATGGGTTAAGTGTAAACGATATTCCATCTGATAATATTGATGTAAGGTATATAGATAATGCCACTGGAAGTAATGCGGCAACCGTTTGGGGCAGTATTAATCAAGTAAGGCAGCTATCTGCTTTAGGCAGGGTAAATTATAGTTTTAAAGATAAGTATTTACTAACTGCAAATTTTAGAGCAGATGCCTCCTCTAAGTTTTCTAAAAAGAACAGGTGGGGGTATTTCCCTTCGTTTTCAGCAGGTTGGAGAATATCTGATGAAAGTTTTTTTAGCTCCGTATCAGTTATAAATAACCTTAAATTTAGAGTTGGTTGGGGCTTAATTGGTAATCAGGGCAGTGTGCCTCCTTACCAAGATATAACTACCTCAAGTGCTGGCGCAAATTACCTTTGGGGAGGAGCACTTGCAGCAGGCTCTTCGTTTCCGGGTTCTGGAAACGATGAAATACAATGGGAAACATCTGGAACCACCAACTTTGGATTAGATTTTGGCTTTTTTGAAGGAAAGCTTTCTGGTACTGCCGAATATTATATAAAAACAACAACAGGCATGTTATTGCAAGTACCAATTCCAAGCCAGGCAGGCATCCAAAATTCGCCTACTTTAAATGCAGGCGAAATGAAAAATACCGGGTTTGAATTAGCCCTGTTATATAGAAATAATGACAATAAACTACGCTACTCATTTGGAGGTAATTTTTCTAAAATTAATAACGAAGTAGTTGATTTGGGTGCTGCTGATGCATTTATTGATGGGGCATTTTTCATGAATTCGTTTAATGTTACCAGAACCACAGCAGGCAGCCCTATTGCACAGTTCTATGGCTACAAAACAGATGGTTTGTTTCAAAATCAGGCAGAAATTGATGCCCAAACGGCACAACAAAATGTAGCACCCGGAGATGTTAGATATGTAGATGCTGACAATGATGGTGAGCTCGATTTTGAATATTTAGGAAGCCCGCTGCCAAACTTTACCTATGCATTTAACGCAAGCCTAGGCTATGCCGGGTTCGATTTAAGTGTACAAATTCAAGGGGTACAAGGCAATAAAATTTTTAATGGCACCTCTTTTTATAAAAGGTCGTCAACCGCCAATTGGAACCTTGGAAGGGATATGGTAAACAGGTGGACGGGAGAAGGAAGTCAAAATGATGCTCGTTATCCAAGAATGAATGCAGCAGATGTTAATAATTCACTTATGTCTGATAGGTACATTGAAGATGGCTCGTATATGAGAATAAAAAATTTACAATTAGGCTATAATTTTAGCAAATCACTCGTCTCAAAATTAAAATTGAGCCAGCTACGTGTTTATGTTAATGCACAAAACCTGCTTACGTTTACCAAATACTCAGGCTTAGACCCTGAAATAGGAGTAAATGGTTACAGCCCGCTCGATTTAGGCGTTGACCGTGGATTTTACCCACAAGCTAGAGTATATAGTGCAGGATTAACCGTTACTTTTTAGGCGATCATTATAAAATTTAAGAAAATGAAAAATTCAATATACTACACTACTTTATTGCTGGTAACGGTATTAGTTATGCCGTCATGTAACCAGGATAAATTTCTTGATACACCAGCACCAACTATGTCGGACCAAACATTTTTTAAAGATGATGCTGCGGCATTAAATGCTTTAGCAGGAGTTTACGACCCTATAGCCTGGTATAATTTTGCACAGCTTACCGAATGGTCTATTGGCGATGCAACATCAGACGATGCCGAAAAAGGAGGCGGAGGCGATGGCGATTATGCAGAAATATTTGTACTAACCAACTTTACTTCCAATGCCGAAAATCCTTTAATTTACGAAAGGTGGAGAGATTTGTATGTAGGCATTAACCGCGCAAATAAATTAATAGAAGGTATTACTGATAACGACAATATTGAGAGTTCAGTAAGAGATCGTGTAATTGCCGAAGCTAAATTTTTAAGAGGCTTTTATAACTTTAGTTTAGTAAAAACCTTTGGCGCAATTCCAATTGTTGATCATATTCTATCTCCATCTGAATATACAAACCCCAGAAACACCTTAGATGAATGCTGGGCTTTTATTGAAAAAGATTTTAAAGAATCTATGGCAAATTTGCCAAAAAAGAGCCAATTATCTACAGCAGAAATGGGCAGAGCTACTTGGGGAGCAGCAGCCTCTTTTTTAACTAAATCATACATTTGGCAGCAAAAATGGACTGAAGCCGGATTATTAGCTACCGATATAGTTAACTCTGGAGAGTATGACCTAGAACCTAATTATGCCGACCTCTTTATAATTGATACCGATAATGGTATCGAATCAGTCTTTGATATTCAATTTGCTGATTTACAGAGCCCTGCCTGGCTAAATGGAAACGAAGGAAGCCATTTAGAAGTAATGCAACGTAGCAGAGATGCAAGAAATGGAGGATGGGGATTTAAACCAACCAACCCAGGATTTGTACGATGAATTTGAGCCCGGAGACATTCGTTTGGGTTGGACTATAATTTCTGACGGAGACGTTCTTTGGGCCGGCACAGCCGATGAAGAAATTATTTATACAAAAAAAGACCCTGTAAACCATCCTGACAGCTATACCGGTTATCATAGAAGAAAAGGAACGCTTCCTGCTTCTTTAAGAGGCAATGGGCAGGATCAGGCAGGTTTAAATTTAAGAGTAATACGATTTGCCGATGTGCTATTATGGCAAGCCGAAGCTGCAGCTCAAAATGGGGGCGATTGGCAAACCCCTCTAAACCGTGTGCGAGCACGTGTTGGGCTTGGCCCTACACCTGCTTCGGATCCCCTACAAGCAGTTTACCACGAAAGACGAGTAGAATTAGCAATGGAAGGTCATAGGTATTGGGATCTGGTGCGTACAGGCAGAGGCAATTTAATGAATGGCTATTCCGATAATAAACGCTATTTTTTAATCCCTCAAATTGAAATGAACCTAAACCCTAATTTAGAACAAAACCCTTACTAACTAGATATTAAACTTATAATTATGAAAAAATTAATATATTTAATAGCTGTAGTTATCTTGATGGCCTCTTGCGAGCCTCAATTAGATAACATTGATGATATCGGGCCTGCACCAACTACTGGTGATATCACCATTGATAGCTCAGATCCCAATCGTCCTGTATTTACGGCTTCTTCTGACTATGGCTTTATTTTCCATTGGGATTTGGACAATAACCAATCAGCAGAAGGACAAACAGTTGCCTCCTACTACCCTTTTGCCGGTGACTACGCCATTGAGTGTGTTATTGGTGGAGCAGGAGGTGTAACTATAACCTCCAATAAAATTTTTAATGTAGCGACCACCGACCCAGCCGTTGGAAACCTGCCAGTTTGGAAAGAACTTACAGGTGGCGGTGCAGGCAGAACTTGGGTATATAATACTGACCCTGCAACAGGTTTTCCCGATTATTGCTACCAAACAGGCACCGATCTTGTTAATTACCCTGATGCGTGGACACCCGCATGGAGTTGGGGGCAATGTGTTCGAATTACTCCCGATATTAATGGAGAAATGTACTTTGATTTAAATGGAGGTATTAATTATACCTACTACCAAACTGCTGGTGGCGCAGGAGAATCCGGCTCATTTATTCTTGATGCTGATAATATGACCATTACAATTGCCAACCCCTACATTCTTGATTACAGTATTACTTGTACCAATGCACCCGTAACTGCACTTGGCGTTTTTCAAATAAAGCTTCTTACCGATAACGAAATGGTATTATGGCAAATTCAAGAAGACGAATGGAGTACAGGTTGGGGTTGGAGTTTTAAACGAAAAGGATCTTAGCGTTTCATGTTTACTTGGTTGATTGATTGATTTTGGGGGGATGTAATTTTTATTCCCCCTAAAATTTAAATCTATCATAACAACCTAAATCGAAAGTAAAATTAAGCCGCCTTTTTGTTAATCAATTTTCATTATCCATCTATAAATTATTCAGGCTTAACCTAAAATTAAAAAAATGTTGCAAAACAAAATCAATTTTACATTTGATACCCCTGCCTAAGAATGTTAATTCGAAAAGTAGTGATCGTAAATAAGTATTAATGAAAGTAAATGAATTCATACCTTTACTCTAAATCTTATCTATTTAAAATAAAATAATTAAACAATTATGAGCGATACTACTACTGAAACAATTTTTCAAGAAGAACGATTGGATAAAATACTGGCTCTTTTAGATGAAAACAAACGCCTTTTAACAAATGTTCTTGCAGATCAATTAAACACTACATCTGCAACCATTCGAAAAGATTTAACAATACTGGAGGAAAAGGGACTGCTAAAAAGAACACATGGCGGTGCTGTAAAAGCAAAAAGCCTGTACTCAGGCTTGGCATTAAGTGAAAAAGAAAAAATAGGGCTTGATGAAAAAAGAAAACTTGTAAAAGAAGCTGCCAAATTAATTTTCGAAGGTGATACCATCATTCTTGATTCGGGTTCTACCACAAGCTTATTAGCCAAAGAGATAAAATTTTTGAAAGGAGTAACTGTTATTACCAATGCAATGAATATAGCCTCTGATCTTGTGCATACCGATATTGAGGTTATTTTAATAGGGGGGTCATTATTAAAAGAAACCCTAACATTGGTTGGCCCTTTGGCCGATGGCATGTTAAAAAAGATTTCATCTGGCAAATTATTTATGGGGGTTGACGGGATTGATTTTGAGGTAGGGCTAACTACGCCTAATATTCTTGAAGCCAATACCTCAAGAGTTATGATGGGAATTTCAGGAGAAGTTATTCTGCTAACCGATTCCTCAAAATTTGGTAGAAGAAGCCTTGGTGTTATTTGCCAGATAGGCGAAATAGATAAAATGATTACAACAAAACATTTGTCAGAATACGAATTGAATCAGTGTAAAGAAAGTAGCGTTGAAGTAATAATTGTCTAAAAAAAATAAAATGAGAAAAAGTATATTAATAGTATTGGTAACACTATCAAGTTCGGCCATTTTCGGGCAGGGGAAAGAATACCCTCTAATTGATAACAAAAGTATAATACTGCAAGGCGACAAGTGCAGTTGGGATGCAGATGCAGTACATACTTTTTCAATTGTAGAGGCCAACAAAGGTGGCTTTAAGTATTGGGCATATTATGCCCTGGATCATTATAATGAAAGAGATTCGCATATCAGAAAAGGAGGCTTAGCCAGAAGCAATGATCTTTTAACCTGGGAGAAATATGAAAACAATCCGATTATAAATAATAATTGCAGATGGCCAACAGTGGTTTTTAAAGAGGAGAAATTTTACATGTTTTATGCTGAATATAACGATGAGGTAGATAGCAGAATTGTAATGGTAAGCAGCGATAATGGGATTGATTTTGGAGAAAGAATGCTTATTACCGACTACTCTTCGGGGGAACAAAATCAAAATCCGTTTATCTATTTTAACGACAGAGACAGCCATTTTTACCTATTTTATTATAACGGAACTGAGCGCGCCAAAGAAGGGCCTAAATGGAACATTTTTGCTAAAAAGTCTAAAAATATCATGCATCTCAAGGATGCGTCACCTATTGAAATTTTATCATCTGATAAAACACTAGCTGCTCCTTCGGTAGCTTTTTATAATAACACCTATTATTTACTGGTAGAAGAATTTAGCAACCAGCAAACAAAAGATAAATGGGTAACCAACGCATTTCAATCAGATAAAATAGATAGCGGTTATAAACGAGTTAGCAATAACCCAATATTAGCTGATAATGATGCGTGTGCTTTTCAATATGTTTTTAACAACAAATTATATGTTTCCTATTCGCATGCTCTAAATCTTAAAGAAAGTATTTGGGACTTGAGAATGATAAAATTAAAAGAGAATGAATAAATTTTTGGCCGAAATTATGGAACAACCTCAGGCGCTTGAAAAAACATTGCAGTATTACTTGAGCGAGGAAGGGAAATCATTACTTGAAAAAGTAAAAAATGGGATAGATACAAATCAGTTTGAGCAAATTGTTTTTACAGGAATGGGAAGTTCTTACTTTACATCTATAGCTGCTTCAACTTTGTTTAATAATTTAGGAATACACTCCTTTTCTATCAATGCAAGTGAGTTACTACATTATAATAGCTCCATTTTAACAAAAAAAACATTACTTATTTGTTTTTCGCAATCAGGCGAGAGTTTTGAAATTATAGAACTTTTAAAAAAATTACCAACAAGTGTTTTTTGTGTAGCCATTAGCAATGAAGAAAATAGCACCCTCGCTAA
The DNA here is from genome assembly GCA_026989535.1 of Cyclobacteriaceae bacterium. Classification (GTDB taxonomy): domain Bacteria; phylum Bacteroidota; class Bacteroidia; order Cytophagales; family Cyclobacteriaceae; genus JAKISE01. Next base: position 11,898 of record JALSJD010000029.1, read on the forward strand.
ATCGGCTAATATTATATTGCCTAGCAAAGCGGGTAAAGAAGAAATGACCTCTACAAAAACGTATGTTTCTACAACGTTGGTTTCATTTATTGTAGGGTGGTCGCTTGCAGGCAAATGGAATGATGAGAAAATTAATTCTATAAAAACCCTTATCAAAAATTTTAAATTAAACCTGGAATCGTATCATTCATGGGTTGATAATGCCATTTCGTTTATTGGAGATATGCCTGCCTTATCAATTATTGCCCGGGGCCCTGGTATTTCTACAGCGTATCAAAGTGGATTAATGTTTAAAGAAACCACCAAAATTCCTGCATTTGGGGTTTTGGGTGGCGAGTTTAGGCACGGCCCTATGGAAATGGTTCAAGAAGGATTTAAGTCCATTTTATTTGCCTCAAAAGGAAAAACATTGCTGCAAAGCATAAAAATGGCAGAAGACATTGCCCTTCTTGGAGGCAAAGTAATATTAATAACCAATGCTCAACTAAACATAGCTAATGATAATATTTTGATTTTGCCAATCGAAGCCCAAAATGACTTTTTGTTTTCAATTCAAAGCATTATACCTATACAATTGTTTATCGATTCCTACACCAAAAATAAGGGATATGAGGCCGGCAATTTTATTGTGGGAGCCAAAGTAACAATGGTTGAATAATTAAAACCAAGATGAAAGGGAAGAAAAACAACTATTTGTTATTTGTAACAATACTTTTGTATGTATCCTTCGGCCTGCTTACATCAGTAATAGGCGTAATTATTGATAAATTTCAGTCAGACTATGGCGTGTCGCTTTCGGTTGCCGCATTATTGCCTTTTGCCTTTTTTTTAGCTTATGGTCTTACATCTATACCTTTTGGAATAACAATGGATAAATACGGAGCCAAAGTTGTTCTTCTTGCAGGAACAATTATAATGACTATTGGTTCTTTTCTTTTGTACATAAGCAATGATTATAGAATCGTTATTCTTATGATATTTTTTGTAGGTGTAGGCGTTACAGCAATTCAAATTGCAGGAAACCCGTTTATTAGAGAGCTTGATAACCCCAAAAAATACACAACCAATTTAACTATTATTATTGGCATAGGTTCACTAGGCTATGCCTTTAGCCCTGTTTTGGTTCCCTTAATTCAAAATAGTGGTTATTCCTGGAACACCGTTTACTTAATTTTTTCTGTAATAAATGCACTTATTTTGGCATTACTAGCATTTGCCAAATTTCCGGATGTAAAACTAAACGAAAACGAAAAAATCCATTCATCTCAAATTACAACCCTGCTTAAAAACCCCATTATAATTACGTATGGTATGGGTATTTTTTTTTATGTAGGAGCCGAGGTGGGGGTATCTTCCTACATTCTTACCTACATGCAACAAATACATGGTGTAGAAAATGAACAATCATTTTGGGAAAAAGGGTCTTTACTATACAGTGCCTTCCCATCTAAAACAGCGTTAGTAATTGGTTTTTTTTGGTTATTTCAAGCTTTAGGAAGGCTAATTATTTCGCCTGTGATGAAACGTGTAGGTGAAAAAAATATATTTGTATTTCATAGCCTTGGAACCATAATAGCTTTAATAGTAGCAATTGCAAGCAATACCAACACCGCACTTATTGCATTTGCCCTTGTGGGGTATTTTACCTGTGCCTCTTTTACAGCAATTTTTAGTGCCACAATTAATAGTTTTAAAGAAAACCACGGAACCATTTCTGGCATTTTAGGAACAGCAATAGTAGGAGGAGCACTTATTGGGTGGGTAGTAGGAGCTGTAGGCGAAACTCTTGATTTAAAATGGGGGATGTTGGTAAATGTTTTAGCTTTTAGCTATGTGTTTGCGTTGGCAGTTTGGGGCAAAGGAAAACTGGATATTATAAATAAACAAAGGCTAAAAAATGAGCAATAAAATTAGTATCGGAATTGATTTAGGAGGCACAAAAATTATGGTGGGAGCCATTAATAATGAAGGAGAAGTGCTTGGAACTCCTATAAAAATTGCCACTAAAAGTGTAGATGCTGCTCAAAAAATAATAGAGAGAATACTTAATTCAGTAGAACAATTAATACAGCAATTAAATTTAACTATTAACCACATAAAAGGCATTGGCATAGGCACAACAGGGCCGTTAGATATTACTAAAGGCATAATATTGGAGTGCCCTCAACTACCTACTATGCATTATTTTGCCCTAAAAAATGCAGTGCAAAGTTATTTTGGCATTAACGTATTTGTAAATAACGATGCCAACTGCCTTATATATGCCGAAACTGTATTTGGTTGCGCAACAGAAAAAAATATGGTACTGGGGTTTACCTTAGGTACTGGTATTGGCAGTGCCGTTATAATAAATGGCAAAATAATAAATGGCGCAAGAAGTGCCGCTGGCGAAGTGTGGGCTTCGCCCTATAAGGAGGGCATTATTGAGGACTATATTTCCGGAGAAGGTGTTGCAAATATTTATACTAAAATAGCAGGCATACCTAAAAACCCGTTAGAAATTGAAGAACTCGCTCACCAAGGAAACAAAGAGGCCTTGCAAACATGGAACGAGTTTGGAGCTCATTTAGCAGCCCCCATTGCCTGGGCTATCAATTTATTAGATCCGGACATAGTCGTTATTGGCGGTTCTATTTCTAATGCTTACCCATTTTTTAAAAAATCTCTTTTAAATAATTTAAAAAAAACAGTGTGCCCTGTACCGGACAAAACCACCCCTATTGCTTTAGCAAAATTGGGCAATTATGCCGGGTTTATAGGAGCCGCCTGTTTGGTACTTAAAAACAACTAACCTAAAACATGAAAAATATAGTAAGCAATATTCTAATAGGGCTGGCATTTATAAGCTTTTCTTGTGCGCAAAATGTTGGCATAGAAGCAACTATTACACCCCAAAAGCAATTTTTAAAAGAGTGGAGAATAGAATCTACTACACAAGTTGCAGGTAATGAACGTGAGGTTTCCACTGATGGATTTGATGACACAAAATGGACAGAAGCATTGGTGCCTACCACAGTACTTAGGGCTCTTGTAAAAGCCGGCATTTACCCCGACCCACATTTTGATTTAAACAACTTCAAAATCCCTGATGCCAATGATGACATGAACAAAAGGTTCGAATTAGAGAAATTTAGCCATTTGGAAGGGCTTCCTAATCCTTTTAAAGACCCCTATTGGTTTAGAACAGAATTTATTGTTTCCAAAGCCAATGCTGGCAAAAAAACATGGTTAAATTTTGATGGCATAAACTATCGGGCAGACGTTTGGGTAAATGGACACAAAATAGTAGATGCAAAAGATATGGTGGGGATGTTTAGCAGATTTAAATTTGACATTACAGACTACGTAAAAAAGAATGCTAAAAATGTATTAGCTGTAAAAATTCATCAAGTTGATCATACCGGAAATGCTTTTCCCGGTCGGCAGCTAGACGTTTTTGGAGCTCCCCGCGGCCAAGGTAAAGATATTTTTAAAGATGCTACACTTAAATTTTCTGCGGGCTGGGATTGCGCCCCTGTAGTAAGAGACAGAAATATGGGAATTTACCAAGACGTTTTCTTAACCTATACCAATGCTGTTGATATTACTAACCCTTATATCATTACAAAATTACCACTACCCGATACCACAGCAGCAGAAATTATAATATCTGCAGAACTTGTAAATGCATCTAAAGAGCCTGTAAAAGGTGTTTTAAAAGGAAGTATTGATATGATGAAAGAAGTTGACTTTTACACCTATGTAAAAACTATGCCCGGTAGTATGAAAACGATAACCTTTGAAAAAGAAATTATAATTGAAGCAGGCAAAAAAGTAACTGTAAATATAAATCCTCAAGATTTTCCTCAGCTCAATATTAAAAACCCCTACCTATGGTGGCCCAATAATTATGGTAGGCAATACCTACACACCTTAAAATTAGAGTTTAAAACAGAAGGTGTAATATCAGATGTAGAAAACACCACATTTGGAATTCGTCAGATAGAAAGCTCGTTAAAAGAAATTGATGGTGAATTTGGGAGAATATTCTATGTAAATGGTCAAATAATATTTTCCAGAGGAGGTTGGTTACAGCCGGATATGATGTTGGATATGAACAAAAAAAGAATGTATGACGAGGCTAGGTTATTGGCAAATGCTAATGTTAATGTAATTGCAAATGAAGATATGCCTTCGCCCCCAAATTATGTGATGGAAACCTATGATAAGTATGGTTTAATGATGTGGGAAACTTTTTTTCAGTGTTGGACGAGCTACCCCGGCACAGAGTCTTTTGCTAATCCTATAGATACAAAGCTTGCAATACAAGGCGCAGAAGATATTATAAAAAGGTATAGAAATCACGCAAGTTTATCAATGTACACCCTACAGGTTGAAACAATTGTTCGTGAAGAAATATACACCCCAGTGCGTGATTTAATTTTAAAAATGGACAAAACAAGGCCTTTTGTACCAACCACAAGCTATGGCTGGGATGTAGATAAACTAACCCCTTACATGAACCAGGATCTGCCCACAGGAATGACAGACGAAGGAGCACCAGATTACACATGGTATCCCCACGAGTATTATTATACGATGGTAGAAAAAGTACACCAACAAATGTTTAGAAACGAAATGGGGGTTCCATCTGTACCTACCTATACAAGTATGGAAAAATTTATTTTCGATTTGGGCGAAGGGGAAATTAACGATGTTTACCCCTTAGATAAAAATTGGGCACATCATGGCGCATGGGATCAAGTGGATGGGGTAGGTTATGTGTACCAAGCATACGATGTTGCATTACGAGAACGTTTTGGAGAACCCTCAACAGCTAAAGATTATATAAGAAAGGCTCAATACATTAATGCGGGTAGCTACAGAGCTATGTACGAAGCTGCCAACCATCGTATGTGGGATATTACTACCGGAGTTATGCTTTGGAAACTAAACTCTACATGGCCTACGGTTGTTTGGCAAATATACGATTGGTTTCTAAACCCTACTTCTGCCTATTATTATACTAAAAAAGCCTTAGAACCACTTCATATTCAGCTTAACGAGCATAATAAAACGGTTTCTGTTATCAATGCACAGCACCAAAAGCAACCTGATTTAACAGCTAAAATAAGTGTATTAAACTTTGATTTAACCGTAAAATGGCAAAAAGAAGAAACCTTTTCGATGGAGGAAGACAGATACACTGAGTTATTTCAGTTGCCAAAAATCAATAACCTGTCTGCCACCTATTTTGTAAAACTTATACTAAAAAATAAAGTTGGAGAAATCGTTTCAGAAAACTTCTATTGGCTCTCATCCAATAAGCAAAAAGATTTTTCGGATTTAGCAAAACTTAAAAAAGTTGACCTTAATATAACTTCTACAATAGAAGAAAAAGAAGAGGAAATGCTCATGACAGTTACTGCCAAAAATACGTCAGATGGGCTAGCCTTTTTTAACAGGTTAATGATTACCAAAGGAGAAGGCGGTGATGAAGTGCTACCTACTTTTTGGAGCGATAACTTTTTTAATTTGTTGCCAGGAGAAGAAAAAATAGTTACGGCAAGGTTCGCAAAAGAAGACCTCGAAGGCAAACTGCCTTTAGTGGTGATAGATGAAAACTAAAAAATCGACTAATGTTAAAAGTTAAACACATTTTATCTTATTTGCTAATTTTTACATGGCTAGTAGCTCCATCCATTAGCTGCTCAAAAGAAGAAGCCAAGCCTGCTGATAAGCCCAACCCTACCGAAGAACCTCCTCCTGTTGCAGTGGAAAGCACTAAGCTAGTGAAGCCTGCCGATGGCAAAATATACCACGCTGCATTTCCTGATTTTGGCGGCTTTGAAGACGAAGTGTTTAAAGAAAGAATAGTAAACTTTAAAGCATTAACAGGAAAAGGTATTACTTGGGCTTATTTTTCTGATAACTGGTTTGATGGCATACATTTTCCATCTAAAGAAGTAACTATAATTAGTGCCGAAGGCTGTGTTCCTTTTATTCGAATAATGCCCCGAAATGAAAATGAAGACACACCCGACCCTGTTTATACAATGCAGGCATTTATTGATGGACAATTTGATAGCGAGATTACACAATGGGCGATTAATGCCAAGGCAACAGGCATCCCCTTGCTGGTAGAGTTTGGCACTGAAGTAAACGGTAGTTGGTTTCCATGGAATGCAAAATGGAATGGCGAAAGCTCAACAAGCAGTTATGGAAATGTTAATGAATATGACGGCACTGAACGGTTTAGAGATGCATATCGACATATTATTGACTTATTTAATGCACAACAAGTTGATAATATTACTTGGTTTTTTCATGTTAATGCATACAGTTACCCAAACACGGGATGGAACAAAATGAAAGACTATTATCCAGGCGACAATTATATCGACTGGATTGGAGTCAGTGTCTATGGACCCCAGAACAGTAATAGTGGCTGGTGGTCATTTGAAGACGTGCTCAACGATTCGTGGGATGAAATTAGTGCTATTTCTAATGAAAAAAAACCAATTGCTGTACTTGAGATGGGTGTTATTGAAGATGACACATTGGGAGATAAAGCTCAGTGGATAACAGAGGCTTACAATAGTGTGAACGAAAATGGGGCTTACTATCAAAAAATTGATGCAATGAGTTATTGGCACGAAAATTTTGGTGATACAGATTTAAGAATTGATACTTCTCCAGAATCTTTGGCTGCATTTAAAGCAGCCATTAGTAGCTCAATTTTTACTATTGACCCTAAGTTTATAAAGCAATAAAATTTTATAACAAAACCAATACTATTTGGAGACTCTTCCCTCAAAGAAAATGGAATGGTGATGTAGTGTTTTCTTAAAAAAACAAAGTGAAAAATAAATTTATCCCTATTAAATTCAGAGGAAATAAAAGAAAAGTAAAAAGTAAGTAATTTGAAGTTATTGTTAAACATATTACCACACTCCTCTTTGGCAGGCATAGATTATCTTATAATTATTGTCTATTTTCTTCTTTTAATAGGCTTTGGCCTGTTTATGAAAATAACAAAAAAATCAGGGACAGATACCGAAAGTTATTTTTTAGGAGGACGCAAAATACCGGGGTGGCTTAATGGCATTTCGTATGCCGCTACCAGTATGAATACCGATGTTGCCCCAGCCTATTGCGGTATGACAGTTATTACCGGTGCCTTTATTTATTGGTGGTACATTAGCCGATTTAGTATTGCATTTATGATAGGCGCTGTTTTATTTGCCGTAGTCTGGCGTAGATTAAAACTGGTAACATCGCCCGAGTTTTATGAATTAAGGTTTTCTGGCAAGCCAGCTATAGCTGTTAGAAGCTGGGTAGCTATCCGCAGTGTTTTTATTTCGGTGGTAGCATGGACAGGTGCCGGACTACTAGGGCTACATAAAGTAGCACTGCCATTATTAGGCTGGGATATGATGACCACTTTTGCCGTTATTATTCCAATTATTTTATTTTACGTACTTCTATCTGGATATAGTGGGGTTGTAATCTCCGATTTTTTTCAAACATCTATTATAATCATTAGTTCGGTATCTTTAATGGTTTTAGTATTAAAAGAATTTGGCGGCCCCGAAGGCATTGTAGCGGGTCCCGTAAATTTAAAAAATTCACTAGTAGCTCAGTTTGGCGAAGGTGTTGTTAGTTGGCACCCACCCAAAAGCCATGAATTATTAGGAATGGTTGGTATAATGGCTTGGATGATTGGCTCATCCGTAGGGTATGGGGGCGATGTAGCTCCTATGTCTGGTGCTATGGAAGGCCAGCGAATTTTATCATGCAAAAATACCAAAGAGGCCTCTAAAATGTATATATGGGCAGAAGTAACCCTCTTTTTAATGCTTTCGCTATTAACATTACCTGCCCTAGGTGCAATGGTAAAATGGCCAGGATTATTCGATGGTTCCATTAATAAAGAACTTGCTTATGGCATGTTATTAAACCAATATTTGCCTGTTGGGCTGCTTGGGCTGGCAGTTAGTGCAATTTTGGCCTCAGTTATGTCAACCATTAGTTCTAATATGAATTTTGGTGCCCAAGTTTTTGTAAATGATGTGTATAAAAGGTTTTTTAAAAACAAATCATCTGAAAAACATTACCTTTTAGTAGGCCGAATTATCGCTGTATTAATTATAGTATTAGCCATTTTTGTTGCAACTCAGGCAGAAAATGTAATAGACATAGCCGTGTTTATGTTAGGTATTTCATCAGCCGAACTAACAGCAAACTGGGCACAATGGTGGTGGTGGCGATTTAATGGCAAAGCTCGAATAGCAGCTTCATTTGGCGGCCCGTTAATTTTTCTTATCAACAAGTATATTTTATTCAACTATTTTATAAACGCAGGAGAAGCAACTGCCTATGTTGTGGTGCTAGCTTCAATGGCTTTTACACTTGTTTTATGGGTAGGAGTTGCCCTTACAACAGAACCCGAACCCGAAAAAAAACTAATAGATTTTTACAAAAAAGCTAAACCTATGGGGTGGTGGGGCAAAATACCTTTAAAAGCAGGAGTAGTAAAACCTGCTAAACCAACAAAGGTAATTTATGGGCTATTAATAGCCTTATTAGGCGCAATAGCTATTTCTGCGGCCACCATAAGTTTTAATAGCCTATACATTGCTCGTTGGCAAGTAGCCGGTTATGCTGCACTTATTTTTAGTGTTGCAGGCATATTATTTAGCATGTTATTTAAAAAATATAATTATGAAACATATAAAAAACACCCTGTTTAGTAACAAAGTCTTGTTTATGGCTCTTTCGTTATTTTTAGCAACCATAATAAGTTGCAAAGACAAAGTAGTTGACCCAATTATTGAACCTCCAATAGAAGAGGAAGACACCATTATTATTGGAGGAATTGGCTCTACTACGCCCTTTATTAATGGTACTTTTATCGATTTTTGGGGCAAATCTGCCTGGGGTGCTACTCAGTGGGATGCACACATGGTAGAAATGAAAGAAATAGGTATTCAACTATTATTTGTACAGTTTTCGGCCTATAACGAAATTATTTGGATTGACTCCCCTAATGATTATAGCACTCTTATTTATGAAGATGCCTTATCTAATTTATTAAACGCTGCTGAAAGAAACGACATTAAGGTGTATGTGGGTTTATATTTTAACGAAAACTATTGGCAAAATGCCAGTAATTCTGCCGAAATGAATTTGCATGCACAACGCAGCAAAGACGTAGCCAATACTATTTGGAAACGTTCTAAAAATAATAAAGCGTTTGCCGGATGGTATATTTCTCATGAAGGAGCCCCCTATTACTACGATACAGAAGCAAAATTTAATGTGCTCAAAAACAACCTCATAAACCCAATTGCCAACTATTGTAAAAGTATTAGCAATAAACCTGTTTTAACTACTGTTTTTTTTAATTATAATATTACCACAATAGAAAAGTTTAGGCTGTTTATGAAACGCATGGCAAAATGTAACTTAGATGCCATTTTATTACAAGATGGCATAGGAGTTGACCATGCCAGCTTACTAACAATTGGCTCCTATTACCAGGCAGCCAACGATGGCCTGTTTACCGATGGAGGCTTTAAAGGAGCATTTTGGGCCGATATTGAAACGTTTACTCCCCCCAATGGAGACCCAGAGTCGTTTGCTGTTGTTAAAGAAAAACTTATAATTATTGCCCCACATGTAAGCAAAATTGCCACCTTTCAATATTATAAAGATATGAGCCCCAGCGGCCCCAATGGTGCCTTGGCAAATGTTCTACGGCAAGATTACTATAATTATTATAAATAAAACTTGCAACTATTCAGGTAGTGCCTGCTGTGCCCGAGGTAGGGCAGGCACTACCTGAATGGCTGCAAAAAATAAAATATGTTAAATTTAGAATCCTTAAAAAAGTACAAAGCGCAATATAAAAATGAGTTGTTTGATAATGTTATTCCTTTTTGGGTAAATAACTCCATAGATATAGATTCGGGAGGTTTTATAACATGCCTTGACAGAGAAGGAAACGTGTATGATACCGATAAATTTATATGGTTGCAAGCGCGCCAAGTATGGACATTTTCGATGCTATATAACAGGCACGAAAACAAACAAGAATGGTTAGATATAGCTACCCACGGTATAAATTTTTTAAAAAAACACGGCAGAAACAATAACGGAGATTGGTATTTTTCTTTAACCCAAAAGGGGAAACCATTAGTAGAACCTTATAATATATTTTCTGATTGTTTTGCAGCACTTGCATTTGGCGAATACGCATTGGCTACCGGAGACGACACCTGTACTAATATTGCTTCTACAACTTTTAGCAATATCTTATCGCGACAAAATAACCCAAAAGGAAAATTTAATAAATCTATTTATGCAACCAGGCCTCTAAAATCATTTAGCCTGCCAATGATACTTGCCAACTTAACCTTCGAATTAAAATGGATAATTGGAGAAGGTAGTTTTAAAAAGCACTCCGAACAATTTCTTTCCGAAATAATGAATACTTTTCTTGACAAAGAGCTGCTGCTAATTAAAGAAAATGTAGTAACATCCGGCAATCAACTTGACTCGTTTGAAGGGCGGTTGATAAACCCTGGGCATGGGATCGAAGGCATGGGGTTTGTAATGGATGTAGCCAATGAATTAGGCAGAAAAGAGGTTATAAATAAGGCCGTTGAAATTATGATTTCTACCCTTGAATTTGGATGGGATCAAAAACATGAGGGTATTTTTTATTTTATGGATGCAAAAGGAAAACCCCCATTATCGCTAGAATGGGACCAAAAACTTTGGTGGGTTCATTTAGAAGCTCTTTTTTCATTAGTAAAAGCATTTTCATTAACTGGCGATAAGAGATGCTGGGCTTGGTTTGAAAAAATACATCAATACACCTGGGCTCATTTTCCTGACCCACAATTTGGTGAGTGGTATGGATATTTAAACAGGCAAGGAGACCCTCTTTTGCAAATAAAGGGAGGTAAGTGGAAAGGCTTTTTTCATGTTCCCAGATCGTTATTCCGAATTTGGAAGGTGTTGGAAGAATTGGAGAAGAATAAAAAACCTTCCTAGAAGGTGGCTTTGCGCAGTTTCTGTGCTTATGCTAAAGCTTCACCGCGTTCGCTAAAAACTTTAGCGGTTGCGAAGCGACACGCATATTTTTTTTGAATACCGAACTCCGTAAAAACTTGTTTTTTTACTGTCATCCGAGTAATTTTTCAATTGCCACAAAAGCAGCATTTTTGTTTAAATTAAGACGATTTTTCTCTCCCGATAGCTATCCGGGATTTAAAAAACGCCCCTCTTTTTCTCCCGCTATCTGGCGGGGAGACTCGGTAAAATGTCCCCTTGAGGGGACTATAGGGGTGTCTTTCCAAAATAGATTCAACACAAAAATATTGCTCGGATGACAGTAGTTTTTTTAGCAAGTTTTGCCCGAAGACTGAAGTTTACGAACAATAGTTCTACTTCTGGCATATTCAAACTTGCTTTTGTTTGCAGCTAGGCTGCATTGGGGATTAAAACCATTTGTGTAAATTATAAATGTAACATAGCCCACGGTTTAAACCATGGGCTATGTTAGCAAACTAAACCACAGAAACCGTTTTAACGGTTTAAAATAAACATTATAATACAATGTCGTTTAGTGAAACTTAAAAACCCACCGTCTTTGACGGTGGTAATGTTCTAAGGGCTATGCCTTAATTTTGGGATATGAGTAAATATCGGAAATTATCACATGTAGTGTACAAGTGTGATTACCACATTGTATGGGTTCCAAAATATAGGTTTCGTGTATTAACTGGTGCTGTAAAGTCATTGGTAGAAGCGGATATTAAAATGTTATGTGAGTGGAAGAGTTGTATTGTTGTATTGTTGAAGAGATGAATGTACAATCCGATCATATACATCTAGTTGTGTCTGTACCACCAAAAGTACCTATTTCGAACTTGATGGGCGTATTGAAAGGCAAGTTGGAGATAAAGCTGTTCAAGAGTTATCCAATTCTGAAACAAAAGCCCTACTGGGGGAATCACTTTTGAGCAAGAGGGTATTTTGTTAGTACAGTTGGCATAGATAAAGAGGTGATAAAAAGATATGTAAAGTATCAGGAAAAGCAGGAGAAACAAGTAGAAGATCAACAACATAAGTTCGACTTTTAAAGCCCCTTTGGGGGCAAGTAAAAAGCCACCTTCTTAGAAGGTGGCTTTTTACTTGGCGTATCGTAAAATCTTCGTTGGATATTTGACTGTAAAATTTATCTAGTGTCTCTTTGAATGGAACTCTTAAATGCCATAATAATAAGCACTAAGTTCTTGATAGTCAGACTTTTATCTATTAAAAATGCCCCTTTAAGCAGCTAATAAATTTGTCTTTTTCGAACTCATCTGATATGTTTTTAGTTAATTTTTCTCGATAATCTTTCTTTTGGTCTTGGGGATTTTTAACATTACCCCCTATATACCCCTAAAGATAAATCAGAAAATGCAGAAAAAGGCAGAAAATGCATTTTTATTCATTGCAAATTATTGGTTATTAGATACTTAAGGCTTAACTAAACGACATTGTATCGGCTATTATAATATAATATTATACTTTAAATCTAGTGGATCGAGTTGTGCTAAAAGTTTTTCGATAAAAGCAGATTCATCTACCGATAGAATATTTTCTTTACGCTCGTGCGGCACTCCTCCTGGGTAGAGGCTTGCATAAATTTCGTGTAATATTCGCAGTTCATCTGCTCTGTTGCGTTTTTCTGCTTTTAGCATTTTATGTTCTATCCTACCAATTGATTTTGCCACATTTAGCTGTTCTCCTTCTACTAAGGCAGCTAATGTAACATCCACCTTTTGCGCTTTCTTTTTTACGTTTTGATAGAGAGCCGTTAATTCAGCTTTTGCCTCAGCTAAACTTAACTGTCCATTGGCAGTTGATTTTATATATTTATTAACGAATAAATCTTCTCTTAAAAACAGGTCTTTAAAATCAATTCCCAACTTTTCTATTTTTTTGCAAGCTGCAGCTCCAATATACATTACAAAAGACCGAGGCATTAAAATTGGGAAAGTTAATTTAAAGTAATTAAATACAGATTTAAGCTGAAACCAGTAAGCCAGCTCCGAGGGGCCGCCCACATAGGCAATATTGGGCAAAATAGTTTCTTGATAAACAGGCCTTAGTATAACATTTGGGCTAAAGTGCTCAGGGTTAGTTTTAAGCAACTCTGTAATTTCAGCCTTTGTAAAATGCAATTGGGTATCAATAACCGAAAACGAATCGCCTTCTTTTATAATACGTTCTCTCAAGCCCTCATCCATATAAAAAAGGTTGAGTTCGCGGGGCTGTAATTGTTGTTTATATCCTGCATTATCTAGTGCAGCACTTTGCTCTTCCACCAACCTGTGCGACTGCTCTTTAAAAAGTTCATCTTTAATTACAGGCAAAAATTCTTTCTTAAACCGGGCCTCATCTGCATCTAAACAAACCAAGCCTTGGTTACCAAACATGGCGTTTACATAATAACGTACCACATCCGACAAATTCGAGTGCTTTTTGAGTGCCTCTTTAAATACTTGTGTTCTGCCTGGCAAGGTTGCCAGCAACTCTTCGAGCCCCTCTGTATTAAATTTACCCGTTGCCCCACGCTGATTGGTTTGCCACTCGTACTTTTTATTATTAATGTATAAATGGTTTATTTCTTCATAGTCATGATCTTCACTGCCCATCCAATACACAGGCACAAAGTGGTAGCTGGGATAGGCTTTTTTTAGTGATTTTGCCAAATTAATGGTTGCCACTAATTTGTAGATATAGAAAAGAGGCCCCGTAAAAATATTTAACTGATGCCCTGTAGTTACGGTAAATGTTTTTGAGTCTCCTAATGCTTCAATGTTCGCTTCCACCTCTGCAGAAGTATCTAATCCAGCATATTGGTCTTTTAATACTTCTACCAGAGTTGCTCTAAATTCGGAGGTAAATGTTTTATTTTCTATGGCTTTTTTATAGCCTTCTAAGGTGGGTGGGTGGGTATAAAACGAATCTAGCTGAGGGTTTCCTTCTACATAATCTACTATGAGTTTCGAAAACAACCCTGTTTCTCTAAAATCTAGTTTTATACAATCCATATTTTGTAAATTTCCAAAAATTAAAACACAAATCTCAAGAAGGTGTTATTTGTTTTATCCCTTAACCCGGTTCGCCTGTGAGGTCAAACTCGGTTGCACTGGTAATTTTTATTTGTGCAAAATCTCCTACTCTTAAAAAATGTTCTTTAGCACTAATCAACACTTCGTTATCAACTTCGGGCGAATCAAATTCAGTTCTTCCTATAAACTGACCACCCTCAACCCTGTCAATTAACACTTTAAATACCCTGCCAATTTTTTGTTGATTTAGTTCCAATGAAATCTGTTCCTGCATTTCCATAACGGTATTTAGCCGTTCTTGTTTCACTTCTTCGGGTACATCATCTTCAAAATTATAAGCGTGGGTATCCTCCTCGTGCGAATACGCAAAAACACCCAGCCGCTCAAACCTCGATTCTTCTACAAATTTCAACATCTCCTCAAAATCGGCCTCTGTTTCGCCTGGGTAACCTACTATTAAAGTGGTTCTAATGGCAACACTAGGTACTTGATTACGAATATTTGCTATGAGGTTTTCTGTTTTTTCTCTGGTAATGCCTCTTCGCATAGCTTTTAGCATGGCTGTTGACCCGTGCTGTAAAGGAATATCTAAGTATTTGCAGATATTTTCTTTTTCGGCCATTACATCCAACACATCCTGCGGAAAGTTTGCCGGGAACGCATAATGAAGACGAATCCACTCAATGCCCACTACATCGGAAAGTGCACGCATTAAATCAGCCAGCTTCCGCTCTCCATAAATATCCAATCCGTAGTAGGTTGAGTCTTGTGCAATTAAAAGCAACTCCTTTACGCCATTTTTTGCCAAATGCTCCGCTTGCTTAACCAAGTCTTCTATTTTAATGGAAACGTGCTTGCCTCGCATTAGCGGAATCGCACAAAATGAGCAGGGGCGATCGCAGCCTTCGGAAATTTTAAGGTGGGCATAATGCGGAGCCGATACATTCATTCGCTCACCTAGCAATTCGTGCTTATAATCTGCATTAAAACGCTTGAGCAGTCCGGGCAACTCCATCGTACCAAAAAAGGCATCTACTGCTGGTATTTCTTGCTCCAAATCGTCTTTATAACGCTGCGAGAGGCAGCCCATTACGTATAGTTTATCAATGGAGCCTTCCTCTTTGGCATCCGCATATCTTAGAATAGTATCAATGGATTCTTGTTTGGCATCGCCAATAAATCCGCAGGTATTAACCACAATTATGTTGGCATCATCGTTGGCAGCTTCATGTGTAGCTTCTACATCGTTCCCTTTTAGTTGCGTAAGCAAAACTTCGGAGTCAACCAAGTTTTTAGAACACCCTAAGGTTATTACATTTACTTTATCTTTTTTTCTTGCCTTTGTTTTCACTCCCCTCGTTATTAAAGAATTACAGCTTGCAAAAATACCTTACTAAGCACAGCTTACAATAAAATTTAACAGATATGAGTTATTGGCTTACTATTTGAGTTAACAGTTAGATAGCCACCATTGCAAAACAAGCCCACCGCACAAATAGCCCATTTTTTTCACCGCTCCCAGACTGTTGATAAGTTTGAAAAGGGAAATCATTGAATATCCAAAACAACTCTTTTTGTAAAAATTGTCTGTTTTCGGAGTGGACTCAGACTTGGAAATACAATTAGATCAAATGAAAATCAGGCGTAAAATCAGACAAAAAGATATTGGTAGAAGGTATAAAACTTAACTTCGTAAAGTAGAACTAAACTCATCCTTAATTTTTGAAGCATTCCTATCATCTTTCTTTTGTTAATTTTAAGAAATTGGGAGGAATAGAACCAGTGGATTTAATTGAGTTAAAACTTAAAAAATCGGACGCATTGTTTTGAGCGATTAATGAATGCCAACTTAAGTTCAAGTAGTAAATACAAATATTAATCGCATTGAGTACTGAAATTATGATGGGCTTAGTTTAAGGGTGCATAAAAGGCTAAAATGTTATAGTCTAACCAATCATCTCTTTTGCTCTTTCCACCATTTCTTTAGAGCCAATAAAAAAGGGGGCTCTTTGATGAATGTCGGTGGGTATTATATCCATAATTCGGTTTACGCCATCAGTAGCTAGTCCACCTGCTTGTTCGGCAATAAAGGCAAGTGTATTGCACTCGTACACTAATCTAAGCTTACCAGTAGGGTTGGCGGCTGTTGATGGGTAAATATAGATTCCTCCCTTTAATAAGTTTCGATGAAAATCAGCTACCAAAGAGCCTATATACCTGCCTGAAAATCCATTGTCTCGGCAGTCTTCAATGTAATTTTTTACACCATCAGTAAAACTATGATAAGAGCCTTCATTTACAGAGTAAATCTTTCCGCCATCAGGAATTTGCATATTAGTGTGCGAAAGAAAATACTCGCCTAAAGTGGGGTCGTACGTAAAGCCATTTACACCCATACCCGTGGTAAATACTAACATGGTAGAAGAGCCGTACAAAATATAACCCGCAGCCACTTGATTTTTACCGGGCTGTAATACATCAGCTTCAGTTACAGGAGTGCCCACTTCCGAAATTCTTCGGTAAATGGAAAAAATAGTGCCAATAGAAACGTTTACATCAATATTAGAGGAGCCATCCAATGGGTCGATAGCGATAATATAACTGGAGTTATTATTTACTTCAATTATTTCCTCTTCTTCTTCCGAAATAATGGCACATACTTCGCCTCCTTTTGTTAAAGCCCTCGAAAATCGGATATTGGCCAATATATCAAGTTCTTTTTGGTCTTCACCCCCTGTGTTTTGGGTGCCTGTAACACCTGCCAGGTTAATAAGACCTGCTCTGTTAATATCTCGATTTACCACCTTGCCCGAGAGGGCAATATCACGTAATAATTGCGATAGTTCGCCTGTGGCAAATGCAAAAGCCTCTTGGCGGCTTTTGATAAATCGGTCAAGAGCAGTACCAATGGGCATTGCAATTCTTGAATCTTCCATTCTTAAAATTTTACTTGGTTATACCAACAAAAGTGCCTCTTTTTAAGAGATATCGAAAACGTTTGCAGAAGTTATTCAGCACCTGATATATGCCAATTAATATAAATTATTTGTGAGCATAACGAACTTATTGGTGTTTTAGTAGAGACTATCTCTATCTTCGCTGTATGCAAGTATTTAAGTTTGGAGGCGCCTCCATAAAAGAGGCCAAAGCCGTTAAAAATGTAGGCGAAATAATACAGCAATATGGCGATAAGCCTTTGGTGGTAGTGGTTTCGGCTATGGGTAAAACTACCCGAGCGCTTGAAAATTTATTAGCGCACAAAGACGACCCCTCTTTTGAACTAAAGTGGAACGAATTAAAAACCTTTCATTTTAAAGTAATGGAAGATTTATTTCCTTTAACTCACCCGGTATTTACTGAGATTGATACTCGTTTTACCGAATTAAAGCAACTTGATTATGAGGCAGTGGATAGCGTATTGCGACATGCACAAGTGGTTTCTTTTGGGGAGTTATTTTCATCTATTATTATTGCCAACTATTTAAACCAATTGGGCAATGCAGCACAATGGATTTATGCACCTGATGTTATTATAACCACTAAGTTATTTTCAGAAGGGGAAGTAAATTGGGAGGAAACTAAGCACAAAATCAAAAAAGAAGTAGCTCCTTGGCTATCGAGCAAAATTGTAATAACGCAGGGGTATATTGCTTCTGCCAAGGAAGGGCTAATTACATTAGGCAAAGAAGGCTCGGATTATAGTGCAGCTATTTTTGCCGCTTGCCTTAAGGCCAACAAAATCACCATTTGGAAAGATGTACCTGGTATTTTAAATGCCGACCCTAAGGAAGTAAAAGATGCCACTCAATTTTTTAAATTGCCATATACAGAGGCCTCCGAAATGACTTATTATGGAGCTTCTGTCATCCACCCAAAAACCATTAAGCCACTAGCTACTTATGGGATACCGTTAGAGGTAAGGTCGTTTGATAAACCGGAGGCTGCCCCTACGCTTATTTATAAGGATAAGGAAACCTCCATTGATTTGGGTCCCAGCATCATTTATAAGAGAAACCAGTGCTTAGTTAGTTTTAAAGTAATGGACTTTACATTTATAAACGAAGAAAACCTTGCCACAATTTTCAAGGTGCTCCACGAGCTTAATTTGCCCATTAATATGATGCAAAATTCAGCCATTTCAATATCGGTTTGTATTACTTATGATAAAATAAAGGTTGAAAAACTTCGTGAAGCACTACAAGCAAATTTTGATATTTATTATAATACCGATTTAAAACTAATCACTATTAAAAACTATACACCCTACGCCCTGTCAGTATATACTCCACCTAAAGCAAATATTTTGATGGAACAAAGGACACGAAGTAATTATCGGGCTTTGGTTAAAGAATGAATTACTAATATTAGGCCGATTTGTCAGCTTGTTCGGTAAAGGCGATAATGGCTTCTGCATCAGCAGTTGTTTTCTTTTCTTCGGCATCATTTGAGCCCGTGTCGCCTACCACTTCGGGTGCAGATGAAAGGTATTCCAATATTCGGTTTCTAATTTCCATGCCCGAAAGATTTTTAGATACGATGCCATTTTCAGCTACCGACATCTCGCCTGTTTCCTCTGATACAATTACAATGAGGGTGTCTGTAATTTCTGACATTCCTACGGCTGCTCGATGCCTAAGCCCAAATTGTGCTGGCAAATCATCGTTTTCAGATACTGGTAAAATGCACCTGGCAGCACGAATCCTATCTTTATGAATAATTACGGCTCCATCGTGCAAGGGGCTGTATTTATTAAATATAGAAAGTAATAATCGATTGGAGATTTCTGCATCAATCAAGTCACCAGAATCTACATAAAACTTCA
>JALSJD010000030.1 GCA_026989535.1 Cyclobacteriaceae bacterium
CATTGGGTTTTAGTAGCCTGTGCATTTGTTTGGCATAATCGTTTCGAAGGTTAGGATTAAGCGCACAAAAAAAAGTTTGCTCAATAATTAGATTAAACTTACCCTTAAATTCGAGGGCTGTCGGATTAAAAAAATCACCCTGAATTAGACTGCCTGATGGAAATGTTGGACACCTCTTTTTTAAGTTTTGCAAAGGATGTTCTGATAAATCCAGCACAGTTACATTAAAACCCATATTATGTAAGTACTCGGCCTCATATCCATTACCGCAACCCGGTATCAAAATCTGAAGCGATTTATCTGTTAATTGATTAAAATACGTTTTTAGTGGGGTGGTTATGCCTCCTGTATCCCAACCAGTGTCAGATGCTTCATATTTCGAGCTCCAATAGTCTTTATTTAAATCGATCATCGTGTAAAGTTGTATAAGTACAAAGAAAGTCTAATTTTGTAAACATAATAATTCTCATATCATGAAAGACTCGACTCAAGAAGTAAAACAAGAACCGAAGCCAAAGGGTTCTAATAAGTCTATCTATTTTATTGTGCTTGGAATTTTGGTGGTTTTATTAATTGCGAAAGTAATTTTAGACCAAAAAGAAAAAACTGAACTTACGGATTACTATCAAACAGAACTAGCCGTATCGCAACAAAAGCTTGATGACATTAGCGAAGAGCTAGCTCAAAAGATTCATGATATTGATTCGTTGGGAGGAGATGTTACAGAACTGCTGGCTACACAAAAAGAGCTGGAAGAAGAGCGGAAAAAGTTGCAAGGCACAAGGCAAGCCAACCGGCAGTTAATTGGCAGGTTAAGGCGTAAAACCGATGGGTATCAAGAACTTTTAAAAGAAAAGGACAAAGAAATTACCCGTTTAACAAAGTTATCAGAAGAGCTTTTGGCAGAAAACACCAACCTGAAAGAAGATAAGAATGAATTGAACCGATCTATTGTTTCGCTCAACGAAAACAAAAAACAGTTGGAAGATAAGGTAGCTGTTGCTTCTCGATTAAAAGCCGAAGGTATTCATATTTATGCGGTGGCTAAAAACGGAAAGGAACGTGAAGGTATCTTTAAAAATAGGCAAATTACTAATTTAAAAGTTGTTTTTAATATTGCTAAAAATGACGTGGCTCCTTTGGAGGGTAAAGAAATTATCATCCGCATAATTGACGAAAACGGGCAAGTAGTATTTGACATCAATAAAGGCTCTAGCTCCTTTATGTTAGATGGAAAAGAAACATTTTACACCGCATCTAAAGATGTTTTGTTTGATAATAGCAACCAGCAACTTTCTTTCTTATACAATAAAGGAAGCGATTACGAATCGGGTGTTTACAAAATGGAAGTTTTTACAGATGGCTACTTGATGGGGGCAAAAACTTTTACAGTTAAATAATTATAGTTGAGTTCACTCCGAAAACATCCAAAACAACTCTTTTTGTGAAAATTGCCTGTTTTCGGAATGGACTCATAGTTGGTTTTACCACTTACTTTTAAAAAATATTATTATGAAAATCGTAACTATTGCATCAATTCTTTTCCTTTCGATAGCATCATTAGCGCAAACTCAATCTGCCAAAGATCAAATTACCTCGGCTGTAATGGCCGCCACAGAGGTACAACGAGCTAATGCCACAGTTATGGGCTACGATGCCTCTAGCAAATTTGTAGTGCTTCGAAAAGGCACCAATGAGTTAATTTGTTTGGCCGACAACCCGAACCAAAAAGGATTTAGCGTTGCCTGCTACCACAAAGACCTTGACCCAATGATGGCCAGAGGTCGCGAACTAAAAGCATTAGGTAAAAACAGTGGTGAAATAGATAAAATAAGAGCTAAAGAAGCTGCCTCGGGTAAACTAAAAATGCCAAAATCTGCCACCACCTTGCACGTATTATCTGGTGCTTCGGCATATTACGATGCTGCTAAAAATGAGGTAGTGGATGCCACCTTGCGCTATGTGATTTACATTCCGTATGCCACACAGGAAACCACTGGTTTGCCATTGCAACCAGTGGTAAAAGGAGGGCCTTGGTTGATGTTTCCAGGCACGTATCGGGCGCATATAATGATTAGCCCGAATTAATTAGCATGGTATGACTGAAAATGATATTTCGTATAAAATAAGAGGTGTCATTTTCGATGTGTATAATGAGTTTCGACCTGGGCTTTTGGAATCTGTGTATGTAATAGCACTAGGTCTTGAATGAAAGACCCAAGGGTTAAAAGTTAAAGGAGAAGTTTCAGTACCAGTTTATTATGAAGAGGGAAAACTAGAAATTGGGTTTAGACTAGAACCAACCTCTTGAATTAACATATTGATATGCAGTTATATAGTTTTATATTTCGATTTATTACCTATTCACCCAAAAAACATAGCCACCACTTGCCAAGCCAGCAAAGAACTGCAAAATAATAACTTAAAGCACATAACTTTTTGTGAAACTTGGAGACTTCGGACCTTAGTGGTTAAAATGAACCTTTAATGGGTAAAATAGGTACATAAGGGTGGATAAATAATAGCTGCGTTGGTCGCAAAAGATTATCGGGGCAGCCACCCGACAATGACGAATTTTTAGTGATGGTTTCGCAAAATCCTACCTGGTTTGGCATCATTGATTACTCCGCTCTTAATCAAATGTACGCCATTTACCCACAGGTGCTCTACTCCTTTTGAAAGTTTACAAGGAGAAGCATAAGTAGCCATAGGCTTTATTTTCTTTTTGTCAAATAGCACTAAATCAGCTTTATACCCTTCTTCAATTCTTCCTCTGCCTTTTAAATTAAAATAATCGGCAGGCATAGAGGTTATTTTGCGTATGGCCTCTTCAAAACTGAGCATATTGGTATCGAATACATATCGCTTTAAAAATTTAGTAAATGCTCCATAAGAACGAGGATGTGGCACACCAATACGCTTGGGTGCATTAATCGGATGGCTCCAGGAATCTGTGCAAATCATAGCATTTGGCCAGGTAATGGCTTTATCTATATCTGCTTGATCGATGCAATGATACACAATCCACATATCGGTATCTCGTTTTAGAATTTCGCATATAGTTTCGGCTAAACTCCAATTAAACTCATCGGCAATTTGCTGTATATTTTTTCCTTCCCATTCGGCATAATCATTTGAAATAATGAGCATTTGCGAGAGGTCGTAGTCTCTATCAATAATATATTGGGCAATTTCATCCACCACTTTATTACTGTTGAGCCTTTCCTTTACCTTTGATAAACCACCTTCTAAAAACTTTTTTGGAATAAATGCCCGTAATTTTGTTGATACTGCTGTGTAAGGATATACATCAATTTTGGCTTGGGGGGTATGCGATTTATTATAATCGTTTAACCGTTTAAGCACATTTTCAATTTTACCAAAATTTCGTTTTTCGGCCGCTTTTAAATGGCTTACTAATACATTAATCTCCGCTTTTTCACCAATTATTAACGTTTCTTCAATGGCTTCTTCGAGTTTGTCTCTTTCATCGCGTATATGCGAGGCATACACCCCCCCATATTCTTTGGCAATTTTTGCCAA
Source organism: Cyclobacteriaceae bacterium (assembly GCA_026989535.1). Classification (GTDB taxonomy): domain Bacteria; phylum Bacteroidota; class Bacteroidia; order Cytophagales; family Cyclobacteriaceae; genus JAKISE01. The sequence goes on from JALSJD010000030.1 coordinate 3,544, forward strand.
TTCAATAATTTCTTGTGTATTGGCAAAACAGCCTGGGGCATAAATTAACCCTGTTGACAAACCTAACGAGCCCTCTTGCATAGACGATTTCATAGATTGAAGCATTTGCACTTGTTCCTCGTTTGATGAGTTGGCCCACTCTTTAAGAGCACCACCTCTAAGTGTACTATGACCTGTTAATGTAGCCACATTAAATTGGACACCCATTTTTTCAAGCACTGCAAAATACTCCTCCAGCGTTCGCCAATTAAAATCAAAGTCTAATTCGGTTGCTAGCTTTTTCATAGTTGGCACTAAATGTTTATCAATGGGTGCTGGAGAGGTGCCACAATTACCAAAAATCTCAGTAGTAATACCCTGATATAACTTATGGTCGGCTGCGTGCGGAAAAAAGAAGCCAAATCCGGTAGAAGCATGGGTATCAATAAAACCTGGAGTTAATGTTAATTCTTGTGCATCAATAATAACTTTTGCATTGGGCAATTCTTCCTCTTCTTTAAAAATCGATTCTATTAAATTATTTTTAATCCCAATCGAGCCTTTGAAGGGGTTTTCTCCTAATCCATTATAAATAAGGGCATTTTTTATTAAAAAATTGAGCATTATGTAATATAGAAAATATGCGTGTAAAAGACAATTTTAGTAAAGGGCTCCTCTATTAATTGGAACAGAATCAAAATGGGTTTATTGTTCTATAATTGAGTCTGCTCCGAAACACCTAAAAAAAAATCTTTTGGACACCTTTTCGCCTTTTTTCAATCCGTTGATACTCAGGCATCTCCTTCGCGTAGCCGCTATGGTAGAGCAAGGCATCACCGAATATCAAGAAATGGGAATCTACTCAAAAATAACTCTTTTTTAAAAATTGTCTGTTTTCGGAGTGGACTCAAAGTTTAATTAAAACTTATATCCAGTAGTGATTCCAATTCCTGGTATTACATCTCCTTGAAAGTCTAAATAAGTTGTTCCAGTTGCATAGTTATAAGTATCGGAATAGGCGAAGTAAGCCCCTGCGGAGAGGTTAAAGTACAGGTTGCCCTTTGTTGTATAGGTGTAGCTTACATTCGGATAAACAATTAAATCAACGTCTGGTGGGCCGTCTCTTTCCCCAAACGGACTTGGAAGAAAGTTAGATAATTCGCATCCAATAGAGAATTTATTCATCGTATAATCTAGTCCTACATGAATAATACTTGTTGGGCCATCCCAGCTTGGTAGCAATAGTCCTAACCCAAAGGATGGAGACAAAAAGCGGTTATGGTTTTTTGATATGGGGATGTCGTAAGCAGAATTGATTGTCATACCATAAAAATTAGATCCACCTATTTGTGCCTCAATTTTAGCTTGGCCAAATAAAGGGAGATTTAAGATAAGGACGACAGCGCATATTGTAATTGATTTCATCTGTTTATAATTTATTTTCAATGGCTAGATGGAACCTCCATGTAGATAATCATCCCATTGTGTGTTATCCTTTTAACATGTCGGTTTCATAATATGGTTTATTTAAATAACTCTTATGGAGTTAAAATATTGCTTTAAAATTTTAGATTGGGGTAGCAGAGGAACTAATGTTGCTAAAACTGAGCTTCAGACTAAATACTCCTTCAACATGAAAAATTTTATCGCTTCTATTTTATTTTTAACTCTAATCACGGGTGTTAGTTGTCACTCTCAAGAAAATATCAAAGTTGTGTCCATTGTTTTTCATTCGGATGATTGTGGCGATTGCAATGCTCTAAAATCGAAAATAAAAAAGATGAACCGTGCTTTTTTTACATCTCCTATTGTATTTATAAAATAGGATAAACCCAATGCAAAATTTCAGGTCAAAGCAGAAGATAAATTGAGAAAATGGGGAATGTTAGAAATTGCCCAGTCGGTTGATGTTTTATGAAGTAGCTTTGGCTACTACAAAAAAATATGCCTTGCACATTATCTATTCTATTTGTTTTTTGAAAGGAATCAATTAATAGAGACTCCCATAAGTGAGAGCTCTTCATCTATGAGTCCACTCCGAAAATAAACAATTTTCACAAAAAGAGACTTTTTTGGTTTTGTCTGTTTTCGGAGTGGACTCGTAATTTAATAAACTAAAAACCACAGATTTCTTATTTCACTTGAGGATATTTTTTAAACCAACTATTTACTTTGAGCTGCATAACACCCAAAACGGCCTCTTTAAAAATACCTGACGACATTTTGGAAGTGCCTCGGGTTCTATCGGTAAATATGATGGGT
>JALSJD010000031.1 GCA_026989535.1 Cyclobacteriaceae bacterium
CCATTTTTACTACTTGATTTAGAGCTCCACCAAAAACCAAATTGTTCTTTAAACTCCGATACCCCTGAGGCTTCTGTTAGTCCCCCAGAAAGTGTGGGAAAACCAGAACTATTATTTTTGGTCACGTCCTGAAATAGGTTGACTTTTTATTATTATTTTAGTCAACCTATTTCAGGACGTGACCCTTGCAAATAATGTACTGTTTGCTGCATTATTTCGGTTATGATTTTACTTTTTTTGCAGCTTCTATAGCATATTTATTATTTGCATAAAAAAAGCAGCTATACTTTTGGTTATAGTATAACTGCTTGATTATTAGAGTGATCGCGAAAGGATTCGAACCTTTGACCGTCTGCTTAGAAGGCAGATGCTCTATCCAGCTGAGCTACGCGACCTGAAAAAAAAAGAGATCCACCGCCTGTCGGCAGACATGCAAACGAATCTCTTTGTCGGGGTGGCAAGATTCGAACTTGCGACCTCCTGCTCCCAAAGCAGGCGCGATGACCGGGCTACGCTACACCCCGAGGTGTAATAAGCGGAGAGAGGGGGATTCGAACCCCCGGTACAGTTTCCCGTACGGCAGTTTAGCAAACTACTGGTATAAGCCACTCACCCATCTCTCCTATAAACGGCCTTATGCCGTTTTGGGAGTGCAAATATAGCACTTAACATTTTTTAGGAACAAGCCACTTGCAATTATTTTTTAGAGTTTTTTTTGGCAATTTTAATGTAAGAATATATTGATGGTATTATTACTATAATTCTGTTCTTTAGCACCTCTAAAAAGTATTTTGCAACTCTATTCTTGAGTCCACTCCGAAAACAGACGATTTTTATAAATTGAATTGTTTTTGATTAGATTTTCACTTTTTATCTTTTAGTGATGCCTGAGTATCAGTAAATTATAAAAAGTGAAAAGATGGCGAAAAGAAACAATTTTAATTTTGTGTGTTTTCGGAGTGGACTCATTCTTTTTGATGGGAGTTCACCACTTTCCTAACTGAACCATACTTGCTTAGTAGTTGTGTAGCTTCCTGCTTAGAAATGCCAAGCTCATCTATAATCATTTCCACTCCACGGTTAAATAATTTTGTATTGGTAAGTTGCATATCAACCATTTTATTGCCTTTTACCCTGCCTAACTTAATCATTAATGCAGTTGAAATCATATTTAAAACAAGCTTTTGACTGGTTCCACTTTTCATTCTGGTGCTACCTGTAATAAATTCGGGTCCTACATTAATTTCAATAGCAATATTGGCTATGGCAGCCAAGGGCGACCCGGGGTTATTGGTAATGCCTGCGGTTAACATGCCATGTGCTTTGGCTGCTTTTATTCCGCCAAGTACATATTTTGTAGTTCCCGAAGCCGCAATGCCTACCAAGGTATCATTCGGTGTTGGGTTAAAAGCCGTTAAATCTTTCCAAGCTTGATTGGTATCGTCTTCCGCATTTTCAACGGCTGTGCGTAAGGCAGTATCTCCTCCAGCTATTAGCCCAATTATATAACCAGGCGAAACACCAAAAGTTGGGGGTATTTCAGAAGCATCTAAAACACCTAAACGACCGCTGGTGCCTGCTCCTATATAAAAAAGACGCCCACCGTTATTAAACTTTATCACAAGCTGCTCTACCAAATTATTAATCATTGGTATAACTAGGTTTACGGCTTTCGTTATTTTTTCGTCTTCTCGATTAATATTATAGAGTAGGTCTATCGTATTCATTTTATCCAAATCTTTATAACTTGAGGAAGATTCGGTAATTAGAGAAATGTTTTGTATAGGGTTGCTCATTATTATAGATACCTTTCGATTATTGTATTTTTGATACTGTTGTTAAATTTTAAGTTTTTTAGAGATAGCTAGTGTGTTAATTACTAAATTCATTCACTATTTTTCCTATCTTTTTCCTTTGCACTGTGTTAAAATTTTCAACCGTAACGCTGCTATGCTTGCAAATTTTGCCTTGTTCAAAGAAAAAATCTAAGCAAAAATTTAGTAAACCAATTTAGCCTGTATAATTTATGAATAATCTATTACACATTCCAATTGATTATCACCCAGGCATACCGACTAAAGTACGGTACAGGCTTTACTCAAATTTTGCTACTCAACGTACGCCAGCTGGCGTACGCTTCTCCCGAAAAAAAATCGGGACAAACTGTTCCAAAATTCTCCGTGAGTACCTGATTAACAGGCACTTGAAATGCTCATCACGAAGATTCATAAATTATACAGGTTAGTAATTAACACACTAGGTAATTTCTGTCCGCTCGAAGTTAGTAGTTATACCACAAATTAGTGCCTGCCTATAAAGTAAATGTTTTAAAAATCACAATTGGCAACCAGCAAAACACTAATAAAATACTACGAAAAGAGTGCTTTAGGTGCTAAATCGCATAATTTACGCAATTGTGTACAACTGTGTAACTGCTATCACAGTTTTGTTCTGCTTCGCTGTTCAACTTTGTAATCAAAACTTAAACCATTTAACAAATACTATGGGACTGTTATCGTTTTTAGGCAAACAAGAAGAAAGTCAGGATTTAAAAGAGCTAATGTCGAGGGGAGGTATTATTATAGATGTAAGAACTCCCAGAGAATTTAATACTGGACATGTAACGGGGTCAAAAAATATCCCGTTAGATGCTCTACCCGCATCTATTAATGAACTTAAAATTAAAAATGTGCCAGTTATTACCTGCTGTGCCTCTGGTATGCGCAGTGGAATTGCCACTAACCAATTAAAATCGGTTGGTATTGAATCGGTAAATGGCGGTTCTTGGTATAGCGTTAAATTGGAAACAAACGAAAGTTGCGAATAAATAAATGCCTAAAACTGCCCCATATCAATTAAGAAACTTTGAGCAGGATGTGCTTGAACAAAGTATGCATATTCCTGTATTAGTTGATTACTGGGCAAGTTGGTGCGAGCCTTGTAAATTTTTAGAGCCAATAATAGAAAAACTGGCCAAAGAGGCTTCGAATAAATGGAAGCTCGTTAAAATTAATACAGAAGAGCATAGTGATATTGCAGCCGAGTGGGGTATAAAAGGCATACCGAATTTAAAACTGTTTTATAAGGGTAGGGTAATTGCCGATTTGGCAGGTGCAATGGCAGAGTCGGAGATGAGAAATTGGTTAGAAGAAAAATTGCCTTCCGAAGCAAAAGGTATGGCTATGGAAGCATCTGAATACATCGCCAATGGCAATACAAAAAAAGGAATAGATTTGCTTGAAAGAGCAATTGCCTTAGATAGTAGTTTAACTGAAGCAAGATTGGGCTTAGCCAAACTAATGGTTTGGGCTAAGCCCAATAAAGTACTGCTTTTAGTGCAAGAAATTAAACACTTAGAAGAGGCAGAAGAGCTATTGCTCTTGGCAGAGTTTTTAGAATTAGATTTTTTAGACTTTAAAGATGGGCAACCTAGGCAGTTATTAAAAAAAGTGCAAGAATTATTAATAAATACATTGATTGAGCCTGCTATTGAGCTGTTAATTAAATCTATTATTATTGATAAAACATATCATAATGAGCTTGCAAGACGATTAATAATGGCAATATTTCATATATTAGGAGAAGCAAATGAAATTACCCGAAAATACAGGAGACAGTTTGATATGGCCCTCTATTAACTATTGCTATGACGATTAAAAACTATATAATAATTGCAATATTTGCCTTGTTGGGTAGTACGGTAATGTACCTATATTATTATTTTGTAGGTTGCAAAACAGGTACTTGTTTAATTACCTCAAACCCCACGATTAGCTCTGGTTATGGTTTGCTATTGGGGGGCTTGGTTGGTAGCACTATAAATGATTTTGTAAATAAGAAAAATAAATAAATATGAGTTACTATTTTAATAAAACAATACAAGGAGACCCAGCTATTGGGTTTGATGCTGTAATAGATAAAGTAACAGCTGCATTAAAAGCAGAAGGCTTTGGCGTATTAACCGAAATAGATTTTAGTGGTACGCTTAAAAAGAAATTAGAGGTAGAAATACCTAATTATAGAATATTAGGTGCTTGTAATCCGCAATTTGCCTATAAATCGTATCAACAAGAAAACAAGATTGGTGTTATGCTGCCTTGTAATGTAATTGTACAACAGGTAGAAAACGGAATAGAAGTTTCTGCCGTTGACCCCATTGCCTCTATGCAAGGTGTTGGCAATAAAGAATTGGAAGGTATTGCCTCTGAGGTGCAAGCTAAACTTAAAGCAGTGATAGATTCGCTTTAACGTAACTATTTAGTGTTTCTAAGAAAACATAACCTGCCTTGTCGGCAAGGCAGGCGTAGCGAAGATAAAAAGGCTCAAAGAACTACAAAGTAGTAACTTAACCCATATAACTTTTTGTGAAACCCGATAGTTATTCAGGTTGGAGACTTGACACGGGTGGCTATGTTTTTTTTGCAAATAGTTGCATTTTAGTTACATAATGAGGTTATAATAACCATGTCATAAATTTTTATACATTAGAGAGACTAATTAGTGTTTGTCTATAAAGGATAGCTATCGGGTTCAATAAACAAAAATCAAATACCTATCTGTAAATCTAAAGGTCGGCAGACAGGTATTTGTTATTTCTGAAAACATTGACTTTATGGACAGGCGCTAATTATCATGCAAAGCAAAAGGAGTTGCTCTCTTTTTTGCCATTTCCTTGCTCTTTTCATAATCAATTTTAGTGGTTAAAAGTTCCCCATATTTTCTATACTCATCTAACCTGCACGAATTAACGAGTTTGCCTTCATATACACACATATCAGGGCAGTCATCGCACATCTCCACCCTTCCGTCAGGTAACATGTCGGGTGCTTGCACAATGCCTATGCCAAAAGAATTTAATGGATAGAAAAATCTTACAGGGTTGAGTAATGCGTATTTCATAAACTTAATAAATGCTTTACGAACAGATTTATCTAGAAATGACATTAGAAAGATTTTTTTACCAATTCTTTTCTTAGCATATACCATATACGACCCTTTAAAAAGGTGATACACCGTTTGAATCCACTCAACTGTTTTTTTACCATAAGCACCAAATGTTTTGCCTTTACTGTTAACTATAATATTGCCTATCAGCCATTTATAGGTATCATGATTTACAGATCCTCCCAAGTAAGTTGCCGCATCATAATCTGGGTAATATTCCTTAATTTTTGCATACACATCTTGCGCCATAATGCCTTCTTCTTTTGACTCTTCATAGCTCATTGTATATCCAAGACTTTCTTTATTTACTTCTACTTTTTTTCCTTTGCTGTAGTAGTCTATTCCGTCAGCTAGTGGCAATCCCCTAAAAATAATAAGTGTAATGCCATTTATTAAATCCATATTATCTATTGACCATTTTAAAAAATCAGGTATTTCTTTGAAATTATCTTTGGTAACAGTAATTCCAAAATGGGCATACAACCCTACCTTTCGCATACGCCTGCCAAGCTTAAGTCTTAGCTCGTTTACATCTAACTCACTGGTTATTTTTTCTTTTTTAAATTCAGGCCTTATTTGAGTAGAATCAATATGAAAACTTACCCCTGTTAGCCCAGCTTTTTTTAATTTCCATAATAGGGCTTCGTTTAAGGCATATCCATTAGAAAGAATCATGCTTTTCATACCTAAATTAGTTATAAAAGCAATTAATTCTACGATTTTGGGATGTAAGATTGGTTCTCCACCAGCTAAAGAGATACCATCACAATTCCGCCATTTTTTAAGAAACATCACCTCTTCTTTTAATTGTTTTAATGGCTTATGCCCCTCACCAAGAATCTGGCGGTAGCAACCCTGGCAATGGATGTTACAAATATCGGTTACTTCAAGCCAGCCAATGGCATTATCGTTCATCGACCACGGTAATCTGTATAGGTTTTGTTTGTCTGGTTTCATCTTGGTTTTATTTAATAATGTGCATAAAATAATTTGATGGGCATTTAAAATGAGATTTTTTAATAAAAATATATATGATATTTATCATATAGTGATTATTTATTTTTAATCTAAATAGTGCTTGCCTATAAACCCGATAAATAAAAATCAACTAATAAATACCTATCTGGCCGACTGGCTTAAATCTCAAAAACGAACCCATTAAACCATGCAAGTGTTTGGTGTTTAGGTGATTGAACCTTGAGATTTATTTGTTATTTGACTATTGGTATTTGTTATTTTTGAAAATATTTACGTCAACTTGAAAAGTCACGTCCACCGTGCTTGCGTGCCGCAATACTGGGCACTTCGGTATGCAAATATGTCCTCTTCAACTATGTCTGTACTCGGAGGTATAAAATAAATGATGAATATCCCACAGAAACTGCCAAATCCACTTTCTAAGAGGGGAGGCTCGGGTGGTAGTATATAAAAACAACCAAAAAAGAACATGCAATTGCATATAAAACTTCTACAAAAATTAGATAACGTATGAGTGTAATGCTTGTGCTATCAAGAAGTTCATTCCTTTCTTGTTCCACGATACAGCTCATATTCGAGTAAGCGGCACTCAATACTGCCATTATAAAACGGTATTTTACGTTTGGTGCGCAAGCCAATGTTTTTGCCTAATATGCGGTTGCCTGTAAATACATAGCCCGTATAGCCTTGGCATTTTTGCTTAAATAAATCGCCTATTTCTTTATAAATGCCGACAAGTTCATCTTCATAACCCAACCGCTCTCCATACTCAGGGTTTAGGATGATAATACCAGGTTCTTTGGCTATATCTAATTGCCTAAAGTCGCTAACAGTAAACTCAATATACTTATTCATTCGAGCTTCTTCGGCATTAAACTTGGCATTTTTTATGGCTTCTTCCGAGATATCGGAAGCATATATTTTGGCTTCGCATGGCTTAATTTGTTTTTGTGCTCGTTCGCACATTTCATTCCATTGGGTTTCTTGATAAGAGGCCAAATGCATAAAGCCAAAATTATCTCTAAACAAACCGGGAGCGGTATTACTGGCTAAAAGAGCTGCTTCAATGGCCAAGGTGCCGCTGCCACACATGGGATTAATAAAAGGAGATTTGCAATCCCATTTAGAAACCATTATTACGGCAGCTGCTAGCGATTCTAACATAGGTGCACTGCCCGGAATTTTTCGATAGCCATGCTTGGCAATAACTCCACCCGATGTATCGTAATACAATATACACTCTGTTTCTACCCAATGCATATAAATGCGAGTTTTATCTTTTTCAGGGCCAGTATCTGGTCGCTTTTTATGCGCTTTCATAAACCTATCTACAATGGCATCTTTTAACTTTAAATTAGCAAATCGGCTATCGGTAATGGTGTCGTTTTTAACAAAAGAATCGATATTAAAATAGCCATCAATGTTAATTTCTTCTTCCCAAGCGATGTTGATTGCTTTGTTATATAATTGGTCAGGGTTTGCTGCATACAGTTTACTTACTTCCCAAAGTACTTTATTGGCAGTTCTTAGCTGTAAGTTTAAGTACATACAATCGGAGAGGGAGCCAAATAGTTGAACTCCTAACCGATGCTCCTTGGTATTTGAAAAGCCCAAGGTTTTAATCTCTTTGTGTAAAATCGAGCTTATTTCGGGTGCGCAGATTACAAAAATGTTAGCTTTTTTTTCCATTGGTTATATTCTTACATGCAAGATGCTACTTTTTTTAATTAGTTTCTAAAACATAATCTCCCTCAGAGTTTACGCTAAATTTCAACTCCTTATTTCCTGTAAAAAATAGGTCGTGCCCTGTTTTTAGATTTGTCCAAAACTCCAGTAATTCAATATTATTTTTATAATCCTGTTTGTACCTGTTATAGTTTTTATCCGTCATTTTAAAGGGAAAAATGTAAACAGGAATCTTTTTTTGCCCTTGTTGTTTGGCATAGGTGGCATACAGGTAAATTTCTTTGATTTTGTCATCGGTCATAGGAATGCAACCAATAGTTACACAGTCGCCATGAATAAATATATCGCCTCCTAAATAGGGTGCACTGCTTTTTAACTTATCTGATTTATTTGGATAGTTTATACCTAGGGAGAGGTAAAAACTACTTGCTGGATTAAACCGATCTATGTAGTAAAATCCTTCTGGCACTTGATAGTCTCCTTGTTCCCTTTTAGGGCCTAGTTCTCCCGACTCCGCACAAATGGAATATGTATTTAATAAGTTGTACGAGCTATCTGCTTTGTTTTTAGCATATAAATTTAACAGGCCTTCTGCCTTATATGCCACTATCAAAATGTTTAAGCTTCCTAATTCTATTCCATATTCACTTAACCTACCTGCAACTGTTTGATTCTTCTCTTTAATAGCAGTTCTCACACGACTGTACTTTTTTTGATTGGATAAAAAGTTGGATTGAGCTACAGAAACTAGCGTGGTTAGGCTTAAAATAAGAATTGCTATTATTCTCTTAAAAGTTATTTTCATGAGATTAGTTGAACTATTTAAAATAACTATTTACGATATATATAAAGGAGCAGATTGATGTATTACTCAGGCAAATTATTCAACATAAAGTCTCTGATATTACCCCCCATAATGGCGGCTATATCAGTATTGCTATAGCCAAGTTTAAGTAGTTCATCTACAATTAACGGAAAACCCGTAACATCAAAATGGGCGGGTATAGCTCCATCAAAATCGGTGCCCATAGCTACATATTTAACGCCAACTAAATCGGTGGTGTACTTAATGGCTTTGGCAGTAGCTTTGGCATTGGTTCCACAAACTGCTGCTTTAAACACCGCAATGCCAATAAGGCCTCCGGTAGCGGCTATGCCTTTAATATGTGCATCGGATAAATTACGTACACTATTGCAAGTGCCTTTAACCCCAGTATGCGAAACTAGGAGAGGTTTTGTTGCTACTTTAAGCACATCATTAATTAGTGCAGGGGAGGCGTGGGCTAAATCAACAATCATGTTTAACTCTTCCATCTTCTTAACTACCTGCTTGCCAAAAGGGGTAAGGCCTCCTTTTTTTATTCCGTGAGCCGAACCTCCCAATTTATTATCAAAGAAATGAGTAGGTGCCATCATACGTATGCCTGCATCGTACATTACTTGCACATTTGCCAGTTCGCCTTCAAGCACTTGCATGCCCTCAATACCTAAATAGCCGGCTGTTTGGCTGGGGTTCTTTTTTCTATCATTAATATAGGTTTTTAGTTCGTGTTGGCTGGTTATCACCCTTAATTTACCTTGCGATGCTTTACTAAAACTATAAAGTTCTTTACATTGTTGTAAGGCACGTTCTTTTAAGCTAAACCAGGTAGCCGGGGGGCGACCTGTGGCTACCATTAACATAGTTATATTATCAGTTTTATCATCATTGCCCTTATAATTCATGTTTTTGGGCGTTTTGCTTACGATGGTAAATGCCTGCAACGCTATATTGGCTTCAATCATACGAGGTATGTCTTCGTGGCCGTGGCTATGCCTTTTGGTGATGTCTCTATTCCATAAAAGCACATCGCTGTGTAGGTCTGCTACAAAAGGCAAGCTGCTATACACTGTTGCCGCTTTTTTTGACGGGCTGTATGGACTCTTTAAAACAATTTTGTTATATTTTTTATCAACCACACTAGCTGTTATTTTAGTTATAATAAAATACAAAAAAAATAGTACTGCTAAAGTTATTAGTGTCTTTGTTATAAATTTTGGCATCTTTTGCTTAATTAATAATTGATTCATTTAAAATCTTTGAGTACCTTTATTTTATTACGTCCAAGTTTAATCACCTTAAGGCCTTCTAGCTTTTTAAGCAACCTACTAATCGCTTCTCTCGATGAATTTAGCTCAGTCGCTATTTGTTGGTGTGTAATAGTAAATTTATCTGTTTCTAATACGAGCTTTTTATCGTTTAGGTATTTTATAAGCCGTGTATCAAGGCTCTCAAAGGCGGTTTGGTCTAGGGTGGCAAGCATTTCTTCGAACCGAGCTGAGTAAGTTTGTAAAATAAAATTTCGCCAAGTTCTGTAATTTCGCATCCAATCATCCATATAATGAAATGGAATTAGAATGATGCGTGAGTCTTTTTCGGCAATGGCCTTAATCTTACTTTTTTCCTGGTGCATACAGCAAGTAACCGTCATTACGCAGGTATTGCCCCCTGTTAAATAGTAGAGCAATATCTCTCGGCCATCATCGTCTTGCCTAATTACCTTAAGCAAACCATCTGTAATAAGCGGAGTGCTTTTTATAAACTCACCTACCCTAATAATAGGCTCACCTTCTTTAATAGTCACTTCTTTCCCTACATTTAAAATAGCATCAACTAATTCTGGCTCCTTAAAAAAAGGAAAATGGGTTGATATTAATTCTCGCATTCTGCTAAAATAAAGCGAGTGTTGGTTAAATGAAATTTTAGCAGAGAATAGTTTTTGAACTTAGAGGCTTTAACCGCAGGGCGATAGCCCATTTAATAGTTCGATGGCTCTGCCTCGGGGTTGTTTAATATTGCCAAACGGTGGTTATTTTAAGAGGGTTTTGAGTGAGGTGCAAGTGTGACTTTAATCACTTATTAGATTGAGTAAACTCATAGCTAGGTATTTACAACATTGCTATTTTTGAAGTGTGTTTGAATATAGTAGAAAAATTAAAGTATTTTTTTAATACTACTGACAGATAACAGTATTTGGCAATATTAGTGTATTGTCAGCTAAAGATGGTGTTAATTATAAAGGGTTAATAGGCTACAGTCGCTTAGTTGCATTTTTTTAATTGGTAGGCAATAATATTAATTACGATAGTATGAAAGACAAAAAAGGTAACTCCAGAAGAAAATTTCTTAGTGCAGGACTAAAAATTGGTGTTGCAACGGCTGCCGGAGGGTTGGCGGCTGCAAATGTTTTTGAAGAACCTCCCACCAAAGGTGAAAAAATAAAAGTGCTTACTACAGATGGTACTGTAATAGAAGTTGAAAAACCTGTAACCGACTGTAAAATTAACCCTTGTGTACCTGCCAAAGGTGTTGAAGCTAGAAAAGGAATACCAGGGCGTTCTTTTGTTATGGTAATTGATCTTGCCAAGTGCAAAAATGCCCGAAAATGTGTTGAAAGTTGCCAGAAGGGTCATGACCTTTTGCCGGATCAGGAACTGATGAAAGTGTACTTAATGAAAGATAATCCGGAAAGTGAGCCCTTTTGGTTTCCTAAAAATTGTTTTCATTGCGATAATCCACCTTGTGTTAAAGTATGCCCAGTAGGAGCCACCTTTAAAAGAACCGATAATATAGTACTTGTAGATGCCGATAGGTGCATTGGTTGTAAGTTCTGCATTAGTGCTTGCCCATACTCTGCCAGAATACTAAACTGGGCAGATAAAGAATCGTATGCAAGTAACGACCCTAGCTATTCGCCTGAAACACAGGTGCCAGGGCAACATGGAACGGTTAGTAAATGTGATTTTTGCCCAGACAGAGCACGGGTAGGAAAGTTGCCCTACTGCGCATCAAGCTGCCCAATGGGGGCAATTTACTTTGGCGATAAAAATGAAGATGCCGTTACCAATGGGGAAGAAACCTTGAGATTTAAAGAGTTAATAAAAGAAAGGGTTGGTTACAGATACCTCGAAGAACTAGGTACAGAACCAAATGTTTATTATTTGCCTCCTGTAAACAGAATGTTTCCGTATGAAAGAGGATTTAGCAAATTATCTGAAGAACAAAAAGAAATTTTATTGAACTCGATTTCAAAACCTTAAAAACTCCTAATAGATGAAAGCGCAGGTAAAAGCTAACGAGCTACTTTTAGAAAATAAAGCCTTTATTGAAAAGCCCAATAAACAATGGTTTATAAGAGTTTTTGTACTGGCAGTCTTAATTTGTATTGGGCTATATGCACTGGTTTTACAAGTAATTGAAGGTCATTTAATTACTGGAATGAGAGACAATGTAGTGTGGGGAGTGTATATAGTTAATTTTGTGTTTATACTGGGGCTTAGTTATGCCGGAGCACTTATAGCTGGGGTGTTTCATTTAGCACGAGTAGAGTGGGCAAAACCACTGCAACGAATTTTAAAACTGATAACAGTATTTTCTTTAATTGTTGGACCTATTTACATTTTACTATGCCTAGGTCGCCCAGAGAGATTATTTAACCTATTTCTATACCCAAGAATTCAGTCTCCTATTACGTGGGATTTAATCGCTATTTTAACAGACCTTATTTTTTGTGTTGTGTATTTATACTTTACATACATTAAAGACTTTGCCCTATTAAGAGATAATAGTAACAGCTTAAATTTATATGGATGGCGCAAAAAACTGTATAAATTTTTAGCACTTGGGTATCAAAATACACCCGAGCAAACAAAACTATTAAATCAGGCACTTGATATAATGGCTGCCATTATTATTCCTACTTCTATTATTGCCTATTCGTTATTAGCCTGGTTATTTGGGATGAACCTAAAAGTGGGGTGGCATAGTGCTATGACGGCCCCTTTCTTTGTATTATCGGCAGTTTATTCGGGGATAGCACTATTAATTATTATTATGTGGATTTATAGAAAAACCCAAAAATTAGAAAAAGTATTTACAGACAACCATTTTTTATACTTAGGTTTTGCACTTGTCATATTATCCTTATTTTATGGTTATTTTTATTTTAGCCAGTACATAACCGATTGGTATAATTTACAAGAAACTGCCAATCGTTTATTGGATAAATACCTTGATTTTTCGCAGTATGGGTTTCACTTTTCAATTGCCATTTTTTTGGTTGCTTTTTTGCCCTCTATTATAATAGGCTTGCCTTGGTTTAGGAGTATTAACAGTATTGTGTTAACATCGGTACTTGTACTGGCAGGGCTATGGGTAATGCGCTATTTAATGATTGTTCCTGTACTTGAAACACCCTATTTACCTATGCAGGATTTTAGAGAAAGCTGGGTTCATTATTCAGCCACTTGGATAGAGTGGTCTTTAACAATTGCTGGAATTTCTGCTTTTATTCTCTTTTTTATAGTTGCATCAAAATTTGCACCTATAATACCCATAAGCGAAATGCTTGAAAAAAAGGGAGAAAATAAACTTGTTATTTTTTATAAAACCAGAAGAAAGTTGTCGAAAAAATAATAAAATTAATAAACATGAAACCTACATATATTTTATCTGCACCCCTATTGTTTTTATTCTTTTTTTGCTATGTGCCTACTAAAACTATGGCGGCAACAAATATCCAAAAAAAAACAAAAACAAGGTTAAAAGTGTATTATGAGAAGCTCCCGAACAGCAATAAGAAAATCTCAATCATACTTTTTAAGGGTAGCGGAAAAAAAATGGCAGGAATTAAAAATGCAGAAATTTTTCTTACAACATATAACCTAGAAGAAGAACAAGTACTTACCTCTCTTTATACAGATGCCAACGGAGAAGCTACACTTATTATTGAAGCCAACTATTTATTTCCAAAAGACGAACATGGTTACTCAATCATTAAGGCAATGTATCATGGTGCCGATTCGCTTAAAGCTGCAAAAAAACAAATTAAATTTATGGATTTAAACATCGATATTTCTTTTGATATAGTTGATTCCATAAAACTTATTACCGTTTCAACCTTTGAAATAGATTCAATTGGAAGCAAAGTGCCAATAAGTGGAGTAGAATTAAACATTGGCGTTGAGCGCCTCTTTAGTACACTCTATTTAAGCAAAATTAAAACAAAGAAGGGTATAGGAATAATGGAATTTCCTAATGACATAGCTGGAGACTCGCTTGGTGCTATTAATATAATTGTAAAAATAGACGATGATGATGATTATGGAACCATAACTAAATCTGCAAAAAATAATTGGGGCACAATTGTTGATTACTCTATTGCACCTAATGGTCGTACGTTATTTGGCGATGAAGCTCCATTATGGATGATTATTTCAGTATTTGTAGTGTTGGCCGGAGCTTGGTATCATTTTATACTTGCTATTTACAAGGTATTAAAAATAAAAAAAATAGAACAAAATCTTTTGCAAAAATCATAGTAGAAATAAAGCATAATTTAACAAACAATTTTAATGTACACTTTAAACTTTAGTAAAATGAAAACAAAACTAAATTCAATTCTAACTTTTGGCTTAGTAGCTGTATTTGTATTAGCAATGGTCGCATTTACAGTTCCGCAGGATAAATGGGTAGTGCCCGAGAAATATAAAAATATGGAAAATGAATTTGCCGGTGCAGATGAAGATGGCATAGGCGAAGAGCTTTATGATCAACATTGTAAATCATGCCATGGTAAAGAAGGTTTTGGCGATGGAAGCAAAGCCAAAGAACTTGAAACAGAAATGAAAGATTTAACTTCAGAGGAAGTTCAAGCGCAAACCGATGGTGAGCTTTATTACAAATCTATTATTGGCAGAGACGAAATGCCAAACTTTGAAAAGAAAATTGATGATGAAGAAGATCGATGGATGGTTATTAACTATGTACGCACACTAGCAGAGTAGTATAACACTTAGCTACTAGTAGGTATAAAGAAGGGGGGCAACAGCTCCCCTTTTTTGTGCAATAAAGGTAGAATTATTAATCGGGTTTAGCTTTTTACGCCTAATAAGTTTATGTTTCACAAAAAAAATTGTAAATTACTATTTTTCTTGCTATTAATAAAAGTTCGCCATGTCAGTTTCTCAAAATGACAATAACTCCAATAAAGAAACTTTATTACATAGAATCCAATCCCTTGAAAAACGCCTCAGTAAAATAGAGTCGATTCTTAGAGTTGAGTGGCAAAGTGAAATAACAAAGACTAAATTAGAAGAAGGGTTAACAGCAGAAAGGGCAGAATCTAAAATCGTAGAGTATGGCCTAGCCTGGCTTGGCGGTATTGTATTCTTATTTGGCATTGTATTTTTAATGTCATACACAGAAAGCCTAGGCTACTTAGTTTTGTCTAAATTTGTTGCCATCCTTCTTACTTTGTTGCTTTTTGCATTTTCTTATTTTTCGCAAAAACAATTCCCTATTTTGGCAAACGTGCTTAAAATAAGTACCCCATTGCTCTTGTACTATATCATAGTAAGGCTACACTTTTTTGTAGAGCAACCATTAATAGCACGAAAAGAAATTATTCTTTTTGTTCTATTAATGGTTGTTATAATTCAATTTTATAATGCCATTCGGGAAAATTCCGAATTTTTTGGAGTTATTGCAGTATTTCTAAGCATAACAACGGCTGTATTCAGCGATTCTGCCTACATTACTTTTTTAGCTCTTATACTAACAGCGCTGGGTTCTTATGCGCTTTTCTACTATAAATTGTGGTGGAAACTGTATGTTTTTTCTTTGTTTATGGTTTACCTTGCCCATCTAATGTGGTTATTTGGCAACCCAATTATGGGGCATCAAATGAGGTTAGTTGAATTGCCCCAATACAGCATTATATTCCTATCCGTGTATGCAATTATTTATGCATTCTCAATTTTTATTCCAAAGAAAAAACTAGCGTCTAACGCTGCTTTAATCTCAATCTCTATATGGAACGCCTTGTGGTTTTTATTACTGTTACTTATAATGATTCCTTCTTTTTATAAAGAAAGCTATGTATTTATTTTTAGTGGCATTGCATTATTCTGTATTTTATTTGCTGTAATTTTAAAACTAAAATCGAACAGAAGTTTTGCTCCAGCAACGTATGCTTGTTTTGGGTTTACTGCATTTAGCATTGCTGTTTATGGTTACTTTGGGTTGCCTTATGCCTATTTTCTTCTAGCATTACAAAGTTTTTTGGTAGTGTCTATGGCCTTATGGTTTAGGTCTAAAATTATAGTAGTTGCCAATTCACTTCTGTTTGTTTTTATATTACTTGTTTATCTAATAACCTCCGAGCCTGTTAACCTTATTAATTTTGCTTTTTCATTTACAGCTTTGGGTACCGCACGAATCTTAAACTGGCAAAAAGAACGACTAACTCTGCAAACCAATATTTTTAGATACATATATTTGTTGGCAGCATTCTTTATGATTTTACATAGCCTAAACCAAGCTTTACCTGCTCATTATGTAACCTTGGCCTGGACAGCAACAGCATTCGGATTCTTTCTTCTTAGTATATTGCTTCGTAATAGTAAGTATCGTTATTTATCTGTTTTAACAATTTTGGTTACCGCAGGGCATTTGTTCTTTATCGATTTAAACCAGATGAGTGTTGGCAACAGGGTCATTGCATTTTTAGTATTTGCAATAATTTCTATTGGAGTTTCTTTATACTATACAAAACGGATTCGTAACTAATAAAGGTAGTTGAACTCGGACTAATCAAAGGGCTGTTTTTTTTAGATAAGAAGCATAATTAGAGTCTGTCTATAAAGTCAATATTTTTAGAAATAACAAATGACAATATTCAAATAATAAATACCTGTCTGCCGACCTGGCTGAAATTTGAAATTTCAATCACCTAAACACCAAACACTTACATGGTTTGATGTTTTCGTTTGTACCTACCCAGCCATTTGTTTAAACCTAAACCAAAAAAACAACGTCATTCCGTAATTTCTGAAATGAAATGGAAGAAATATGCGGAATCTGTCTATGTCTAGCAGAAATTCAATGAACAGCCAACGACAAATTCTATCCTCACAGCAGCTACGAGGTGCTATTGTTGGCTGAGTAGGTACTTTCGTTTTCGAGATTTATTTATTATTTGAATATTGTTTATTGGAGTTTATAGACAAGCACTAATTATATATGCCTATAAGCTTAGTGTCTGATTTAAAACAATATACGACATGATATAAGTCATATTAACATGGTTGCTAATATTTGATATTTGATAAAAATTAGGAAAAATTAGGGGTAAGCAGAACATGCTGTCTCACTTGGCTCGCAGTAACAAAAAGCTTAATTATGAAGATTGTGCTAAAAACTAATTTAAACCAGCATTTATGAAACTCCCGAAATCTTATTATAACCTTATTTCTTTTATAGGAACAATTATAGCGGGCATAAGCTTGTTTATGATTTTAACCTTTAGCATAGTAGGGTATTTGTACGAAAGCACAAGCTCTTATGTAGGACTCTTTACTTATATTATCATCCCAGGGTTTTTAGTAGTCGGCTTAATTATTATACCAATAGGGATGATAATTGAAATAAAGCGAAGGAAAAAACGTGAACTTGAGTATATTAAAAAAGGCTGGCCAGTTATCGATTTAAATATATCAAAATACAGAAATGCCATTCTTATTTTTAGTGTGGGCACTATAGTACTGGTTATTCTTTCCTCTATTGGTAGTTACGAGGCATTTCATTATACCGAGTCAAATGAGTTTTGTGGCACATTATGCCATGAGGTTATGGAGCCCGAATACGTTGCCTATCAAAATTCTCCTCATGCCAGAGTAAGGTGTGTCGAGTGCCATGTAGGCACGGGAGCCGACTGGTATGTTAGATCTAAGTTATCAGGATTAAGGCAGGTGTATGCTGTTTTAACCGATGATTTTAACCGACCCATAGAAACACCCATACACAACCTGAGACCGGCCCGGGAAACATGTGAAAAATGCCATTGGCCAGAGAAGTTTTACTCACGACAATTGCGTCAAACAAAGCATTTTCTTTCTGATAGCCTAAATACGGAATGGAACATTATTCTTAAAATGAAAATAGGTGCAGAACATAGTGCCCTAGGGCTTTCTGAAGGGATACATTGGCATATTAACCCCAATGTAAAAATAGAATATATTCCTAAGCGAGATAATAGAAAAGTTATTCCCTGGATTAAATATACAAATCTTGAAACTGGTGAAGTTACGCTGTATGAAGATGTTGATAAACCGCTTAGTGAAAAAAAAATGGCTAAGGCTGTAATCAGAGATATGGACTGTATGGATTGTCATAACAGGCCTTCGCATCATTATTATACGCCACAGGAATTTATCGATCACGCCATTACTGCAGGAGATATCCCTAAAGACCTTCCGTTTATAAAAAAGGTTGCTATGGATTTGTTTAAAGACCCTTATACCAATAAAGACACAGCCATTCACACCATTAAAAGCTATACAAAAGAGTTTTATGCAGAAAATATGCCTCAAACTCTTAAAACTAGAGAAGCTGATATTGACAAAGCCATAGAAGGAATGATAGGCGAGTTTTCACAAAATATATTCCCGGCAATGGGGGTGAGTTGGGATGAGTATGAAAGCCATATTGGTCATGTAACCTATAATGGATGCTTTAGATGCCATGACGATAATCATAAAAGTGAAGACGGGAAAGTAATATCTAAAGACTGCGATTTATGCCATACCATAGTACTACAGGGCAATCCCGGAAAAGAGCAGTATTCCTCTATTAAAGGTGCACTTGAATTTATACATCCTAAAAAACTAAAAGACGGATGGGATGAAGATTTGTGTACCGAATGCCATCGATATTTGTATTGAGACCACTCAACACCATTGTTAAATGATGGAAAATAAATATTGTTAATTATTATTTTTCGAAAGAATATGTCGCTTAACTGGCTAATTTCCAACTTATCTCCTAAGATTACCTCTACCTGCATTAACTTTCTTTTGATTATAATCACAAATTTGTATGACGTTAATCATATTATTTAGGCTCATAAACCTTGATTATTGATTTAAATTTATAATAAAGAGTCCACTCCGAAAACAGACAATTTTCAAAAAAGAGTTATTTTGGAGTAGATTTTCATTTTTTGAGATTCGTTGATGCCTGGGTATCAACGGATTGAAAAAGGTGAAAAGATGCCCATCCGCCAGGTTGGCGGGATTGGTTTTAGGTGTTTTCGGAGTGGACTCAATAAACTGTATTTTATTATAAATAGTGCCTCTAAGAAAACACATCGAAATTGAAACAATTTCTTTTGGCGACCTTTTCATCTCGAAGAATTTCGGGATAAAAACCTCATCCAAAATAATCCTGTTTGACAAAAATCGTCTGTTCTCTTAGAGACACTAAATAGCATTTTGACATTCGGTTTTATTAAGTGTTAGGTAAATTAAAAAGCTTTGCCATAATATAATGAAATGGAAAAAGGAAAAAACAAACAGTCGAGGAGAAAGTTTATTTCTAAAACAGTACCTGCCGCACTAGGCGCAATAGGGGGTGTTGGACTGGTAGCGCAATCGTGCAACACTACCGAGGAGGAGGAGAAGGTATCACTCTTAACCCCAGACGGCCAACTTGTAGAGGTTAACAAATCTTCGATGCAGCCTGTTTCTCCTGCCGAAGCTCGTAAAGGAATACCCGGAAAACAATTTGTGATGGTCATTGATCTTTCTAGGTGTAAAAATGCTAGAAAATGCGTTACCAAATGCCAAAAAATGCATGATTTGCCGCCCGAAGATGAGTGGATAAAAGTGTTTTTAATGCAGGATAGCAGCGATACTGCACCCTATTGGTTTCCTAAACCTTGTTTTCATTGCAACCAACCGCCTTGTGTAAAAGTATGCCCGGTTGGGGCAACTTATAAGCGTACCGATGGCCTTGTGCTTGTTGATAACGAGCGTTGCATAGGCTGTAAATTTTGTATGACGGCCTGCCCGTACTCATCCAGAGTTTTTCAATGGAAAGAGCCTAAAGAAACCAATTTTGCCGATAGAGAATACTCGCCCGAAACAAGTACCCCACATAAGGTAGGTACGGTAGGCAAATGCGATTTTTGCCCCGATATGATACGCCAAGGCAAACTGCCCGATTGTGTGAGCGGCTGCCCAAATGGGGTAATATTTTTCGGCAATAAAAAAGAAGACATTGTATCCAACGGAACAGAATCATTTCGGTTTAGCGAATTAATCCACGACCGTGCCGGCTATCATTTTATGGCCGAGTTGGGCACAGAACCCAATGTGTATTATTTGCCACCGGTAGATAGGCTGTTTGATTATGAAAAAGGATTTAATAACCTAACTGATGAACAGGTAGAGTTTTATAAAAAATCAATAGTTAAAAAGCACTAGCCAACCTATGAACCTCAATCCAAAATCTGCTAAAATGCTAGATTATTTTGCCTCGCAAATGGTAAAGGTAAGCAAGCCGGGCATTTTCTGGCTGGCTATTGCAACGGTTTTTATAATAGGTGGATTTTATGCGCTAATTGTTCAAATTGTTGAAGGTCATATTGTTACCGGTATGCGCGATAATGTGGTGTGGGGAATATTTATAGCCAATTTTATTTTTTTTATTGGTATTAGCTATGCCGGAGCACTTATTTCGGGTATTCTTCATTTGCTTAGGGTAGAGTGGCGAACCCCCATAATACGAATAGCAGAAATTATTACGGTTATTTCAACCCTTATAGGCCCTGCCTATATTTTATTATGTATGGGGCGTTTAGACAGGCTGCACCATTTAGCTTTATTTGGCAGAATCCAATCGCCCATTATTTGGGATGTAATGGCCATTACCACCTACCTTATTGGTAGTATTATCTTCCTCTACCTGGCATCTATTCGCGATTTAGCTGCCCTGCGTGACTACCCGTTTAAAAGTAAATGGAGGAATAAAATATACACAATTTTAGCCATTGGGTTTAATGGAACCCCCAAGCAAAACAGATATTTAGACCGTAGCCTTGATATTATGTCGGCTATAATTATACCTCTGGCCATCCTTGTTCACTCGGTTTTAGCCTGGATTTTTGGTATGACCCTCCGTCCTGGATGGCATAGTACTATTTTTGCCCCTTATTTTGTGGTTGCGGCTGTTTTTTCAGGTACCGGGGTGCTTATTATAGCATTATGGATATTTAGGAAATACTATAAACTGGAATCGTACATTACTAAAATACATTTTAATTACCTCGGCATTATATTAATGATTTTAGGGGCACTTTACGCTTATTTTACCTTTAGCGAATATTTAACCAGTTGGTATGGCTCCGAAACTTGGGAAATGGAAGTACTTTATAAGCTTTTTAACCCCAATGAGTACTGGTGGTGGTTTTTCTTTGCGGCCATTATTGGCGTGGTATTACCCATCATAGTTATTCTAATTCCTAAGTTTAGAAACATTAACAGTATTACGGCAGTTTCTGTAATTGCCGTATTGGCACTTTGGGTTAAACGATACTTGATTATTATCCCTACGCTGGAAGCCCCGTTACTTCCTTTGCAGGATATGAGGCCTGAATATATCCACTATACCCCAACAATAATTGAATGGCTTTTAACATTTGCAGGGGTTGCCCTGTTTTGCGTGTTGTTTTTCCTGTTCTCTAAGTTTATGCCCATTTTACCAGTGGTAAAAGCTGACGAAGGTAATTATGCAGAATTAAGAAAAACGGTTTTGAAGCGCATAGTAAAGGAAAAAATGAAGGAAACAGAAATAAAAGAATCTGAAAAGATGAAAGATTTATAAAATATAGTTTTGAATGAAAAACCTATGCAAACATATACTAATACTCGGCCTGATTATACTATTTGGTATGGGCAATGTGTTTGCGCAAAAAGCAAAAAAGAAAACCACACGGGTTGGTGTAGCGTATTTTAAAAGCGATACTAAAATCGAAACCCTTGTTGCTACGCTTAGGGTTAAAGAAAAAAGATATATCCCTTTAAACGATGCTGTTTTAACGTTTTACAGTGTTAGCGATACGTTAAAAGTGTTGTTGGCTAAAATACGAACAGATGAAAATGGGCAAGCAATATTTGCACTAGCTAATAATTCAAAAATAGCAAAGGACTCTACTGGCCTTATGGCTTTTGTAGTTGAATATGAAGGCAATAGTTTGCTCAAAGATGCCAAAAGAAAAATAACGGTAAAACAAGCAGGCTTGGAAGTATCTTTTTTTCAGAAAGACACCATTAAATTTATAGAAATTGAAGCAAAAACAGCTGATCCTAATACTCAGGCTGCTCCCATAAACAATCTTAAAATTAAATTATACATAAAAGGTACTTTTAGCCTGCTCAATTTTGCCAATGAAAAAACAGACAAGAACGGAATAGTCAGGGTTGAATTTCCTATTGACATGCCGGGCGATACTCTAGGTGTTTTAACCATAGTTGCAAAAATTGAAGAGGATGATGTATATGGCACTGTTGAAAGCAGAGGTGAAATAAATTGGGGCATACCTGTGCCGTTGGTTAAAGAAAAACAACGTGGTTTGGGTGATACAGATGCCCCTTTGTGGATGGTTTATACCTTAATTACCCTATTATCCGCAGTATGGTTTCATTACCTGTATGTAATTTTTATGATAATTAAAATAAAATTGGCAAAGCTCTGATTGAGTAATGTGGCAAAGAAAAAAATAAACAATCGAGGAGATAGTTATCTCAAAGACAATACCTATTGCAATATAGAAATCTGATAGTGTTTGTTGAGTTGGTGGCATAAGTGTGTAAGCAAGTAGCGAAGACAAAAAGTGATACCTAAAGACTGCAATTTATGCCATAAAATAGTGCTTTATGGAAACCAAAAAAAAGAACAGTTTGCTTCAATTATGGATTCGTTTGAATTTATATATCCCAAAAAACCAAAAAACGGATGGGATGAAGGTTTGTGTACCGAATACCATAGCTATTGGTATTAACATATACCCTTGCTAACCCCATCTGTATTAACATTAAATTATAAGAGTGCTTATAACAAGCTGGTAATCTTAATTTTATCGTTTTTAGTAATACCTTTTTCTAGCTGTTTTTAGGAGGGGATACCGTTGATAAAGCTCAGCTATAACCTGCTTTTCACACTACTTTTACCAACTATGTTTTTTTTAATATTAACTTTTATCATATTTAAGTATGACTTAAATCATACTATTTAGCTTGGCAAACTTTGATTATTGAGACAAATTGAGCAAATGCCATCTTAATAGTTAGTAGTTAAATTACATAGTTTGCTTTACTATTTTTAGTAACTATTTAATACTTTAATAGCACAAAAGAGACTAAAATTTAGTGTCAAGTTTTTTTGTATTTAAGTTAAAGAGTTTCATTAACTAGGCAAAATCGTTATCAAAAATATATGAAATGAAAAATGATAAAAACAAACAATCAAGAAGAAAGTTCTTTTCAAAAGCAGTACCTGCTGCAATAGGTACAATCGGTGGCGTTGGGCTGGTGGCACAATCGTGCAAGCAAGCAGGCAACAGTGGGGAGAAAGTTACCCTTTTGTCTCAGGATGGTACACTTGTTGAAGTTGACCAATCTGCTTTACCACAAGCACCATACCGACCTATGCCTCCAAAAGAGGCTCGAGAGGGGATACCTGGAAAACATTTTGTTATGGTAGTGGATTTGGCACGGTGTCGAAATGCCCGAAAATGCGTAAAAGCATGCGATCACCACCATCAGCTTACCCCTGACCGCCCCTTTATTAAAGTACTGCGTATGCAGGATAATAAAGCATCGGCACCTTATTGGATGCCCAAAAAGTGTTTTCACTGCGACAACCCGCCCTGTGTGAAGGTTTGCCCCGTAGGAGCCACTTATAAACGCTCCGATGGTCTTGTACTTGTTGACAACGAACGCTGTATTGGTTGTAGATTTTGCATGGCTGCCTGCCCGTATTCTGCCCGTGTTTTTAATTGGGGAGAACCTAAAAATCAGAAAATGAACCACCCATATTCGCCCGAAACAAGCACTCCAAGCCAAATTGGCACCGTTGAAAAATGCGATTTTTGCCCAGATATGCTGCGCCAAGATAAAGTGCCACACTGCATTACAGCCTGCCCTAACGGGGCATTATATTTTGGAGATAAAATTGCAGACTCGGTAACCAATGGCAGTGAAACTGTGCGATTAAGCACTCTGCTTCGTGATAAAGCAGCTTATCGGTACCACGAAGAACTTGGAACCGAACCCAATGTATATTACCTGCCACCAGTTGATAGAGCATTTCCATTTAAAGAAGCACCCGAAGGGCAACCAAGTTAAAAAGAGAAATTATGGTAAAAAACGAACATATTACTGATGAGCAGTTTAACCAAAAGGTTGAAAAAGATTTGCTTTCACATTTAGTATCACAAAAGAGAAAAGGAAACATCTTTGTAATTATTCTAGTTGTTATTTTGTTAATAGGGGTGTTTGCGTATTATAGGCAAATAAGGTACGGTTTAATAGTAACTTCTATGCGCGATTATACCTCCTGGGGGGTATATATATCAAATTTTGTATTTTTTGTTGCCATAAGTCTGGTAGGGTCATTAATCAGTTCAATGCTTAAATTATCTAAAGCAACATGGTCAATCCCATTAACACGCATTTCTGAAATAATTGCAATAGCAGCCATTTTTTGTGCCAGTATTATAATTATTGTAGATATGGGGCGGCCCGATAGGTTTCTTAATGTGCTGATACACGGTAGAATTCAATCACCCATCCTTTGGGATGTGATGATTATTTCAACTTACCTGGTTATAAGTATGCTATTGCTTTACATTTCTCTAATCCCCGATTTGGCACTATGCCGCGATAAATTAACGCATGTATCGGGCTTTAGAAAGTGGTTTTACCGGGTATTTTCTGTAAACTGGAAAGGAAGCCCCGAGCAATATAAAATACTTCATAGTATTATTACAATATTATCAATAGTTGTGTTGCCTATTGCATTTTCCATCCATACGGTTACCTCCTGGTTATTTTCTACTACTTGGCGGCCCGGTTGGGATAGTACAAACCTTGGACCCTATTTTGTATCTGGTGCCTTAATGGCAGGTGCAGCAGTAATTGTTGTAGCTATGTATTTTATACGTAATGCTTATAACCTAAAAGAATACCTTACCGATAAGATTTTTGATAAAATGGGCAAGCTACTAGTGCTGTTATCATTAGTTTACCTGTATTTTAATATAAATGAATACCTAGGGCCTGCCTTTAAAATGGTGGGTGTAGAGGGCGAACATATAATTGAGCTATTTGTTGGTAAATATGCTGGTATGTACTGGGCAGTGCAAATATTGGGGTTAATTATGCCCATTATAGTTTTAAGCTTTGCCTGGGGCAGAAAACCATTTATTATGCTAATCATATCTATGCTGGCACTTTTGGGGGCTTGGGTTAAACGATTTCTAATTGTTATACCATCACTACAGCATCCCTATTTACCCATTCAAAATGTTGATGAATCGTACCGGCATTACGTTCCCAGTTGGGAAGAGTGGGCAATTACCTTTGCTTCGTTTGCTGGTTGTTTATTAATTATTACATTTCTGTTACGAATACTTCCTGTGATTCCGATATGGGAAATGAAAAAAGGAGTTGAACCTAAACCACAAGAGGTATGAAAACGATACTAACACTATTTATAGCCATAATGCTATCAGGGGTTACAGGTTTGGCAAATTTCCAGAATCCTTCAAAAGTACCTGTACGTATTTACCTCGAACATTTTAAAAACCTGAATAAACATCAGCTTTCGGTAAGGGTGTTAACCAAAAAGGATAAACGCTACAAACCTACAGCAGGGGTTACAGTGGCACTTTATGCTACGGAAATTGCAGCAACTAATTTATTAGGAACAGTTACAACCACTACCGATGGAACCGGTATATACACCTTTAGTAAAGAGCAAAGAGAGTTGGCAGAAAGTATAAAAACTGCAACTTATTATGCGGTTGTTAACGAAAATGATACGCTTAAAGCGAAAGAAGCGAAAGTTACTATTAAAAAAGTAAACTTAAATGTGCAGTATTTTATCAAAGATTCGGTTAAGTATATTCAGGCTTATGTGTCAGAAACAGATTCAGCGGGAAATAAGATTCCGCAAAAAAAGGTAAAAATTAAATTTCTTGTAGAACGCCCGTTAAGTCCGTTGCCCATAGGAGGCGATTATAATGCTACGGATAAAGATGGGAAGGCCTCCGTTGAGTTTCCTGATGATTTACCTGGGGGAGCCGAAGGCTATGTAAAGCTGCTTGTTCGTATTGTAGAAAATGATGATTATGGAACCGTAGAAACCTCAGAGGTTAAAAAGTGGGGTGTTCCTACACATTATAGCGATATGACAGCCCAAAGATCATTATGGGCCTCTAGTGCAAATGTTCCCATTCCATTATTGATTGCCATTCTTAGCTTAGTTGTGGTGGTATGGGGGATGATATTTTATATGATTTATAAAGTATTACTGATAAGAAAAATTGGCATGTAAATTACAAATAAATAATAATTAATTTAAAACTAAATGAGTAAAACTATGAAAAAAAGAAAAATTTTTAATGTATCGCTATTCTCGTTAGCGCTTGTTGCCTTTGCACTGTTTGCCTTTAAGCCAGCAGTAAATTACCAAGATGCTTGGGTAGTTCCTGAAAAATACAAAAGTATGGAAAATCCTATGGCAGGAGATGATGAAGCAATGGAAATAGGAGCTGAATTGTATGATAAGTATTGCAAATCATGCCACGGAAAAACTGGGTTGGGCGATGGCCCTAAAGCGGCTGAACTTGATACCGCCAGTGGAGATTTTAGCACAGAAGAGTTTCAAGCGCAAACTGATGGAGAATTGTTTTATAAAACAACTTTCGGTCGCGATGATATGCCTACCTTCGAAAAGAAAATTTCGGACGAAGAAGAGCGTTGGATGGTTATAACCTATATACGGTCATTTAAAGAGTAAATGTTTTTAAATCATTATAAAAAAAGACCACAGTAGTAAAACCTGCTGTGGTCTTTTTTGTGCCAAATTAGGGTTATATAACTAGTAGCTTGAGGCCAACGTCATTGCCGAGCGCCCGCCTCCCGAAGTTGTACGGAGGGCAGGTAAGACTCGGTAATCTCTAGGCTCAACCGAGCCTTGCTTTCGTACTTTTATTAGGCACAAGTGGAAACTTGCGACAGCTATACTTTGCTTTGGTTTCTACCGGTACATCACTGCATCTACAGCCTCAAGAGTACGCTTTACATTGGGTAGTACAGCTTCAATTAAAGTTGGTGCATAACCCAAAGGCACATCCATACTGTTAATTTTTTGGATAGGTGCATCTAAATAATCAAACGCATATTTTTGCACATGGTAGGCAATTTCAGAAGCAATAGAGGCTACCGGCCAGGCTTCTTCTACAATTACCAAGCGGTTGGTTTTCTTAACCGATTCTACTACGGTTTTATAATCGATAGGTCGCACGGTACGTAAATCTATAATTTCAGCCGAAACGCCATTTTTTGCCATTTCGTCTGCTGCGGCTTGTGCCACTTTTAATATTTTACCAAAGGATACAATCGTAACATCAGCGCCTTCTTGCACCACCCTGGCTTGGCCAATAGGAATCAAATATTCTCCTTCAGGTACTTCTCCTTTATCACCATACATTAACTCCGACTCCATAAAAATAACAGGGTCATTATCTCTAATGGATGATTTTAAAAGCCCCTTGGCATCGTACGGATTGGCAGGCACCACTACTTTTAATCCAGGAGTATTGGCAAACCAGTTTTCGAAATTTTGAGAGTGTTGTGCCGATAACATTCCGGCATTACCCGTAGGGCCTCTAAATACCATGGGTATCGGGAATTGACCACCACTCATAAAGAGCATTTTAGCCGCTGAGTTTATCACTTGGTCAATGGCTACCAAGGAGAAATTGAACGTCATAAATTCGATGATAGGTCGCAGGCCATTCATAGCTGCACCAACGCCTAAACCTGCAAAACCAAGTTCAGTTATGGGGGTATCAATTACTCGCTTTGCGGTAAATTCATCGAGCATACCTTGGCTTACTTTATAAGCTCCATTATACTCGGCTACTTCTTCGCCCATCAAGAAAACAGACTCATCGCGTCTCATCTCCTCTTGCATTGCTTCTCTTAATGCCTCCCTAAATTGAATTTCTCTCATAGCTGGTTTATTATATCAAAGTGCAAAAGTATAGTTTTGAATTAACAAATAACAATTAACAAATAACAATTGCACTCAAAATAATTTTCAATTAATCACTTCAAACCTCCGCTTTAACTCGTTGCCATCTGTATCAATAATAGTTAATAGGTGGATGCCTTTTTCCGCATTAATGCGCATTTGATGGGTGCCCTCGGTGAGGCCCAAGTATGTGTTGTCGAGGTGCCAAAATAAGGTGGTTTCTTTGTCTTGATGTGCTGCTTCAAAAATGGCAGCACCTCTTTGGCCATCCTGCTCAACAGGTATAAATACCCTGGCAAATTGCCGTGGGTAAATTAGCTCAAATCGATTGGGCCGGTTATCGCTAAGACAGCCTGATGCAAATGGAGGTTGTTTTTTGTAATTGCTATGATATTTTTGATAGTACCAAGCTTGCACAGGTGGTAAAACAAACCAAGAAGCCTTTTTGATACCAGCCACTTCATAACAATTGCTATTTACTTGTAAAGTTTCCTCTTGGTTTAGATGCAATATTTGATGATACGAGCAAGTAGGGGTGGACTCAAGGTACGAGGGGATGGGCATAAAAAAAATCTCGTTACAAATAGAGCCTGCTCGCATTCCACTTAGCCTGCATATCTTATGAGTGACCCCAAAAGGTTGATTAAAATTCGAGGAGCCTGGCAATAACTCAATCAATTTAAATAATAAGGGAGCGGCTGCCTGCACGCCTGTAAGCCCCGGGCGGCCTTCACCATCGGCATTGCCTAGCCATACCCCAACCACGTGCGTATTTGTGATACCAATGGCCCAGCCATCTCTAAATCCAAAACTGGTGCCGGTTTTCCACGCAATTCGTTTAGTTGATGTAAATTGCTGCCAACCCGCTTCTTGGTCGGGCCGATTTAATGCTTGCATCGCCCTAAAGGCAAAGCCTAAAGAGGGGGCTGCGAGGTTACCAAATTCTTCCAATTCTTGGGCTGGTGCCGCTTTGTTACGTTCTGTACGATTAGGGAAATAATCTCTTTGTGAATATCCTTTTTTTAAGGGTCTCTGTTCAAAATTTTGATAGGAGCGAGCCATACCTGCATACATACTTGTCAATTCATCCAAGGTAGTTTCGGCTCCACCTAGTATGAGCGAAAGCCCATAATGGCTGGCGGGTTTGTTAAGCGATGCCATTCCCATCTTTTGTAATTTCTGATGAAATTTTTCGTACCCATAAACGATGAGTAAATGCACAAAAGGTACATTTAAACTACTGGTAAGTGCTTGGTTGGCAGGCACGGCTCCTCTAAATTTTTCATCAAAGTTTTTAGGCGAAAAGCCACGGTAAAACAAAGGAATGTCGGGCAGTAATTGATTGGGCATAATAAGCCCTTCATCTAATGCAGCTGCGTATAAAATGGGTTTTAGCAAGCTACCTGGGCTTCGTTTAGAAGTTATTATATCTACATATTGGCCGTGTTCGCCTGTGCTAGCTGAATTGCCTATGTATGCTTTTACTTCACCGGTTTTAATTTTTAGTATGATGGCAGCGGCATTATGCACTTGATTGCCTGCCCATTGTTTGCTGTACCTATTTAATATTTGTGTGGCTCGGCTTTGCAGGTTAGCCTCCAAAGTGGAGTGTATGGCAATGCCCGACTTACCCTCACTCATTTTTCGATGCAGCAAATGAAAAGCTTGGTTTGGCAATGATTTTACTTTTTGTGGAAGTGGCTCTTGCTTGGCTAAAAACAACTCATCATCATCAATAATGCCTTTTTTATGTAGTTTTTCGAGTAAAAAATCACGTTTTGTAAGAAAGATAGCTTCATTTTTGCCCGGGTAAATAGAGGAAGGATTATTGGGTAGTACTGCTAAAGAGGCAATTTCGGCCCACGAAAGTTGGTGCGAAGCTCTGCCAAAATAGCGATAGGAGGCGGCACTAATGCCTACAATATTGCCTCCAAAGGGCGCATTATCTGCATAGGTTTTTAGAATTTCTGCTTTGCTATATAATAACTCCATTTTAATGGATGCTAGCAGCTCCACTATTTTTTGCCCATAGGTTCGTGGCTTGTTGCCATAAGCCATTCGTATGGTTTGCATGGTAAGTGTGCTACCACCACTTACCACTTTACCTGCCCTTATATTTTGCCTAATAGCTCTAATAATAGAAACCGGATTAACCCCCAAATGGTAGTCAAAGTACTCATCTTCATACATCTGAATGGCCGTTTTAAATTTATAAGGAATGGAATCGGACGATGGAAACCGCCATTGTTGATCTTTGGCAATGGATGCACTTAATAATTGCCCGTTGCTGGCGTGTAAAGTGGTGGTATGTGGGGTATTAAATAAGGGTGATGGGAGAGGAGCAAAAAGAATAGATAGCAATAAGATAGCCATTAATGAGCCTGCTACCTTTTGCCAAGTTGCTAAATTTTTAAGTGTAATAATCTTCATTAATCAGGTTAAGTGTGTTGCTCTGTGGTTACTGATTTTGAAAGTTAACCACAGAGTACCACAAAGAAGCACAAAGTGGCACGGAGTTTTTTATTTTTGCAAGTCATTTTGTAATGTAATGAGAGTGGATTCTTTTGCGAATCTGCTTAATTTTCAAGTATGGTAATCTTTATTAGGTGTGTTTCTCTGTGAAACTCTGCATTTTAACTTTGTGTAGCTCTGTGGTTACTGGTTTTAAAAGTTAACCACAGAGT
>JALSJD010000032.1 GCA_026989535.1 Cyclobacteriaceae bacterium
CTGCGTTAGCCAACCGCCGCCGCCATCGCCAATTATAGAGGACACAACAATATTGGCTAATTTTGGTGGTCCAGGGCTGCCTTATGATGGTACATATATCGGCATGTTTCCTGGTACTTCTGCTACTGGTTGGCCAGGTGTTTCAGGACAGAAGATAAAACTTGCAATTCATAAGAATGAATATGTGGCTGCAGAGTTTAATAGTGGTAACGGCGATTTTACGGGAACTTTGCAATCAATTCCGATTACTAGTTTTGAAGGCCCATCTGCGTTTGGTCAAACATGGGCAATAAGTGAGTGTCCTGGAGACTTTAATACCCACTTAAATCAAGCTGCTTGTAAATCAGGGACTGACTTAAGTTGGTCGACAGAGGGTTTTAGCCCATCTACGCATTGTCAATTGGCTAAAAATACAACTTACTATTTAAACCTTATTCATTCAGCGACAACTGATAGTACTTACAGCTCAACGTGCTTTGCTCCCAATGTTTATTGTGGCTTTTTAGGCGTTAATGTTTATTAATTGACATGATAAAGTATATTATATTGATGATTTATTTGCTTTTTAGCACCCAGCTACTGGCAACCACAACACTTGTCTCTCAGGGAGGGACAAGTGTTACGACTGATGATCTTGATGGTTTTGCCTACAAAATACCCAAAGACAAGCAAGCAGGATTTTTTAACTCCGTCAAAAGAGTCGACAAAACTCTGTTAACGCTATTAAAGATGAAGCATATTGTCAACTATGCCAAGCTCAATAATTTACTGGATTTAAAAGCCGTTAAGCAAAATGTCCAAAATGAGTTGCTCAACACCGCTATGCAAGATGATGCGGACTCAAGCTCTATGGTTAAATTGCTAGAGTACAAAAAGTATGTAGACTATCTTGAGTTAACTGAGGCGTATAAACAATTTAAACAGGTAATAACAAACTCCGTAAAGCCAGAAGAAGTTGAAGAGCTTGCTCATGAAAAATACATCACTAATAAGCCAGTCTATGTAACAAAAGAGACAAGAGATTTGCAGGTGATTTCGGTTGTCTATAATGACGAAAACAAGCAGGAGCAATACACAAAGGCTGAAAAAATCTTAACATCAATACTGACAAGTAATACTGGTTTTAAAGATTATGCAATGAGAAATCTAGCAGACCAAGCAGATGTAGAGCTTAATTTGGTAATGAACGGATTTCATAATAACCCAAAATATAAAGAATTAGCTGAGTCTGTTTATAATCAGAGTAACACAGGCATCATAAAAGATTTGGTTGATTTTAATTCAAGATTTAGTATCGTTAATATCATAAAAATTGACCCCAGTAAGCAACTAAGCTTCGATGAGGTAAAGAAATACATCATAGAAGGCTTGGTTAAACAAAAAGGCAACCAAAAGTTTTCTGAATTGCTATTAGAGTTAACCCAGGATCCAATAAATATTGATAAAGAAATATTTGATTTTATTAAACAAAAATACAGCACAGACATACTAAAAGATATTGATTAAAAAAGCACCAATCTTTAATAACTTACAACTGCTAAGTTACTTTTTTAAAAGAGAATTTAAAGGCAAGTATTTAGGTAATATAACGGGTATGTCTTGGGCATATATTCAGCCCGTTATTACCTTGTTGATTTATTGGTTTGTCTTTGGCGTGATTTTCAAACAAAGAGTGCATGAAAACCCAAATATAGAGTTTATTGTTTACTTAGCCATCGGCTTTTGGCCTTGGATTACATTTTCTGAAGCGGTACTTAAGTCAATAAAAGTCATAGAAGAAAACTCTGATTTACTTGGAAAAGTAAATATGGACTTCAAAACTCCTGTTTTAGCATCAGTTTCTGCAATATTTATCATTAATTTAATAGGCTATATTGCTGTTCTAATGATTTTGTTTTTCTTTGCTGGTGAGTTTAACCATCAGGGCATTTTGTTCTTGGTATTTCCTATTATTACTCTTTATATATTTGCCCTAAGCCTTGCTTTTGTTTTTTCCTCTATCCAGGTTTTTATTAAAGACACCAACCAAATAATCGGCACAATCATGACCCTCTGGTTCTTTTTGACTCCAATTCTTTACTCAGAATCTATCCTCCCAGAAAAGTACCAACATTTCATCCAATTTAACCCATTATACATACCAATAAACTTTATTCATAAAGCCATACTAACTCAAGAAAGCCTTCCGTGGCTTAGCCTATTTACACTAACCATGGTTTTTACCCTAATACTTTACTTGTCGGTAAAGCTATTTAACAAACTAGCAAAAAACTTCGTAGACTTCAAATAATCACCACGTCAACAAACCCGCGCGTAATAACTAAAACAATTATTACCGCCTGTGAGGTGGTGAACAGGTGTGTAGCGATTACAAGGAAAAAGTACTCGGTAAATTACAGGGCGTAATTACCGAATATGTGCTATAAATAACAGTTAGTGATTGTATTCTGGGAATTTTGTCAACAATAAGTCAATATATTCCGACTCTTGAGCAGTATTTCCTTGTTTTCTTGCGGCGTCAATGGCTTTAATAATGTCTTCTGGTGTTTTGAAAAACAGTGCTTGATATATTGCCTTTTGACTGGCTTCTCGCTGTTGTTGTAGGTTTTGCTTTATCTCTGGTGTTATAGTAATTTCATCAGGGTTAGATGCAGCATTATCAGATGTGGCAAAGTCATTGCTGGGTTTAGCTAAAGGAGTAGCTTTCTTTACTTTATCTTCATGTTTGGTTCTTTTTTTGAAATTGGCCTTCGACTCCACTTGTACTGTAGGAACGGTAACTTGCTCAGAGTTGTCAACTGATGTAAATTTGTATATGGCTGCGATTATAAAAATTGTAACAGCAATAAAAATTAATGACTTTAGAAATATTGGTTGAGTATTCATAATAATATTTAGAATTAAGTTAAGAACCTTATTAGAGTTCTGTTAATTAGCAAAGTTTCATATTTTAATAAAATTTAAGGATTTATACTAGCAATATAATTATAATGAATCTTAATAAAACAAAACTTGATAAAAAAGTGAGAAATTTAATAGTAGCACAAAACATCTCCAAAAGTTACCCCGATATAGATACAGGAACACAAAGGCTAAAATCATTATTTTCGCTACTGTTTAATAAAAACAAATACGACCAAACCTTTGTACTAAAAGACATAGATTTAGAAATTAAGGCAGGAGAGTCTTTTGCAATTATTGGCAGAAACGGGGCTGGCAAAAGTACACTATTAAAGATTATTAGTGGAGTTATAAATCCTACTACTGGTACGGTAAAAGTCAATGGTAGAATAGGAGCTTTACTCGAACTAGGCTCAGGATTTCATCCTGAGTACACAGGCAGAGAAAACTTAAAAATGTCAGCAGCTTTAGCAGGGATGGGTGAAAAATATTTGGAAGAAAATCTGGATAAAATGATTAAGTTTGCCGATATTGGTAAATATATCGATCAACCGGTTAAAAACTATTCTTCTGGAATGGTGGTTCGTCTTGGCTTTTCTGTAATTACTGTAACCAACCCAGATTTACTTATTACTGATGAGGTGCTCGCTGTTGGCGATACTGATTTTCAGCGCAAATGTATTGCTTGGATTGATGACTATCTAAAAAATGGAGGCACGTTATTATTAGTATCTCACAGTATTTACCATGTCCAAAAAATGTGCAAGAAAGCTGTTTGGTTGGAAAATGGAAGAATCAAAAAACAAGGCAATGCTTTTGCTGTTTCACAAGAATATCAAAGTTTTTACGAAAAGAAAAAGGCTGGAGTAAAAGTAACTGGAGATAAGGATGTGAGTAATTACCATGTTATGTCAATGAAGTTGCTCAATGACAATAACGATGAAATCACATTAATTGACACCAACCAAAATTTAACGGTAAAGGTTCAGGTTTTTTCTCCAGATAACAGGCCGCCGGGTTTAACTATTGGTATTGTAAGAAAAGATATTCCTGTGTTTGGAACAATTTCAGATAATCACCAAGCTAAACCTAAAAAAATAAAAGACCATGTATTTGAATTTACCATCAAATATAATGACTTCAAATTATTACCATCTGATTACGAATTTAAAGCCCATGCTATGGATCCAGAGTGCTTAAGAATTATGGATGAAGAGTCTATAGAATTTAGAGTACACTCTAAATCGACTGATTTAGGAGTCGTCATTTTGGATACTCAATGGAGTTAGTTTAATAAATAAACCAGCTATCTGGCACGTAGATTAACAATCTCTTGTTTGCATGATTTGGGTAAATTCTTAATGGGCGATCATTTGCAACAAAACACCAGTGAACCATGCACCGTAGGTCCCAATAGCGTAACCAAATACAGCTAAAAGTACTCCAACAGGAGCCAGTGATGGATGAAATGCACTAGCAACAACAGGAGCAGATGCGGCTCCGCCGACATTGGCTTGGGAGCCAACAGCGAGGAAAAACAAGGGGGCTTTGATGAGTTTACCCACCACTAATAATAAAATGGCGTGAATGGAAATCCAAATGCCTCCGATAAGAAAAACCACAGGGTCATCGAATATTTTCATGATGTCCATTTTTAAACCGATGGTTGCAACCAGGATGTAAATGAAAACAGAGCCAACAGCCGATGCGCCTCCTCCTTCCAACTTGCGGGCTTTTGTGAATGATAAAATCACACCTATCATTGTTGAAATAACGATTAGCCAGAAAAACGGACTTCCTAATGAATAATATTCATGTAAGATTGGGTAATTGTCTTTGATAAGCGGTGAAATCCAATTGGCAAAAGCGTGTCCAACGGCTGTTGCTGAAAAAGCAACGGCAACAATTAGCATTAAATCATTAAGGTTGAATTTACGTGCATTTTCGCTTTGAAAAGTTTCCATTTTGAGCTTTATGCGTTCGATTGCCGAAACATCGGCTCCAGTTTTGGCATCAATGCTTTTAGCACGTTTGCTCATAAACAAGAGTGTTCCCATCCAAATATTTGCCCAGATAACATCCACTGCAATCATTTTTGAAAATGCCGCATCTGACACGTGGTAAATTTCTTTCATGGCTGCTTGGTTTGCTCCTCCGCCAATCCAAGAGCCTGCCAAAGTTGTCATGCCTTTCCAAATTTCATCGGCGGCAGTCCCTGCAAAACTATCAGGGAAAATCTCACGTACCACCATAAAGGCAACTGGTCCTCCAATCATAATGCCGGCAGTTCCTGTTAGAAACATAATAACGGCTTTAGGGCCTAACCTAAAGATGCCTTTCAAATCCACACTAAGGGTGAGCAAAACCAAGGAGGCAGGCAATAAATAACGCGAAGAAACATAATACAAACTCTTGGCATCGGCATCTTCTATAAAACCAAAGGTGTTGAGCAAGGAAGGTAAAAAATAACACAGCAATAATGCAGGAACGATGCCATAAAATTTAGTCCAAAACTTTGTTTTTAGTTGCCCTGTGTAAAAAATCACACCTAATATAGCCGCAAGTACGCCAAAAAGTACGGCATCGGATTGAATTAATGGTATAGTCTGTTCATTCATTTTGCATTGTCTCTTTTATTTATGTCTATTCGAAAATTTAATAATATCAACCCAACAATCGCTGTCTCTGCCTATATTGACC
>JALSJD010000033.1 GCA_026989535.1 Cyclobacteriaceae bacterium
AAAAGGAGTAGTAAGTAAAGACCATGTAATATGCATATTGAATATCCTCCAAAATTATCAGTAAGTAGTATTCTTAAGCAATTAAAAGGTAGAAGTTCACGCTTGTTGCAGAAAGAATTTCCTCATTTAAAACCGTTAAAACGGTTTTTGTGGTTTAGGCTAACATAGCCCACGGTTTAAACCGTGGGCTATGTTAAATTTATAATTTACACAAATGGTTTTAACCATTTTAGCCTGATTAATCCCCAATGCAGCCAAAGAGGCTTGGGGTGGCTATAGAGAGTTGACACGACACTAGCTTATTCGGTTTAAATCAGACAAAAGACGGATTGGTGAAGCATCGGTCGGATCGATGTTTATTTTGGCATCAGTAGCATTGTTTTGCCCATTCCATTTCGTGAAGGAGTGTTTTAGGTGAGCCATTTGTTTAAACCTAAACCAAAAAAACAACGTCATTCCGTAATTTCTGAAATGAAATATGCGGAATCTGTCTATGTCTAGCAGAAATTCAATAAATAGAGGCTCCCTAAACAACCAACGACAAATTCTATCCTCACAAGCAACTACGGGTGCTATTGTTGGCTGAGTAGGTACCAGTCCCTATTTACAAATACTTACCTAACATCTTGCAACCTCACACCTACAAGTTCTTCAATTTCTATAATACTAACAGCATAATTGGCTTCACTAATTGTTCTTTTAGCCCTTTGGTCGTTATAAATTTTTGAAGTTTGCATAAACTGGCTAACATTAACTTCTCCGGATTGAAACTGCTTTTCAATTAACAAATAGCTGTTATATGCATCATTTTCAGCTTCAGAATCTATTTTTAATACTTCTTTGGCACTAAGGTAGTTTTGGTATCGTTTTAGTACTTCAGCGCGCAAAGTTAACTTCATTTGATTGAGGTTTAATTCAGCTATTTTGTAATCTTCTTTTGCGATTTTAATTTTTCTAGGGGTCTCCATAAATATGCCGAGAGGCATTCTGATACCTATATTATACCTAGGAAAAAAATTATTATTATTAGGAGCAGCTGCTGGGTCTATGTTAAATTCATTTAAGTTTCCAGAAATGGTTATTGAATTAAGCCAGTTACTTCCTGCAACACCAATGTTGTGTTTAGCTTTCAACACTTCTCTTTGTGCTACTTCATTGGCAGGGTAGTTTTTCCAGGCTAAACGAACGAGCTTTTCTCCAATTCCAATGTCTTCAATTCCATCAGGAAGTATTATGGAGTTATAATCTACATTTTGTGCCCAACTCATTGTTGTACTCAAAATAATAAAAGATACGATTTTAAACATCATTTGAAATTGTTTCATGGTTTAGAAATTTCAGTGTTGGTAGTATGGAGTATATTGCAACAATAATAATACCTATGGGCTTTTGGTTCATTGCATCTTGCGTTAAATTTCCAATTGAGATGGCAAAAAATGAACACGTGTATGCAGCAGCCATTATTTTTAAATTTGAATTATGAGAATTTAAAAATACTTGAGCACCGTACGAGGTTATAATGCCATAAAGCACTAAAATTAGCATTAGCCCTATCCAGCCTGTTTCAAGTGCTGCTTTTAAATAACCGCTATCTGGAGGAAACCCTGCTAATCGATGACTAGGGGCATATTTTTTGCCTGCTATACCAGTTGTAAACAGCCCTCCACCAAATGGGTGAGACCAAATATATGGTTGTATGCTTTTTCTGTTTACATCTCTAACGTTCATCGAAGGATCGTCTGATGACTTAAAAGCAGACTTTATTCTTTTAAATGGCCCCGAATAGAATGGGCCAAATAATATGATAATAAAAACAACAAAAATGGATATAGCGGCAATTAAAATTTTGATATTATTAATATTTAGCAGAAAATAAAGAAAAAGCCCAAAAGGTATTATTGCATAGGCTGTTCTTGTGCCTGAAAAAACCATTGCAGCACCACAAACAACAATAATAATAAATAAATATAATCTCGTGTAAATTTTAGCGTGGCGTTTAAAGAGCATAATAGAAGCAAAAACAACAGAAAATGCCATTAATAAACCAAATGCTGCAACATCCGACAAAAAGGAGAATTTTCGAAGATGACCCCAAATATAAAGCCTTTTATACATGCCATCCACACTATGTATAAATGTCCATTCAAAGTCTGCAAATCCAAATATTTCTTGATATATACCGTATAGCCCTGCCAAAAGAGATAAAAAAAGCCATGTATTAGTAAAAGCATTAAGCCTTTTTAAGGAGTTTATTACATGCGCAAAAAGAAAAAAAATAACCAAAGTTGCCAATACACCCCTAAAAATAATTACTGATGAAGTAACTGTGAAAGAATTGGGGTTGAATATCTCCATTAAAATATAAGCTGAATAAACTAATAACATATATGTTATAGGGTTATCTAGCTTTTTCTTGGTGATTTTTAGAGAGTTCCTTGGTTTAATAATTATCCCAAACAATATTATGGCGGCTAAAAAATCAACTATTGTTCCTCCTGGAAAAGGAAAAGGTAATAACCTTGAGATTAAAAATAAAAAGTAGGAATATATAATTAGCACTGTAATACCCCACTTGGAATTACTTATGCTTAAAAAAAGGATAGGGCTACCTATAATAACAAGCACGATAACAGTACTCAACTTGTACTCTAAATTGCTAATTATAAGTGTGAAGCCTAAACTAACAATTAGTATCAACAAAAAAATAAAAATATTTTTATTGCCTAGTAGAGTATTTGATTGCATTATAAGAATATCATCTTTGTAAACAATAATAGGTAAACAATAGCAATAAATACAATTACCAAACTGCGTATAAAATTATTACTTGTTTTACTCATTTTTTGTTTATGTATTTTTGGTTCTAAATTATAAACAATATTAGGTAGTGTTTATAAGAAAACAGGTCTTTTTTTATAAAATGGATTATTATTGATAAGTTTTTTTTGTTTCTATGAGTTGATCCGCCAACTGGCGGATCAGGCGATTAGAAAAAATAAAAATATGCGATAAGAAACATTTTTAATTATGAGGTGTTTCCTTAGAGACACTAGGTAGAGCCCGTCTATAAACTCGGTGTCTAGTTCAGAAAGTTCGCTATCAAGGCTTGCGAAGTCAAAAAAAGCGGAGTTTACAGGGGTAATCGAGTATTTTTTTGACAAGCCTGCCTTGCCGGTCAGGCAGGCATAACGAAGGTAGCGGACTTTATGGACAGACACTAGGTAGATGCAAACCCCTTGACAATAGAAAATTAATTTTTAAATTAAACTGGGATATAATTATTGTGGATAATAAAAATGAGACTTTGGGAAGACTAAATTCTACTAACGATTTTGTGTTTTTTGGTTTACAATCGTGGGATATTGATATTGGAAGCAATTGCAAAAATATGGCCATTGAAGTGGCCAAAACCAATAGAGTGCTGTATATTAATAGAGCACTTGATAGAAAATCTAAATACTTTGATAAGAAAAACAAAATTATTCAACATCGGCTGGAAGTTTTTAGGAAAGGTGAACTGTTAATTGAACAAGTGCAAGAGAACCTTTGGGTTTGTACACCATCAGTATTGCTAGAGTCTATAAATTGGATTAAGATGGTGTCTTTGTTTAACTTTTTTAATCGTTTAAATAATAAAAGACTAAGTAAAGATATTAAGGAAGCAATTAATAAATTAGGCTTTAAGGATGTGATTTTTTTTAACGATAATGATTTTTTTAGAGGCGTGTATTTATACGATTTACTAAAACCAAGTATCTACATTTACTATATTCGAGATTATTTGAATTTTCAGCCTTATTTTAAGCGGCATGGCAACAGGTTGGAACCTGAAACTATGAGAAGAAGCGATTTAGTTGTTTCTAATTCGAATTATTTAACACAATATGCTCAAAAACATAATAAGAATAGTTTTTTTATAGGCCAAGGGTGTGATTTTTCTCAATTTGATGCAAGCAAATCTTTTACAATGCCCAAAGATTTAGAAAAAATAAAAGCACCAATAATTGGATATGTAGGTGTTCTTCATAGCGACCGATTAGATATAAACCTACTGGTTGATGTGGCTACAAAATTACCCGAATACTCGTTTGTTTTGGTTGGCCCAGAGGATGCAGAATTTAGCAATTCGAAATTGCATACGATAGCAAACGTTTATTTTCTTGGCCCCAAGGATGTTGATTCTTTGGCAGCATATATTGCACATTTTAACGTTTGTATTAACCCTCAAAAATTAAATGAGCTAACAATTGGCAATTACCCTAGAAAAATTGATGAATACCTCGCCATGGGTAAAAATGTAGTTGCAACCCAAACCGAAACCATGAAACTTTTTAGCGATTATGTTTATTTATGCAGCGATGCAGATTCTTACATTGAGGCCATCACTAAAGCCTGCTCTCAAAATAATAACGATAGCGCTAGCCGAATAGATTTTGCAAAAACACATACTTGGAAAAATAATGTTAAAGAGCTATTCGCAGCTATTGAAAAGGCTAGGTAATCAACCCAGTTTGCGCATTACATTCTTTAAAAGCCATGCATAATTTTTTATGCTTGCTTTAAATATATCAATTATTACTATTTTGTAATTAATATGTAGATAAACCTGAATAATAATAAAACTAGTGATGTAGGTTAGAAGTGTGCCGTATGCCGCACCAATAACTCCAAATTTTATTATTCCTAGGTAAGAAAAAAATAGGTTAATAATACTTGAAATTATGGTAAGCCGAAGGTTAATATGAGGCTTGCCGATAGAATCTAATAATGTGCCAAACTGGCGAGAAAAAGGAATAAAAAAACTGTATAACATAGTTACTCTCAATATTCCTGCTGACTCCACATAGTCTTGCCCTGCTATTAAAAAAATTATTGTATCGGCAAATAGAAAGGTAATTACGAGTGCAGGCACTATTATGCTCATAATAATGCCAACAGAATTTATATATATATCTTTAAATTTTGATTGGCCTTTGTTAGAACTATGCGTATAAAACACGTTCGAAATTCCCATAACAGGTGCATCTATAAAATTATTTATTCGTAAAGCTGTACTGTAAACGGCCACAGATTGGGTTGTCATAATTGATCCCAACATTAATTGATCAGTATTTTTAAAAATCATAGTACTAAGGTTGGTTCCAACTACATACTTGCCAAAGTGGAATAATTTTTTTATCCAAAACTTAGAATAAGAAGAACCCAATAAAATACTTGATTTTAATAATAATACGGCCACTAAAAGGCCAATTCCGGCAGATAACCCCTGGTACAAAACAAGCATATTAAGCTGCTGTGGTTGTGGAGAGAAGAAATCAAATACAACAAACCCCAGAAAACTTAAATTGCGAGCAGCATTAAAAAAAAAGATATGTTTAAATTTAAAATTTGCGGCTCCAACGAACTCTATATGAGATAAAAAAATTAAGAAAAAAGCAGTTAAA
>JALSJD010000034.1 GCA_026989535.1 Cyclobacteriaceae bacterium
GACACAGCCCAATGGTGGAAAGAGCCGACTCAGGATAGCTATCGGGTTTATAGGCAGACACTAATATAGGTAAAGTTAAACCCAATTTTGTTAATGTGTATAATTTTGTTTGCATAGCAAACTCTTAATAAGCTACCCCGAGGTAGAGCCATTGGGGTGGTTTATTAGCGAACGCTACGCTAAACAGCGTAAGGGTTGGGTACTATTCCCCTATACTGTTTTAGCGATTGTTACAGGGTATTTTATTTTATCAAATAATTTGTCTCTGGACTGGTTTCATGTTTTTCTATTAATTTAAATTTTTGTAGCATGCTGTTCATTTTTAACAGAATGCTGCAAAAGCAGAAGCTACTGTTCTAATTCATTCCCAAATCATAACATACGTTTTTGTATTAACGTTAACAGTTAAAAATCGATTCTTGCTGATTCTGCCACACCTTCTTTTCAAATAACTCAATCACCATCTATATAAATCACTCTAATTGGGTTTGTAAAATATCGTATTTTTGTTTTATTAAATACATTCTATTATGAGCCCTATTTTTACTTTCCTCAAAAAAGGAATTTTGCTTATAGCAACCTTTCTCTTTTCATTAAACCTACAAGGCCAGCAACTCGATATGAAATTGCTCAAAGGCATTGAACCACGTAATATTGGCCCTGGTGGTATGAGTGGCCGTGTAACCACACTGGATGTGGTGCATAAAAACCCTCAAATTATGTATGCAGGCACCGCCTCTGGTGGTTTATGGAAATCAGAAAGTGGAGGGGTGGCTTGG
The DNA here is from genome assembly GCA_026989535.1 of Cyclobacteriaceae bacterium. Classification (GTDB taxonomy): domain Bacteria; phylum Bacteroidota; class Bacteroidia; order Cytophagales; family Cyclobacteriaceae; genus JAKISE01. The sequence continues at coordinate 780 of JALSJD010000034.1, forward strand.
ACACCCGTATTTGATAGTGTAGCGGTACTCTCCATAGGAGCTGTAGCCGTTTGCCAACAAAATACCGACATTGTGTGGGCAGGCACCGGTGAAGGAAACCCTCGAAATAGTGTTACAGGCGGCTATGGCATTTATAAAAGTTTAGATGGTGGCAAGCATTGGAAATCAATGGGGCTCGAAAAAACGAGAAATATTCACCGCATTATTATTGACAAAAACAACCCTGACATTGTGTATGTGGGCGCCATTGGTTCTTCGTGGGGCAAACACCCCGAAAGAGGTGTTTTTAAAACCACCGATGGTGGCAAAACCTGGAAACATATTTTAAAAGTAAACACTGCTACTGGCGCAGGCGATTTAGTGGTTGACCCTCAAAACCCCAATAAACTAATTGCAGCAATGTGGGAACACGAACGTAAACCTTGGACTTTTACCTCAGGTGGACCAGGCTCTGGGTTATACATTACCCACGATGGTGGTGAAAATTGGAAAAAGCTTACAGATAAAGAAGGTTTGCCCAAAGGCGAACTTGGCAGAATTGGCATTGCCATTGCGCCAAGCAACCCTAATCGAATTTATGCCCATATCGAAGCCAAGAAAAATGCGTTGTACCGCTCGGATGATGGCGGTGATAGCTGGAAGAAAATAAACGACCAAAAGAACATTGGCAATCGCCCCTTTTATTATGCTGATATTTATGTGGATCCCATTAATGAAAATAGAATTTACTCTGTTTTTACTTATATAAATATGAGCATTGATGGCGGTAAAACCTTTACGCGCTGGGCAGATTCATACGTGCAAAATGGAATCCATCCAGATCATCACGCATTTTATGTACACCCAACCGACCCAAATTTTATAATTGATGGCAACGATGGAGGGCTTAATATTACCCGAGATATGGGTAAAAACTGGCGTTTTGCAGAAAATATTCCTGTGGCACAGTACTACCACATTAATGTAGATAATGCTTTTCCGTATAATGTGTATGGTGGCATGCAAGATAATGGAAGCTGGGTAGGTCCTGGGTATGTGCTAAAATCGGGGGGTATTCGAAACTCCTACTGGCAAGAAGTAATGTTTGGTGATGGCTTTGATGCTATGCCCGATTTAGACGATAACCGATATGGTTTCGCCATGAGCCAACAGGGTTATGTAGGCAGGTTTGACCGGATTACTGGCCTGACCAAAATGATTCGCCCTACTCACCCCGACCCAGACTTAAAGCTACGCTTTAATTGGAACTCTGCCATTGCTCAAGACCCTTTTGACCACGCTACTATTTATTTTGGTTCTCAATTTGTGCACAAAAGCACTAATAAAGGTGATTCGTGGGAGATTATTTCTCCTGATCTTACCACAAATGATACTACAAAACAAAAACAATACTTAAGTGGTGGCATTACAATGGATGCCACAGGAGCAGAAAATTTTACCACTATTTTAGCCATTGAGCCAAGCCCCATCGAAAAAGGATTAATTTGGGCCAGTACAGATGATGGCAATGTGCAAATTACTAGAGATGGGGGCAAAAGCTGGACTAATTTGAGCAACCAGATGGTTGGTCTTCCAAAAAATGCGTGGATTCCACAAATAAAAGCTTCTAAGTATAATGCAGGCGAAGCTTTTGTAGTGGTTAATAATTACCGTCAGTTTGATTTTAAGCCTTACTTATTCTACACCACCAACTATGGTCAAACTTGGAAACAAATGCTAACCCAAGATGAAACCTTTGGTTATAGCTTATCAATGGTGCAAGATATTGAAGAACCTAATTTGCTTTTCTTAGGTACGGAGCACGGTCTTTATGTGAGTATCAACAAAGGAGGTTCTTGGACAAAATGGATTAATGGGTATCCCTCTGTTTCCACAATGGATTTGGCAATACAGCCACGAGAGCACGATTTAGTGATTGGCACCTTTGGCAGAGCAGCTTGGGTGATGGACGATATTCGCCCATTAAGAGAATTAGCAAAACAAGGCATCGGTGTATTAACCCAAACCATAAAAGTATATTCTGCACCGGATGCTTACATTACGGCCAATCAGCAGCCTTCGGGTACTCGTTTTGCTGGTGATGCCATTTATATTGGTAAAAACAGGCAAAGAGGTGCAATGATTACTTATACCGTAACTAAGCCAGAAGATAAAAAAGAAATACCTCCTTCTAAATCGAAGAAAAAGAAAGGCAAGAAAAAGACACCCCCTCCTGTAGAAACGAAAAAAGACACCACTAAAATTGCGTATGACACCATCTCTTTTATGGTGTATAATAAAAACAACGAGCTTATCAGAACCATTAAAAATAAGTATAATAAAAACGGAATGTTTAGAATGTATTGGCGAATGGATGAAAAAGGAATTAATTATCCATCTCGAAAAACACCCAACAAAAAGAAAGGGGAAAGTAGTGGTGTTAGGGTACTGCCCGGCACCTATAAAATTGTGATGAATTTTGGGGATCAGAAAGACTCTACAATGATAAACGTAAAATTTGACCCTCGCTTGAATATCTCGAATTCTACGTTAGAAGCTAATTATAAAGCCAGTAAAGAAATTGAAGGGCAAATTGAAGTAGCCTCTAATGCAATGGCGCAATTAAGGGATAGCAAAAAAGTGATTGATGCCATTTTAAAACAACTGAAAGAGAAAGGAAAAGACTACGATTCGCTCAAAAAAGTGAGCAATGCCACCAAAGATAGCATTAACGTGCTGATGGATGAACTGGTAGGCCCTAAAAATGAAAAGCAAGGAATTACAGCAGAAGAGCATCCTTCTATAATGGATTATTATTATAAAAATTTTATGTACCTAGGCTCTTTTAGCAATGTAGGCCCCACACAAACAAGAACAATGATGCACGCAAAAAATAAGTTACTTCCTTGGTTATCTAAAACCAATGAGTTCTTTAAAAATGAGTGGCCATCGTATCAAAAAATGGTTAATGATGCTAACCTTAGCCCGTTTGAAGAAATTAAAGAATTTGAGCTTGAGTAACCTTAATCGCCATTCCTGCGAAGGCAGGAACCTCTATCAATATTGTGCTATGCATAAAGGGATTCCTCCCAAGTACTCGGGAGGAATGACGACAAGAAGCGCAGGGATGACGGTTCTTTTATTATTTATGTTAGGCTCTTTACCTCTAACTGGGCAAGGACTATTAACAGTGTACGAAAAATCAAATCATTTAGAAACCTCTACCTACGAAGAAGGCATTGATTTTTACAAAAACCTTGCAGAGGCATATTCGGAAATAACAATAATAGAGAAAGGCTTGACCGATTCGGGTTATCCATTACATATTGTAATTATTTCTAAATCGGGGGTGTTTGATATTGCTAAGTTAAAGGCAGCTGGCAAAGCCTTCCTCTTGGTCAATAATGCCATCCACCCTGGTGAACCAGATGGTGTAGAAGCATCGCAAATGCTTGCTCGGAATTTGGTAGAGGATAAAAAAATAAATAAGCTACTAGATAATACAGTGGTGGTAATCATCCCTTTTTACAATATAGGTGGGGTGCTTAACCGTAATTCTACCACACGAGTTAACCAAGTAGGCCCTAAAGAATATGGGGTTAGAGGCAATGCCAATAATTACGACCTCAACAGAGATTTTATAAAGGCAGATACTAAAAATGCCCGAAGTTTTATTCAACTATTTCAGGAGCTAGACCCTGATGTTTTTATAGATACCCACGTAAGCAATGGAGCCGATTATCAATATGTATCAACCACCATTCCTACCCAACTCGATAAATTGGGTGGTGTTTTAAGTGAGTTTATGACCGATGAACTATTGCCATACCATTACAAGTATATGGAAAAAGCTGGGGCTATAATGACCCCCTATGTAAATATTTGGGGAATGAAAACTCCTGACCAAGGCTATACTAAATTTATCGATCAGCCTCGGTATAGCTCAGGCTACACCACACTTTTTAATACCCTCGGGTTTATGAGTGAAACCCATATGCTTAAAACCTTTGAGCTACGAGTAGAGGCTACTTATAATTATATTCTTGGTTTGCTATCATTTACCAATGCAAATGCGGGTAAAATAATTAGCCTTAGAAATAAAACAAAGGAATCGGTTAAAACCCAAACAGAATTTGCCATTACTTGGGAGCTTGATAAGACCAAAGCTGACACCATTATTTTTAAAGGTTACGAGGCCGAAAGGACAATTAGTGAATTAACAGGTAAAACAAGGTTAAAATATAATAGAGATAAACCCTATGCAAAAAAAATTCCTTATTACAACCATTACAAACCAGAAATAACAGTAACCAAACCAGATTATTATGTTATACCTAGAAGTCAATGGAAGATTATTGAGTTGCTTGAGTTAAATGGAATTCAAATTCATACAGTAAAAAAAAGAAGAAGGGTTGAAGTTGAAGTGTACCATATAACTAACTACCAAACACGTAATACGGCTTACGAAGGCCATTATCCTCATTATAATGTTGAAATTGAAATGCACCTTGAAACTGTTTTAATAGAAACTGGTGATTACTTAGTGCCCGTAAACCAATGGCGTAACCGTTATATTATTGAAACACTAGAACCACAAGCAACAGATTCCTA
>JALSJD010000035.1 GCA_026989535.1 Cyclobacteriaceae bacterium
GGTTTGAACCGTTATGCCGTTAGCTTTTGCTCAACTAAGTGGCACGGTTTGAACCGAAATCACTGGCACTGTAAAACCGATATAGGTGGCACAGTTTGAACCGTAATAGCCAAAAGGTAAAAAAGTATTTTCTCCCTTTTATGTTTGGGGTAGAACACAAGGAATTACACGATTCGGAAAAAAAATATTAACCCCAACATTTAGTAAACACCCACGGTTCTTATTTGTTTCAGAGGAAGATGCTTATTATACAAATGGTTACGGTATTTATTTTGACCGAGACCATTCTAATAAAACTACATTATTTGAAGATTCGACTCACGAAATGTCAAAAGAAGAAAATATTTTAGTCGTTCAGAAAATATTGAACTCTATTGTTATGGGTTATTACGTTAGCAATACGAGTGTTTCTATACAAGGAGGTTTCCCTTGCTATCAAAAGAATTTCATTGAAAAGTTCACAATTCCAAACTTCTCAAAAGAAGAAATTAGTATTTTAGAAAGCCTGTCGGACAAAATAAAAATTGACGAATTTTTAATAGAAAAATATCAAGTCAATATTCCTGTACCAAAACGCTTGTCGTGTATATCAAGCAATGTTCTTGTCAATCCATTGTAATTCAAATTATTCATAGAAGCTATTGAATTAGCAGGTAATATATTATCATTGATTAAATCCTGTGTAGTATTGTAAATTTTTACAGGATTTTGCGAAAAATCGGCAATAATCAAAGCTACTCTTTCATATTTAAAATCATCATCCCTTTGACTTGCCCTCATATTTAATGCAGAGAATCCTTTAATATATTTCTCTAAATAGCTGGAAGTTGAATTCGTGAAAGGTTTATAAACAACATTATTTAGAGCCAATTGTGTTGAATCTAATTCTCTCACTGAAATTAAGTAAACTTCACCCAAAACCATTTTTGGCACTCGTCTATGTAGATTAAGCGGTTCAGCAAAAGTTCTCTCAAACATAGTATCTATATTCTTTGACAAACTACTTAATTGGCTTCGAACATTTATTGATAGAACGTGTTCAGAAAATAATTCTCCATATGGCCATCTGTTGTTCCTGTATTATATAAACCATTAAAATCTATTTGCTCAACTCTCGGAGTTTTGTTATTTGGAAAAACACAAATATCTTGTTTCTTAAATTTTAAAAAGCCAGCTAAAGTCTTCTCCCCTCTTGATTGTCCACTAGGAGGCTGAATTAAAGTAGGGTTTACATTTTCACCTATCAGAGAGGATTTCACAACCTCGTGTAGCAAATTGATTAATTGCTGTGAAGTTATAAGTGATTTTTTTCCATTTGCACCTGAATGTTTGATTACATCCTCAATGGCTAACTTAATTATCCCCAAAGCTTCTACAAGAGTAATTGGATTAGCAACACAGTTAGTAATTCTTGTGTCAATGTCAGTTTTTATTTTCTGTAATGTTCTCAAAACTAATTGTATTAAAAAAATCCTTTAAATCAACTCCAAGTGCTAAAGAAATTTTTTCAATATTAACAATCGAAATATTTCTTTGACCGTTTTCAACACTTGCAATGTAGCTTCTGTCTAAATCTGATGCATAAGCTAAATCCTTTTGAGACATCTGCTTGACAGCTCTTAATTTTTTGATGCGATTTCCTATTTTAGACTTTATTTCCACGAATGCAAACTTGAGGAAATGTTGACTATAAATCAAAGACTATAAGTAACATTCAAAAATAAACTCAACACTTAAAGCCAGTCTGAAAGTATAAACGTTAGGGTTCATGGTTTCAGCCCTCTATATCAAAAAAAGATAGATTAATGAGAGATTTTGTACTCGGTTGAGCCTCATAACGAAGCCTATCGCATAAGTCTAGGTTAAAAACAAAAGAAGGCAGCTCTATGAGTTTATTAACCCTTTAACATTATCAAACACATTTTAAATGATTCTTTGGCATATAATGCATGTGAAATATTTGCTGGCATAATAATTAACTCCCCTTCAGAAACAATGTTCTTTTTTCCATCAATTATAACTTCCGCCTTGCCTTCAATAATTTGAACAACCGCATCAAAAGGTGCAGTATGTTCACTTAATCCTTCGCCTACATCAAAAGCGAAAAAAGTGATATTCCCACCTTTATTTTTAATAAATTGTTTAGAAACAACGCCCCCTTCTGCAAATTTTACTGATTCCTTTAAATTATATGCTTTTGCTGGTATAAATGTTTTATTATCCATAATTATTTAAGATTTTACTGTTTTTTTTAATAATGATTGAAGAAGCCAATGTAATAATAACTGAATGTTTAATCTATTAGACTTTTTAAAATAAATCGCTTATATGATGCTATGTTTTCTGCCTGTTCTACACAAAAATATTTTTAGTAGTGTTCAATCAATCATTTAAATAATGCTCCACTAACTTTTGTGGTAGTGCCATTTTTAATTACGTATTGCAATGCCGTTAGTTATTAATGGGCTTTGTATTTATAAATGCTTTTCGAGCCATTAACAAGTTGCTAATTGGGGCATTTTATTTGTTTCTAGCTTACCTTCATAATTAATGCCACCAATCAGTAATTTTCTAAATTTTTCTATAAATCTAGCCGTTTGTGCTCCATCTAGTATATCATGATCCATCGAAATGGTAATGCATGCCATTTCACAGGTTGTTATTTCTCCATCAATAATTCCTGGCACCTCTCTTATACCGCCAACCATTGCACTTAGTACTTGAGGTGTAATGGGTACCACCCAACCCGAAAGTTCATAACTAAACATTCCCATAGACGAAAACCCAACGGTTCCATTATATTTTTTCTTTAAAAATGGGTCTTTGAACATGCGTTTTAAAAACCATCTTCTTAAAAAACCAACTCTTTTAATAACACCTATAAACCTTTTCTTATGCTGCATTTCTTTGCTATCAATCAAATCAGTGCTGTCTCCTGTCGTTGCATTTCTTATTTCTTCAGAGATTTCAAATACAGATTTAGTATTAGCTTTTCTGAGAATATAGCTAACAGGGACAGCAACACCATTTACGGTACGTTCTACCATGGTGGAAACATCTACATCGTTAAATACAATTAGTTTATTGCCCTTTCGATAGGCTTGCACCATTTTATTAGACGCTACAGCTTGAGCAAAACAATAAAGCAAATAACCTGTTAGAGACGCATGCCTTTTAGTAATCCTCCTTCCTTTCCGAAGTTCGTTACGCATACCTGTGATGTTAAAATCCATCATTACACTTGCGGTATGTTTTTTTTTAGCTATGCTTAGAAAGTCAACGATTTGTTTTCGTTCTAACGAAAATGAATGAGTAGTATGCTGCGGCTTGGCCAATGGAGTTGAAATAAAGTTAACCTCAAAATTAAACCCATCCCTAGCCCTTAACAATGAGAAGTATCAGGTTTTAAAATATAGTATATTTAGTGTCTGCCTATAAACTCGATGTCTGATTTAGAAAGTAAAAAGTTTATAGACAGGCACTATTTAGTTGTAGCTTACTTTAACATTTTTATTTACTATTTCTGATAGTTTCTTAAAGCCATTTTCTTCGTAATATTTATCGTAGTCGGCAATGTTAACTTTTAGGTCATAGGGTTTGTAATTGATGTAGTCATTAATCAGCCAGCCATTTTCATCTCGTTGGTTAAAGGTCTTACGAAACCGTTTCCCACCTCCATCAGTAGCATACTCGTAAGCTAGGTAGTCTAGTGTATAAGTTTTTGTATTAAACCAATACACAAATACATCATCAAAATCTTCTCCACCACCTTCTTCAGCAAAGGTTACTTTTAGTTTATAGTAATTGGTTCCATCTATCACTCCTTGTCCTAAATAAGAGAGAATAACAGCTTCATCTTTTAGGTTAAAAGGCAACCTAAAAAAGTAGAAAACAGCATTAATAGAACTTGAATATTTACCAATCCATTCTTCTGTAATATTTACCAATGAGTCGTTTATGGTTCGTTTAAAACCATCGTTGGTTAAAATATCTATGTATTTATTACCCAATGAATCCGAAAAATGCCTAGCTAGCTGATAGCTGCCATTCGTATAATTCCCTTTATAATGCTTAGTTCTAAAATCAAAAGAAATAGTTGAATTATAAACTTTATCACCACCATGTACTTTAATGGCGTTGGCTAAAATTTCGTCAGCGGTTGGCTCTGTTGTACACGCTGAAAGTAATATACCTAATAGTAAGCATCGGAAAATAGTAGTCATGTTAGCTTTCTTTTTTAGAGAAACGTAAAAATAACAGGATGGTTTGTTATTGTTGATAAATTTACTTGAGTCTGCTGAAAAATACTTAAATATCCAATAATGAGTCCACTCCGAAAACACCCAAAACCAATCCCGAGCTTTCGGGATTGAAAATTGTCTGTTTTCGGAGGGTCACGTCCTGAAATAGGTTGACTAAAATAATAATAAAAAGTCAACCTAAAACAGGACAAAAATGAAAAAGAGTAAAGCACTAAGTGAACAGAGTAAACGAAGAATAGTAACAGAAGTTCTTTCAGGTAAATACACCAAAGAGCAAGCCAGAAAGATTTATGGGATAAAGAGCAAATCAGGTATCTTAGAATGGATGCGTATTTTTGCAGGACAACCTAGTAAATTAGCTGGATTAGACCCAATACCAATATTGAAAGAAATGAACAATGATTCTGAAGATATTTTACAGCTAAAAGCAAGAATTACACAGCTAGAAGAAGATTTAAAACTGAGCAACTTAAAAGGCAAGGCATACAAAATAATGGTAGAAATCGCCAAGGAAGACTATAACCTTGACCTTGAAAAAAAGTCTGGAGCCAAACAGTTGAAAAACTCAAAGAAGTAGCACCCAAAGTAGGGGTTCAACAACTTTGTAAGCTGTTTGGCAAAACAAAACAAGCCTATTATAAAAGAACATCAACCATTACAGGCAACTACCTGGAAGAAGCTATGGTTATTGAAATGGTAAAAAAGATAAGGAAACGTGCTAAAACTAATAGGTGGGGAGGGCGTAAAGTACATAAATTATTAGAAGATGAATTTGATGGATTTTCTATAAAAATGGGAAGGGATAAATTATTTGATTTGCTGCGCAAAAATGGCATGTTGGTTAAATCAAGAAAACGTAATTATTATACTACACAAAGTCACCATTGGCTTAGAAAGTACGATAATTTGATAGAAAACCTTGTACTTATCAGACCTAACCAGTTGTGTTTAATTCTACTTTACGAAGTTAACAATTGTGCATCCTATCAATATCCTTTTGCCTGACTCGATGCCTAATTTTCATTTGTCGAAGTCTCAATTTAATATCTTCTTTTGTTCCAAACAGGCTAACAATCATTAATATTCTAGCATCCCTCATACTCATC
>JALSJD010000036.1 GCA_026989535.1 Cyclobacteriaceae bacterium
AGTTCACCCGAAAAACTGAATCAACACAAATTATATGAATGATTCGACTAGTCAAATAATCCTAAATAATATCCATATTATCATTTTAATAATTTAGGCCACCTCTTTTCGTACAGGCACTAATTACAATTCAGCTCTGGTAGTTAACAGTTTAATTACACCTGACAGTTTGGTTACTGTTTTTGTAAGTACAACATTGCCAATTCTAGAGAGCGAAGCTGCCTATGTAAATAATGCCACAGTATTACTTTGGGAAAATGATCGTTTTGTAGATACCTTGAATAATACTGCCAATGGGGTTTATAAATCAGCAGTAATTCCCAAAGAAAACGGAATTTATACCATTGAAGTTTCTACTCCAAATCGCAATACTGTTTATGCCTCCGATACAGTACCAGAGAAAATTATTGTAAAAGATGGATATTACTCCATTATTCCTGCAATTGACAATTTTAATGACAGCTACTATGATTATTTTATTGAATTTGAAGATAATGCGCAAACTAAAAACTATTATGAAGTAGCTTTTATCGGTATTAATTATGATTCTTTTATGGATAGTACTCGCGTTAATTATAACTTTTTTGTGGCTGTTGCAGATCCCATTATCTATAGTGAAGGAGATCTTGATTACGAACCTATTTCTTTCATTTTTTCTAATGAACTTATCAATGGGCAAAATTATATATTACACATGAGGTTGACTCCTATTGCGAATAGCATTTCTTATGTGGGCAAATTAAAGGGACTAGAAAATGGAGAATATGTGTTATTAAAAAGTGTTAGTAAAAGCTATTATGGCTATAGAAAATCCTGGATAAGACATTATTTTACACAGGCTAATGGTCAATATATTTTGCCTTTAAGTGATCTAATAATTGACGATATTACAGGATTACTTTTTGCTCAAGACCCCATTGCTATGACTAGTAATATAGAAAACGGATACGGAGTTTTTGCAGCTTATAATAGCAGTTTTAAGAAGCTTAGACTAGTAGAATAGAAGTGATAAGTTTTACTGAAGCATGATTTTTTACGTTGACATATTTAAACTTCATACTAGAATAATTTTAGTGTTCTGTTTTATTCTGTTTCATATTATTAAGGTAAGCGCTCAATCTCATACTGTTAGTGGGTTTATCTTTGATGAAGATACTAAAGAGAAACTTTTAGGAGCTAGTATATATGAAAGTGTATCAGAGCGAGGCATTAGTAGTAATAATTTCGGGTTTTATAGCATAGAATTACCTACTAAAGATACCATTGAATTAATAGTAAGTTTTGTTGGGTACACAACTCAAGAAAAACAAATAAAGCTTAAAAATGACACCTCTATTAATTTTTACTTGAAAGCAGATACTACCTTACTCAATAATGTTGAAATAGTAAGCCAAAGTTCAATTGAATCCAAAACGGAAATTAGTACAATAACATTACCTATTCAAATGATAAGCCAACTCCCTGCTTTTTTTGGCGAAGTAGATATAATGCGCACCTTTCAACTAATGCCTGGTGTTCAAAGTGGGCGCGAAGGAACTAATGCCATGTATGTGAGAGGAGGAGGACCAGATCAAAATCTGATTTTACTAGATGATGTCCCATTGTATTACGTAAACCACATGGGAGGGTTTGTTTCAATTTTTGACCTATCTACCATAAGTAAAGCAACATTAATTAAAGGTGGTTTTCCTGCAAGGTATGGTGGGAGGTTGTCATCTGTTCTTGATATTCGTCTAAAAGATGGGAATAGTGAGCAAATGAAAGGAGTATTTACACTTGGTACATTAGCATCAAAAATATCTATTGAAGGTCCTATAAATGAGAAAACCACCTATCTGTTTTCTGCTAGAAGAAGCCTATTTGATATTTTTTCAAGAATATTTACATCATTGCAGTCTAATGGAGATTTTACCGCTGGCTATTATTTATATGACTTAAATGGTAAAATTACTCATAGAATATCAAGCAAAGATTGGTTGTATTTTCAAACATATATTGGTGGTGATAAATCTCTTTTTAAGAGTAAAACTAGAGATGATAATGCAGAGTATAAAACCAATAACACAATTAAATGGGGCAACTTTATGGCATTAATTCGTTGGAATCACGTATATTCAAAAAAAATGTTCAGTAACTTTTCTATTGCAAAAACTAATTTTTACTATACCACTAAAGTACAAGCTTCTAAAAAATTATTAAGCGATAATACTGAAATTAATGCTATAAATAGTTTTGACTCAAAGCTTGGAGATTGGATTATCAAATGGGATTTTGATTATTACCACTCTGCAAGCCACTCTGTAAAATTTGGTACAGCAGCCTCCATACATAGTTTTACTCCAACTATTGTAAATTTTAAGGATACAATAAGCAATTCCCCCTATGAAAATTCGCTGTCAAATAACATTAAGGCCTATGAGGCAAGTATATATGGCGAAGATATTTATAGCATAACTAATAAACTATCAGTTAACTTAGGATTGAGATCAACATTGTATAATGTAGAAGGCTCAAACTGGGTTTCTATAGAGCCACGCATTGTTGCTAATATGATAATGGATAATGCTTTCTCTGTTAAAGGATCATTTAGCAAGATGACCCAGTTTACGCATTTGCTTTCAAATTCTGGTGCAGGTCTACCAACTGATATTTGGGTGCCTGCAACACCTCAAGCTCCACCTGAAAATTCCTACCTAACTGTAATAGGAATGGCTAAGTCTTTTAATAAAAGTAAGCTTTGGGAATTGTCAATTGAAGCCTTTTATAAACAACTTGATGGGTTAGTTGAGTTTAAAGAAGGCTCTTCTTTCTTTGCAGGAACTGCAAGCTGGCAAGATAAAATAGAAACGGGAGGGAAAGCCGAAGTCTATGGTCTAGAATTATTATTGCAAAAAAAAGAAGGGTTGTTTACAGGTTGGTTGGGTTATACTTTATCAAAAAACACAAGACAGTTCAATAATTTAAATAATGGGAAACCTTTCCCATACAAATTTGACAGAAGACATGATATTTCCTTGGTAGGAGTTTATTCTATAAGCAAAAAAATATCTATTTCTGCAACTTGGGTGTATGGAACAGGAAATTCCATTACACTTGCCCAACAAAAATACGCGCTATATGCTATTGATAAAAATGAGAGATTTGAGCTCAATCAATTTAATGATGCAAATTTATATTTGGGTAGAAATAGCTATAAAGTACCACCTTACCATCGCCTAGATATTGCTGCTAAAATTGAAAAGGTAAAGAAAAAACATATATCTATTTGGAACTTTGGACTTTACAATGTCTATAATCGAAATAACCCATATTATCTTTTTTATTCTAAAAGGAATACTGGAAAATTAGGTCTTTATCAATTAAGTTTATTTTCAATAATGCCAACCATTAGTTATACAACTAAATTTTGAGTCCACTCCGAAAACAGACAATTTTCACAAAAAGAGTTGTTTTGGATTAGATTTTCGTTTTTCGAGATTCGGTAATGCCTTGCTCTGCCATAGCGGTTACGCGAAGGCGATGCTTGAGTATCAGATAATTGAGTGGACTCAATTTTAGTATAAAGTCTATCTAAACAGCACTTTATACCCAAAAGGGGCGACCTTTTTACCCTTTTGGTTCCCGCTTCAATAGCTTCTCAATTTAGGTAGAAGTGATAATACTCCTAATGATTTCAGAATACGGTTTACCAACGAATAACAGAAAAAAAGGTAAGGGAGATCGAGATCCTTCTGAATTAATAAGTAGTGCTGAATATGCAAAAGGCTCTACTATCATAAATGAATTTATTGCATATCAAACTAATGGCCATAAATACATTAACAGTACCGAAAGCTTTTTTTTAAAACGATATAGAAGGCTTACAAGAAGAAGTGTAGCAGTGTCATCTGGTGGGTTAAGAAGATAAAACTAAAAATGACTAAACCGATAACTATGAAAAATCGTTACTTTTATAGTATGAACGATATATTATTAAAATACAACACCTTGTCACCCGACATCCAAAAGGAGGTTAATGACTTTTTAGATTTTATGTTGTCCAAATACAAAGGCAAGAAGATGTTTGATATTAAAAGTTGGAAAAGTAAGATTAAGAATGTATCTACTTGGACAGAAGAAGACATCAAAGTTTTAGAAGAAGGCAGACAGCATTTAAATCAATGGAAAACAGAAGAATGGTAGTAGATACAGGGATATTTATTGAGTACTTACGAGCAAAAAACAAGTCAAAAACTATTCTGCTAAACTTGCCAGACAATGCGGAACTTTACATTAGCTCAGTAACCTTATACGAACTTTACATGGGAGCAACAAATCCACAAAAATGGGTTGATGTAAAAACGCTTACTGATGATATTCCAGTATTGTCATTTACAAAAACAACCTCTGAAAAAGCAGCTATCATCTACCAGAACTTAAAGAAGGAAAACAAAATTATAGAGTTTAGAGATATTTTTATAGCTGCAACAGCTATGGCACATGGTTTACCTGTGTTGACAAAAAACAAAAAACATTTTACCAGAGTTAAAGGGTTGAAATTACGGGAGAAATAAACCCCGACCCCTTGTTGGTGTTGTTTCACCAACAAGAGGACGAGCGTATCCTACCGTAAAAGTACTTGTGCTATCGGGTTATGATAAAGACGCTGTATGTACGGCAAGCGATAGAAGCAGGTGCCCATGGCTATATGGTTAAAGATGACCACCCAGATGAAATAGTAAAAGCCATACATATCATTATTGGCGGAGGTCATTACTATTCGCCTGTGGTGTTTAAAAAGCTGACTCAAAAAATTAATAATACCAACCAAAAAGGCATTATGAAACTAAGCCCCAGAGAAATAAAAATACTTGACCTATTAAGTAATGGGTGTACTTCTGATGAGATTTCAATAAAAGCTGAAATGAGTATCCACACCGTTAAAACCTACCGAAAAAATTTAATGATTAAATTTAATGCCAAAAATGTAACACATTTGGTGACATTAGCCCTAAAAAAAGGGTATCTCGATGATTTAACCAACTCATAGCTTTGCCAAAAGTTTTTTTTAACCGAAGAACACAAACCCACTCAAAATATGCCTAAACAAACTTTTATACCCAAAAGGGGTGGCCTTTTTACCCTTTTGGGTATGCCTACTACCCCCAAAAGAGTTGGTTTACCTACCCTTTTGGGGATGGTTTAGTGTAATTTTACCTTGTAGGTTTACAGCAAATTTTAATGTAACTAACTAGTGCCTGTTTGAAAAGGCAAAAAGCGGTTTTTTATTGTTCCCAAGTTAGATTTTGCACAAAAAAGCATTTTGAATGTGAGACGAAGTAGTTACGTATTTGCAAATAAAGAAGGGTTAGCTATTTT
>JALSJD010000037.1 GCA_026989535.1 Cyclobacteriaceae bacterium
TAAATAGAAGAATAAATAAATGAGGATAAGAGCTATTCTCTCACTTCAATTTTTCCATCGGCATATTTGGCAAATCGTCCTTTGTCTTTGGCATTTACATGATCGTGGGTAGGCCACGGCCAGCCACCAAACTGCGTGCGTTGGTAGTCATCCATAGTTTCCATAATTTCTTGCTGGGTATTCATTACAAAAGGGCCGTGCTGCACTACTGGCTCATTAATAGGTTTGCCTTGCAATACTAATATATTGGCTTCTTTCAGGCCATTTTTTACCAACACTTCATCCGTAGGTTCTAAGTCGAGCGCATTGCCCACATCTACTTCTTGCGCTTGAAGGGTTAAGGTTTCCCCCTCATAAAAGTAAAGTGACCTATTAGTACCTACTTGAGCCTTCGGCAATATCCATTGAGCGTTTGGAGCCAATTTAATCGTCCAGATAGCTACATCGTTTGCACTGTTAGCAGCCCACGAATTAGGAGCAGGAGGGATGGCTTTAATGTTTTTATAGATACCCGCAATGATGGAAAGCTTTATCGAGTTGCCATTTTCGTCTTTTTCTTCTATCACTGGTATATCCTCGCTCCAAAGCATTTTATAGTGTGGCTCCACCATTTTGCTTGCTTTAGGCAAGTTGAGCCAAATTTGAAACAGCTCAAACGGGTTTGGTTTATTTTGATTTATTAAAGGAAACATTTCGGAGTGTTGTACACCTTTTCCAGCTGTCATCCATTGTACATCACCATTGCCAAAACGGCCTGTGGCTCCTGACGAATCAGAGTGATCTACCAAACCTGTTCTAACGTATGTTATGGTTTCAAACCCTCGGTGAGGGTGGGCAGGAAAACCAGGTACTTTGCTGCCGTGGTACATTCGCCAGCCATCTTTAAGCGTAAAGTCTTGCCCAATGGCACGGCCCGCCAATGAGGCATTTGGGCCTAAGTCTTCATTGCCCTTTGGGTAATTATCTACGTGATGCGCACAAAATAGAAATGGGTCTCTTGTTTCCCATTGAAACCCTAGTGGGCGGATGTTGCGTATTGGATTTGCCATACCTTAAAGGTAATCTATTTGATGTTTAAACATAGTATATATATTTAAAACCCGAATAACCCGGAAAATTCATGTTGATAGCTTTGCGCAGATACTAGGCGTCTAAACCTACAGACATAGTGGTCTATTTCAAGGGTTTAGCAACGAAGTAGATGCGCAGAGACATCAACAAACGGTAGCCCAATTTTGGGTTATGAATATTTTTTTTGCAACCTAAATGTATATTGCTTATTATCAGCACTATACAAATAGAATTGTGGTGAAAAAGTTGAGAGTGGTGAATTTTTCGGGATAATTTGCCTAGTGTAAAATAACGTAGCCCTTAGGCGTAAATACCGAGGCTGGTTTCGTTATATATTCTTTCCCTTTGGTGTGTAAGATTAGTTGGCATTATTTCTTATTTAATTTTTTAAAAGATGAAAACAATTATTGCAGTCCTTCTATTACTATTTTTTATTTCGAGTTGTGCCAGTATGAGTGCTGGGCAAAAAAAGATGAATGCGTATAATATGCATATGAACGATCATCCGGATCGAAATTTAGCCCAAATAAAAAAGATGAAAAAATCGAGGAGGAGGTAAAAAAATGGATAACCAAATTCAAAACTTTCAAGAAAGTAGGACTAGTTGATTATTGCTTAGGTTAGAGTCTGCGCTGTGGCATTGTTTTGGATGCCTGAACAGTACCTATTTAGTGTACCTATTCATCCATCAAAGGTTCATTTTTAGCCACTAAGGCACGAAGTCTCCAAGTTTCACAAAAAGTTATGTGCTTTAAGTTATTATTTTGTGGTTCTTTGAGCCTTTCTGTCTTTGAGCCTATGTTTTTTTGTGAGTATTCAAGACTAAGATATGAGTTACGATTTATTTGTAAATACTAAGCAAAAGAGCAATATAACCTGATTAATCAGGTTATATTGCATATCTCTATAATTTGTTATTGGTTACTTTCCTCAAAATCTAACGAAGCAGAATTTATACAATATCGTAATCCAGTTGGGTTGGGGCCATCATTAAACACATGGCCTAGGTGACCTCCACAAGTGGTGCAAGTGAGTTCTTCTCGTGCCATTCCATGCGAGCGGTCGATTACCACCCTTACATTATTTTTATTAATTGGTTGCCAAAAACTTGGCCAGCCAGAGCCTGATTTAAATTTAGTATCTGATTTAAACAGAGGCGTGTTGCAACCAGCACAGTAGTAAATACCCTTTTTATGGTTCTCCCAATATTTACCAGCAAAAGCGATTTCAGTTCCTTTTTCTCTTAAAACATGGTATTCTTCAGGAGAAAGTTCAGCCTTCCATTCAGCATCAGTTTTGGTTACTTTAAATTCTTTGTCTTTCATTTTAGTGCTTTGTGCGGTGCAGTGTTGAAGCCCTATTGTAGTTGCCAATAGTAATGTAAATATAATTCTGTTTTTCATATGTTTGTAATTGGTTTTATTCGTCAGATGAAACCTCCATCTAGGTCATAGTCTTAAATTTTAATCAAAGCTAATCGGTTAATGTAAAAAAATGCCGTAGTTCTGATATTCACCTAAATTGAGTGATTCATTAAAACGAGGTTACGTCCTAAAATAGGTTGACTAAAATAATAATAAAAAGTCAACCTTTTTCAGGACGGGACACTTCTCATCTCTACTCAATCGCTCAATTTAGGATTTACTTATAATTGTGATTTATGCGCCATAATTTAATTAAAGGCGAATATTAAGTTCTTATTTGGGCTTAGATACATTTTCTTTGCAGCTTGAAATAATATATATGTTAAAGTCAAAAATTGAAAACTTACTGCAAGTAACATTAGCCAGCTTATATAATGTAGAGGTTGATATTGCAGTGCAACCCACGCGCAAAGAGTTTAAAGGCGCTTATACCTTTATTACGTTTCCGTATTTAAGGGCTAGTAAAAAAGGGCCAGAGCAAACAGGCGAAGAAATTGGGCAGGAGCTTCTTAAGCATACAGATTTAATAAGTGGTTATAATGTGGTAAAGGGCTTCTTAAATATCGAATTTACCGATGCTGCCTGGATTGAATTGTTTAACTCGATTTTATTAGCGGATAGGTATGGATTTAAGGCGCAAGATGGGAGCGAAATGATGGTGGAGTACTCATCGCCAAACACCAATAAACCGCTACATTTAGGTCATTTACGCAATAATTTTTTGGGTAACTCTGTAGCTCGAATACTTGAAGCCAATGGTACCAAAGTACACAAAGTGCAAATTATAAACGACCGAGGCATTCATATATGCAAAAGTATGCTGGCTTGGCAAAAGTTTGGAAATGGGGAAACACCTGAATCTTCTGGTCTAAAAGGTGATAAATTGGTAGGCAAATATTACGTTATTTTTGACCAACAATATAAAAAACAAATTGCAGCGTTAGTGGAGTCTGGAAAACCAAAAGAAGAGGCTGAAAAACAAGCTCCTTTACTTATTGAGGCTCAAGAAATGTTACTCAAATGGGAGCAGAAAGACCCTGAAGTGTATGCCCTGTGGGAGAAGATGAATGCATGGGTGTATGATGGGTTTGCTGCCACCTACAAAACAATGGGTGTTGATTTTGACACCCTTTATTATGAATCTGACACTTATTTGTTGGGCAAGGATGAAGTGATGAAAGGGGTGGAGTCAGGCTTATTCTACCAAAAAGAAGACGGTTCTGTTTGGGTAGATTTAACCGAGGAGGGTTTAGACCAAAAGCTACTTTTAAGAGCAGACGGCACTTCGGTATATATGACGCAGGATATTGGTACGGCCATCCAACGATTTAAAGATTACCCTGCAATTACAGGGCAAGTTTATACAGTTGGTAATGAGCAAGACTATCATTTTAAGGTATTGTTTCTCATCCTTAAAAAGATTGGATTTGATTGGGCGGCTAATTGCCACCATTTAAGCTATGGTATGGTTGATTTACCCACAGGTAAAATGAAATCGCGAGAAGGAACGGTGGTAGATGCCGATGACATTATGCAGGAAATGTTTGATACAGCCGAAGCCCATACCAAGGAATTAGGTAAAATTGATGGTTTTTCTACAGAAGAAGCCAATAATCTTTATAAAACACTTGGTTTGGGAGCAATTAAGTACTTTTTAATGAAAGTAGATCCTAAGAAACGAATGATGTTTAACCCGAAAGAATCTATTCAGTTTCAAGGAAATACAGGGCCCTTTGTGCAATATACCCACGCTCGAATTTCGTCTATTATTAGAAAAGCCGAAGCCGAAAGTATTGATTTGGGGGGTACTGTTGAAACCAACCTGCCATTAACCGATACAGAGCAAGAAACAATATACTTGCTAAGTCAGTTTGGTTCAAAAATACAGGAAGCAGGAAAAGAATATTCACCTGCAATTATTGCACAGTATGTGTATGATTTGGCTAAAGAGTATAACCGGTTTTATGCCGAATCGCCTATATTTAACGAAGAAAATAAAGGATTGATGAAATTTAGAGTGCTGCTTTCTAAAACGGTAGCCGATGTTATTAATAGGGGAATGGGATTATTGGGGATTGATGTACCGGAAAGGATGTAGCCCTGCGCTAAAGCTTCGGACTATAAAAATAAAATTAACTGGCGCAGGGTGTCTCGCTTGTGCCATTAATATGTAAAGCACAAGCGAGGGATTAAGCGTTTTAGTTTCGCCCTTTCAGGGCTTAAACTATTTTGGTATATCACAGGGCTTTGCCCTGAGTAGTTGATTATGCCCCTTTGGGGCTGTCTTTGTGCCCCAGCCAGACTAGATTTGCTTTTCAATACTACGTAAAAGGAACTCTGATGAAGCTATATAAAAGCAAAGTAGTTTGGTGGTTAAATTAAAGAGTTATTTACTGAATAGGTACTAAAGTTAGTAACTTTGTAAAGGATGTTGAGCCCCAAAGGGGCTAAATAAGCCAACACAGGGAGAATCCCTGTGTAAAACAAATGAGGAATAATAAACCCCAAAGGGGTGAAATTAGGAAAATGCCACAGTCGTTAGTAAGAAATTATATACATATAATTACAAGCACTAAAAATCGAAAACCCATTATTACTAAAAATATTGAACAGGAATTATTTGCATACCTTGGTGGTATCTGTAAAAATCTTGAATGTAACCCTATTATAGTTGGAGGGTATAGAAATCATATTCACATATTGTGCCTGTTATCGCAAAAAATACCTTTAATGAAACTGCTTGAAGAATTAAAGTCACACTCTTCTAAATGGGTTAAAACAAAAGGAAAAGAGTTTAGTAATTTCTATTGGCAAAATGGGTATGGGGCTTTTTCGGTTAATCCAACTGAGTTAACAATTGTAAGAAAATACATCTTAGACCAAGAGTCTCATCATACAAAAAAAACTTACCAAGATGAGTATCGGGCTTTTCTTAAAAAATACCAAGTAGAATATAATGAGCAATATGTATGGGATTAAGCGTTTTAGTTTCGCCCTTTCAGGGCTTAAACTATTGTGGTATATCACAGGGCTTTGCCCTGAGTAGTTGATTATGCCCCTTTGGGGCATTAACTAGTGCAAGCGTTTCGCTTGCACTAAAAAATATTAGGTATAGGCGTTTAAATCTCACTTTTAAAACATTAAATATCAATCATTTAACTTAAGATAAATCATCATTTTTATTAACACATCCAATATTTTCACCTTATGTTGTACCTAAATGTGTATTGCTGTATTTTGGAGAATATAACCAATTGCGACCTAAGTGCCTATACCTAAATATTAATTAAAAAAGCTATGCTAAAAAAACTATTATTTCTATCAATCATTTTTGTTTCTTGTGGTTTAAATACGGTTAAAAACCGACCATCTGGTATGAGTCAAACTCCGTCAACCTCCATCTATCAATTTAAATTACCTTTATTGAGTGGCGACTCTGTGGACTTTGCTGTTTACAAAGGCAAAAAGTTATTAATTGTTAATACAGCCTCGGAATGTGGCTATACACCACAATACGAAGGGTTGGAAAAACTTTATAAACAGTATGGAGATAAGGTGACAGTTATAGCTTTTCCAGCCAATAATTTTGGTGGGCAGGAGCCAGGTACAAATGCCGAAATTGGTACTTTTTGTAAGCAAAATTATGGGCTAACCTTTCCAGTATTTTCTAAAATTTCGGTAAAAGGAGATGATGTGGCACCTATTTACCAATGGCTTACCCAAAAAGACAAAAATGGTTGGAACGAGGATGCACCTGGCTGGAATTTTTGCAAGTATTTAATAGACGAAGAAGGAAACCTGCAAGCCTTTTATGGCTCTGCCGTGGAGCCTATGAGTGATGAAATAATAAAAGCGATAACAGACTAAGTGAGCGTAAAATCTTGGATATCAGCCTTTCGGTTAAGAACATTGCCTCTTGCATTGGCAAGCATTGGTATGGGTAGCTTTTTGGCTGCCTCTCGTCAACAATTTAGGCTCGATGTGCTACTTTGGGCTTCACTCACAACCATTTTTTTGCAAGTATTATCAAACCTTGCCAACGATTATGGCGATACGGTGCATGGGGCTGATAGCGAAAGCCGGCAAGGCCCGGTAAGAGCCGTGCAATCCGGGGCTATTTCGATAAACCAAATAAAAATCGCTATTGGTGTTTCGGGGGCATTATCATTGCTAAGTGGACTCCTTCTCTTACATATTTCGGTGGGGTTGGGCAGCACTGTGTTTTATGTTTTTTTAGCCTTTGGGCTAGTTAGTATTGCAGCCGCTTATTTTTATACAGCAGGCAAAAACCCGTATGGTTATGCTGGGTTGGGAGATATTTCGGTACTGCTATTCTTTGGATTTTTGGGAGTGCTTGGCACTTACTTTTTACATACAGGTTATTTCGAATGGCTAAATATGTTGCCAGCCCTTAGTATGGGCTTGTTTGCAACGGCCGTGCTTAATGTAAATAATATTAGAGATATTGAATCGGATAAAGAAGCCGGCAAAAAATCTATACCTGTAAGGATTGGGCGAAAAAAAGCCGTTGTTTATCATATATTACTTTTGAGTATTGGGTTTAGTGCAGCCATAGGCTATATGTTATTATTACCATTCGAATATTCTAGGTTAGTGATTTTGCCTGCTATTATTCCACTAATTATTAATGCAAAGGCGGTTATTCAAAAAACAAATTCTAAAGCACTTGATCCGTATTTAAAACAAATGGCACTTACTTCGTTGGTGTTTATGCTTTTATTTGGAATATCAATTCTTTAAGAATTAATTTATTCCATTTTTTTTATCATTAAAATGCGCTAACTTGAGCTTAAATTAAATAAGTACTCAAAATAAAATCCCTATAAATATGAAAAATATATTAGTTCCTACCGATTTTACTCCAACAGCCGAAAATGCTATTGAAGCAGCTCGCATATTAGCCAAAAAAAATAATGCAGAAATATTATTTTTAAATGTTATAGAGCTTAATAGTGGAGATTCTATTAATGCATCTGGTGGCCCAGCCAGCCACGCTTCGTTTGCCGATGGAATTTTGATTCAAGAATCTATTAAGAGAGCAGAACAAGAAATGATTCGATTGGTCGATGTTTCAAAATTTCAAGGAATTAATTCAACGTATGAAATAAAACTGGGCAATCCTTTTGGTCATATTTTTAACTCGATTAATGAAAACAATATCGATTTTGTTGTGATGGGTACTAAAGGAGCCTCTGGGTTAAGCGAAATACTTATCGGTAGTAATACGGAGAAAGTTGTTAGAAAAGCAAAATGCCCAGTGTTGGCCATTAAAGAACCGATTACTGAAAATACATTTAAAGACATTGTGTATGCAACCAATTTTGGCACTAACGAAGGAGATGTGGTAGAAGCAGTTAAAAATATGCAGGCAAGTTTTGACTCCAATGTGCACTTAGTTTGGATTAACACTCCCAATGACTTTAAATCAGATGCAACCACAAGGCCGTTGTTAGATAAATTTGTGGCCGATCACGGCTTACAAAATTGTACAACACATGTGTATAGCGATATAATAGCCGAAGATGGTATTCGGAATTTTGCAGGGTATATGAATGCCGGTTTAATTGTAATGGGCACTAACTCCTACACAGGCTTAAGCAGGTTAATAAGAGGTAGCGTGGCCGAAGATATGATTAACCATGCACTTCGCCCGGTGATGACGGTTTCTATGAAAGAGTAAATAGTTTCTATGCCTAAAAAGAATAAATGGAAGGGTAGAGAAGGGGTGGTCTTTTCTACGGGGAATGATTATGACTATTCCTACGAGGATGGAGGAGCAGTAGAAACCCTCCCGCCAGATGAACAACGGCTTTATGTTGAGCTTGATAAAAAAGCGCGAGGAGGCAAAAAAGTTACCTTAATATCTGGTTTTATAGGAACGGAGGAAGACTTAAAAGACCTAGGTAAGACTTTAAAATCAAAATGTGGGGTAGGGGGCTCAGCTAAAGAGGGCGAAATCTTAGTTCAAGGAGACCACCGAGATAAGGTGGTTGGTATATTGGATGGAATGGGATTTAGGGTTAAACGAAGAGGAGGTAGTTAACCATAATGAGTGGATTTGGCGCATTAGACTTTATGAATAAGACCCTGAAGAATAATAGAGGGCTTGTTAAAAAGATTAATGTATTTGGCAGGATGAAATTATATAATTCTGCTCTAATGAATTTAAAAATAAAGTATAAAAAAGCATCAACTCAAGAGGCTGTTGAAAGATTAAGGTTACAAACTTTAGCAGAAAGTAGAAGAAATACCCTGATTCAAATTATGAAACTAATTGGGGTTTTATTGTTGATTTTCACCATAATAGGGGTGTTGATAGGCGGAGTGATTATTGGTAAATCTTAATATGAAAGCCAGTTTTTGTGCCATTGCCTCCTGTAAAAGAAGGTAATTTCTTTGGTTAACCGACCGAAAATTAGCTTCCACTAGCATGTTGTTTTTAGCCTGAACTATTCCTAAACATTTTGAAAATACAACTCAAAATCAAAACGGATGAAGAAAGTTAGAAAAAGTTGTAACTACATTGTATTTTTAACAAATGACCAAAAAGCGAGTTTTGATACCAATACCGGCTAATGGGTGCGACCCCTCCGAAGTTGGCATACCTTGCAAGTTAATGTTAGAGGCAGGGTTAGAAATTGTATTTGCTACTCCTAATGGACTTAAAGCTACCACCGATAAAATAATGCTAACGGGGGCTAAATTAGGAATTCTAAAATCAGTTTTAGCGGCTAGAAAAGATGCCGTTGAGGCTTATTTAGAGGTAGAGAATACACACGCTTTCTCAAATCCCATTTCGTATGCTGATATTAAGAACAATAAATTTGATGCTATTTATTTGCCAGGTGGGCACGATAAGCCTGTAAAAGAATACCTTGAGTCAAACATATTGCATGCAAGAATTGCTGATTTTTTTGTTAAAGCCAAGCCAGTAGGAGCCGTTTGCCATGGCGTAGTATTGGTTGCCCGTAGTATAGATGAAGAGACAGGAAATTCAGTTATCTATAAGTATAAAACTACCTCTTTATTAAATAAACAAGAGAAACTGGGGCATGCACTCACAAGGCTTTGGATGGGTGATTACTATCTTACTTATCCTGAAATAACGGTTGAAGATGAAGTTACATCTGTACTTGAGCACAAGGATAATTTTATTCAAGGACCAATGGCATTTTTTAGAGATTCGCCCACCAAAATGAGTAGGGGCTTTTTTGTTAAAGATCGAAATTATATATCTGCACGTTGGCCAGGTGATTTGTATAATTTTACTACCGAGTTTATTAAAATGGTTTTAAAGAACGGTTCTATTTAGATTATCCCGAGATTTTGTAGTAGCTTTTGTTGAGCTTTTAGTATTATTCTTAATGAAATTTCAGACTTTGTTTAAGTTAGCGTACTTTCGCTAAATATTTAATAATGCTCTTTTGTTCGACTCGCACTTTGATTAAAGTAGCATTACTAGCTAACTTATTTTAATTCTTTGGCATGACAATTTATAGTGTGATTACCGGTACTGGAAACTACATCCCCACAAAAGTTATAAAAAACGAAGATTTTCTTTCGTATGATTTTTTTGAGAAAGAGGGTGTAAGGATTACAAAGGATAATGCGGAAGTTATATCAAAATTTCAAGAGATTACCACCATTGCCGAGCGTAGGTATGTAACCAAAGAGTTGGTTACATCCGACATTGCTGCATTTTCGGCCGATGCCGCTATAAAATCGGCAGGCATTGATAAAGAAGAGCTTGACTATGTGATTGTTGCACATAATTTTGGTGATGTGACTGACGAAAACAAACAACTGGATATTGTACCTAGTTTAGCAGCTCGTGTTAAGCAAAAACTTAAAATTAAAAACCCTTATGCCGTAGCTTATGATGTGCCTTTTGGTTGCCCTGGGTGGTTGCAGGCTATGATTCATGCCGATTATTTTATTAAATCGGGCGATGCCAAAAAGGTGTTGATTATAGGAGCGGATGTGCTTTCTCGTGTATGTGACCCACACGATAGAGATAGTATGATTTATGCTGATGGAGCCGGAGCCGTTATTTTAGAAGCCAAAGAAAGCGAAATGCCTATTGGTATTTTGGCGCATAAAACAAGATCTGATACGTATGAGTATGCCAATATGTTATTTATGGGCAAATCCTATAATAATACTAACGGTTGCGTGGGAAACCCTTACCTTAAAATGAATGGGCGTAAATTATACCAATATGCACTCGAAACCGTGCCTGCTGCTATTCAAGCATGCCTCGAAAAGAGTAATACAAATCTTAGTGAAATTAAAAAAATACTTATCCACCAAGCTAATGGAAAAATGGATGATGCCATTATAGAACGGCTATACAAGCTTTATGATTTACCCATATTAGAAGGCGTTATGCCCATGACGATTGAATATTTAGGTAACTCCTCAGTAGCAACCATCCCAACCCTGCTGGATTTAATTTTGCAAGGTAAAGTAGAAGGGCATGCACTAAACAAAGGGGATAAAATTGTATTTGCCTCTGTGGGGGCTGGCATGAATATTAATGCGGCTGTTTATTCCATGTAAGGATGTTGCGTAAGTTTAAGCAATGCAAATTTGGTTAAAGTTTAAACAATTATTAGGCAGCTTAGTGAAATCTAAAAGAACAAGCCTTCTGTTGTTATAGGCAGAACTTTTCCCCATTTTTACTAAATGGATCGACACACCTATAACCTCGGCCTTATTGGCAACTGCGCTTTTCAGGCATTAATAGACACAGAAGCTAGTGTAAAATGGCTATGCTGGCCAAAATTTGATAGTAGTTTCATTTTTGGGGGCCTTTTAGATAAAGATAAGGGAGGGGAGTTTAGCATCACTCCAGTAAAAGGAGTGCATTCTAGCTGCCAAGCTTATATAAAAAATACGAATATACTTACTACTGAAATAAGTACAGGCGATGGTCGGTATAAAGTAACCGATTTTGCCCCAAGGTTTGAACAGTACGACCGCCATTATAAGCCTTTAATGTTTATCCGAAAAATTGAATCGATGGAAGGCACGCCAGAAATTAAGGTGGTGTGCGACCCCAGAGGGGAATATGGAGAGGTAAAGCCCAGTATTATGATAGGGAGTAGCCATTTACGGTTTATGGGATTAGAAGAGCAAGTTAGGCTTACGGCAAACCTATCGTTAAATTATCTGCAAGAAGGCAAATCATTTAAACTGGAAAAACCCATTTATTTAATTATAACCTGGGGCGTTCCCTTAGAAGGACCCATTAAGCAAACAGCCGAAACCTTTTTAACCAAAACCATCGACTACTGGAAAGACTGGGTACGCCATTGTACCATTGGCCCACTTTGGCAGGAGGCCGTAATACGATCGGCACTTACGTTAAAAATGCACCAGTTTGAGGATACTGGTGCAATTACAGCCTCTACCACCACTAGCTTGCCCGAACACCCCGGCTCTGGTCGTAATTGGGATTATCGCTATTGCTGGATGCGAGATTCGTACTACACACTTAATGCGTTTAACTCGATAGGCCAATTTGAAGAATTAGAGAAATACTCTACCTATATCGAAAATATTGCTGTTGGAGAAAATTGCCGATACAACCCTGTTTACAACCTGCTTGGCAACGAAGATTTTGAAGAAGAAATACTTAATTTAAAAGGCTATTTAGGTAATGCCCCTGTACGGATTGGCAACCAAGCCAAGGAGCATATTCAAAATGATGTGTATGGCCAGGTGCTGGTTTCATTATTGCCGCTTTATACGGACGAACGGCTGAACAGTCAGGATTATATGCGTTCTAAAAAGTTGGTGATGGATTTGCTTCAGGGTATTGAGCGTACAATGAATGAGCCGGATGCCGGGCTTTGGGAGTTAAGAAATATGAGTTTCAGGCATTGTTATACTTTTCAGTTTCATTGGGCAGGAGCCAATGCAGCCATTAAAATAGCCAAGGCTTTAGATGATAACGAAATGCTTCAGAAGGCAACTACATTAGCTAAAGAAGCATCGTTACAAATCGAACAATGTTATGATCCTAACCAAAAAGCCTACACCTCCGCCATTGAAACCGACCGATTAGATGCCAGCCAGCTTCATTTAATTACCATGAATTACCTTGACCCTAATTCTGATAGGGCAAAAGCTCACTTAGAAGCACTTGAAAAAGAACTTAAAACAAATGAAGGGTTATTTTACAGGTATAAGCATTCCGATGATTTTGGCAAACCAAAAAGCACTTTTCTTATTTGTGCCTATTGGTATGTAGAAGCACTGGCTGCTGTTGGTAGATTAAACGAAGCCAAATCTATATTTGAACATTTGCTTAGTTATACCAACCATCTTGGTTTGCATAGCGAAGACATTGATGAGGTTACAGGAAGCCAGTGGGGTAATTTTCCGCAAACGTATAGCCATGTAGGCTTAATTAATGCAGCGTTTAGAATTGGGAGAAAGTTGGATATGCCTAATTTTTTGTAAGCCATAAAATGGGCTTAAAACTTACTCAGTGTCCACGATAATTTCGCCATTTATTTTAATAAGCCCCCATTTGCCGTTGGCATACACTTTGGCTTCGCCCTCTTTAAAGGGTTTAATTTTATCATATTTGGGGGCAATTAGCACAGTTCCCTGAGGGTCGAGTATTCCCCAAAGTCCGTTGGCTTCTACTTTAGCACCTCCATTTTTAAGTTTTACGATTTGGTCGTATAAGGCAGGTATAATTACTTCTCCATTTGCATCAATCACTCCCAATAACCCATCTTTGGTAACTTTGGCACGTTCACCTTCAAACATGCCAATCTTATCATATTGTGCTTCGGCAAGTACTTGATCTCCTGCTTTATTTAGTAAGCCCCATTTCTCATTTATCGACACTTTATACCCATACTTAATTTTTACAATATCATCATACTTTGTAGGGGCTAAAATACTACCATCATCTTTAATTAGCCCAAGTTTTTCGTTTTCAGTAACTTTTGCTTTTCCGTTCTGAAACCCACCAATATTATCATATTTAGGGGCAACTACCACTTGATAATCC
The DNA here is from genome assembly GCA_026989535.1 of Cyclobacteriaceae bacterium. Lineage (GTDB taxonomy): Bacteria > Bacteroidota > Bacteroidia > Cytophagales > Cyclobacteriaceae > JAKISE01. Next base: position 13,546 of record JALSJD010000037.1, read on the forward strand.
CCATTTAATAATCCCCATTTTAAGTCTAATTCTACCTTGGCACCTCCATGGCTCAGCCTTACAATTTTATCATATTCTGCAGGCACTAAAAGCTCTCCATTTAGGTCTATTAAACCTATTTTCTCATTATTAAACACCTTGGCAACACCACTTTGAAAAGCACCTATACTTGTATATTTAACAGGCACAACTAATTTTCCTTGTTTATCAAGCATCCCCCAGAGTTCATCCTTTTCCACTTTGATGCCTCCTTTCGCTACATTTACCATTCGAATATAAGTCGGTTCGGTAAGTATTTTCCCATTTACATCCACCAACCCCAACAAGCCATTTTTAGTAATTTTGGCAACTCCATCAGTAAAAGAAGATATGTTCTCGTAGGTAACAGGGATAAGGATTTTCCCTTTATTATCTACGACACCCCATAATTTATCTTTCGATATTTTTGCTCTAAAATCTTTAAAGGCTTGGATAACATCGTATTTTGGAGGAAGTAATTCGTTTCCGTTGCTATCTATTAAACCATAATAATCGCCTAATTTCACCTTGGCTACTCCTTGGTTATAATTAAAAATTTTATCGTATTCGCTTTGGGCTTGGCTGCTAATAGCACAACCAGTAATTAAGGCAATTATTAGAAAGTAATTTCTCATATCAATTTTTGGTTCAAAGGTGTTTTTGTCAAAGGTAAAATTCTAACAATCAATTTACAAAGAGCATAGCAACGAAGGCTCTAAGAAATTTTATTTCAGGCTCCTTTCTAACCTGATTAATGCTTCTCTTTTCTTAGCAACTCACCATTACCATCATAATACTTCCAAGTACCTGATTTTTTATTGCTTTTATAACGCCCTTTTACAATCACATTTCCGAGGCTATCGTATGCTTTATAACTGCCTTCTTTTATTCCATTTTTTAAGGAAGCCTCAAATTTTAGTTGTCCATTGGCATACGTATCTGTAAGTAATTTATCGTTTAAATCATCAGGAAAAATGTCGTCAATAGTTATTGACTCCTCCTTTTTTGGTGGAGCTTGCAACACAGTATCTAATGCAAGTATATTAGGTGGCACAAATAGGCTACTCCAGTCCATTACCTCTTTTTGAGGCATATAGTTTAATATAATGGAGGTTTGCAATAATCTTCCTTTGGGCTTAATTTGCAATCCTGCCAATGGAAAACTCTTGATGTAAGCTTTGTTTTTATTCAGTAATTTCCAGTATTCGTCTGAAAGATACTCTTTGCTGCCTTTTACCATATAGGCGGCATTTACATATAAAAACAAGCTTGATTGGCGATCGAATTGCTTAAAATAAGAGTTGAATTGTTTATTATTATGCAACGTTTTTTGCTCTATATTATTGGTAATTAACTGAGCCAATATGCTTGGATGGTTGCTAAACACCACATATTCATCAATAATAGTGTAATATGGTTTATCTAATTTGTTAAATATTTTACCTAGTAAAACCTTAAATAATCCCTTTACAGAAAGAAAATTTATTTGATGTCCTTTATATTCAATTCCTCTAAATTTTACGGGCGTCTTTTTCTTGATTTGGCTTTTAATATGGTTCAGTTTTTCTTTGGCTAATTCAATGTCGTTTGCTTTTAGTACAAAAGCAAACCCATTATTGTTCATCTTTTTACTTGTACTAATTTGTAGTAATCCTGCTTCGTCTCCAATCCAGCTCAACAAATCCTCTTTAACACTTATATTTAAGTATTTTTCCAGCTTCTTTTTATTTTTAAAATAACTATCTCCATCTCCCAGTTCGGTAATATTATTTTCAAGTTCGCCATAAAATTTGGCAAAACTATCAAAGCCCATACTCAAGAAAAAAATACTATTTTCAGGAACAATACGCTGCATCTCTACTTTGCCTTTGCCTGAATTGTGAATTATATGGGCATACGAATGAAGCGAATCAGATAGATTTGAATACCCTGAAAGTGATAGAAATTGGTCATCAATCTTAGCATTAATTGCAGTAAAAACCAGCGACTCGATAAATGTTAATGTTTTACTATGCTCTGCTTTAATCCATTGATTTGCATAATCTTTAAAATATGCATGCTGTAAAAAAATATTTATACCTACATCATCTACCAACTTACTTACCTCAATAAAGTCTAAATCTCGTGCAATAACTGGCTCTTTTAGCTGATCGATGGAGTTTTCGATAAGCACATGGGTAGAAGATATTATGATGAGGTTATTATTTACATAGAGGTATAATAAATCAGGTGTTCCTTTAAAATCCAGCTCAATTATTTCTACATTATGATAATCCCTTTTGGTTACCTTCATATTATTCCCCACCAAATTTTCGATGTAATCTTTTATAAAAGAAAATCGAGCGGCCTTTGTTAAATCTACTATGTACAAAATATCTAATTCGTTTCCTCTTACTTTGTGAGCAGAAACAGTTATAGGCCGAGATGCTATTAGATCCCACAAAAGTTCGTTATTATGAAGGCTATTGTTTAAGCTATCTATTTTATCACCAATTTTTGCTAGGGCTGCATTAGTTTTTAAATACCTCCAAATTTTTCCTTCGGTAATTGTGTGCCATTGTTCAAATGGGTCTTCGATATCAACAATAAACACAGCATTTGGAGGCACAGCATTGATTGCATTGGTTTTTGAATTTACTTCTATTTTAAAAAAGTAGAAATAGATTAGAGCCGCTAGTGCAAACAACACCAAAAAAATTATAAATATTTTTTTCATCACTTTTAACCTGATTAATTCATGAATCTTTGTTATGAGCATTTCAAGTATCTGATAGTCAAGTGCTCGCACAGGATTTTGGAACGGAGACGTGGCGAGCTACGTTGAGTACCAAAATTCGAGCAAAGCCTGTACCGTACTTTAGTCGGTATGCTTGAATGGCAGGTAATTGGAATGCGTAATAGATTATTCATGAATTATTCAGGTTAAAGGTAATTATTAACCTGAGTTTAACCTAACCTGAACTATTCATAACGCAGCGTACCTGCAAGCAAAAGTCAGTTGTTTTTTAACAAGGTAATCAAGGTCGGACGATAATCAGACCAAAAAATAACAACAATCTGACTCTTGTATGGTATATTTTATTGAATAAATATAGCCTATTATAATGTTTATTTAAAACCGTTAAAACGGTTTCTGTGGTTTAGTTTGCTAACATAGCCCACGGTTTAAACCGTGGGCTATCGTGGGCTATGTTAATTTACACAAATGGTTTTAACCATTTTTCGTAAACTTCAGTCTTCGGGCAAAACTTGCTAAAAAAACAAGTTTTTACGGAGTAATAGCATAAACATCTTGAATTTTACATTAAAACTAGCTGCCTACAACAAAAAAGTGATTTTTTGCAAGTTCCATTGCTGTAAAAAAAATCAACATGTGCATTTATATTAATGTATGAATAATTCAGGCTAAGCAAACAGCTCCTTTAACTCCTCTAAAACTGCTTTTTTATTGCGAATTTGAATAGTCAATTGATCCATTACTTCAGGATTATCAAACAACTGTTTACACCTAACAACCCCTGCTTTTAGCAGCTCCTTTTTGTTTTTTTTGGTTAACGAGGCTAGGCTGGTAATGGGGTGCAAGCCGTCTAGCTCAATCCAATCGCGCAAACCACCACTTTCGGGGTAATCCCAGCTGAGCATTGCCAACCCATAATCTTTGCCAAATTTTATAGCATCAGACGTAAACCGGGTATTGGTTACAATCCACCCTACATACGATTTCTTATCCTTGGCTTCTCCTCTTTTTAATACCTTATGCAAATCTTGCACACGAGAGTAAATGTACATAGGTGTTTTTACATCACTTTTAGTGGCTTGATTATTATGAAACTTGCATTCTATCACATAATACTTATCTGGGTTTTGAGCTACTACATCTACTTCGTGCATAACCGACCAGCCTTGCATCATAACGCCTACCTCAACCTCAAACCCTCGTTGCTTAAAAAGCTCGGCCACAAATTTTTCGAAAGGGTAACCCGATGGGCCTAAATCCATCATGGCTTGTTTTAATCGGTACTTTACACCCGTGCCACGTGCATACTTAGTTAATAATTTAGAGGCTTTTCGGTAAATGATTTTAGTAGTAATTCCATCATACGATTCGAGTTCGATGGCCTTGGTTATTAACTCGGCAATTTGATTGGTTGCCCCCGATCTGTTAAGCGAATTTAATAATCGAGAACGATCAAAAGGCACTAAGCTGCCATCGTATTTTTTTACAAGTAGTTGTTCCATTAAGCCCCAAAATTAGGTTTTCTAAAATACATAAGTTTAAGGTATTATTACTGGGTATTAGAAAGGATACTTTTTGCGGTCTCTACTACTTTTTTTGAGTTGCCAATAAAAATATGTTTTTTATAAATAATAACAGGGCGTTTTAAAAAAGTGTATTCTGAGAGGATATACTTTTTAAAATCACTTTCAGTTAATTTTTTATCCTTTAGCCCTAGCTCCTTGTATTTACGGGCAATTTTAGAAAACAAGCTTTCATAATTTCCTGCCAATTCTTTCATCTCATCCAACTGCTCGGGAGTTATTGCTTCAAATTTTATATCCTGAAATTGAAATTCAAGCTCTTTCAAGTTTAGCTCGCTAATAATTCGTTTTGAAGTAGCGCAGGTAGATAGGTAATAAACTTTTTGCATTTTAATAAATTAATAAGAATGAATAAAATCGAAGGTTCTCCCAACCAATAGCTTTCCCATTGGCAGAGTAAAGAATTTCAAAAAGAGGAGATGCCAGATCAGCCAGCTGGCTGACTGGCAAAGTATATAAAAAGCACGTTTCCTCGCATCCGTTGCGGATCCTCCATTTCACAGAGATTCTTCAGTCGTTCCTCCTTCTGAATGACGGTTCGAAAAGAGTGTACGTCACTCAGCCGGCTACAGCCCGAAGAGTCTCCTAATTGTTTCGTACTAAAACTTTTAATTCAAGGCTATGCGCTACCATTAACAGAGCAAAGAATTTTAAAGGGGATGCCGGATCAGCCAGCTGGCTGACCGGCAAAGTACATAAAAAGAACGTTTCCCCGCACTTGTTGCGGGGTCTCCATTTTAAAAGTATTTTCTGTCATTTTCCTTCGCTAATCCGCCAACTGGTCGGATTCTGCTCTCTGAATGACGGTTCGAAAAGAGTGTACGTCACTCAGCCGGCTACAGCCCGAAGAGTCTCCTAATTTTTTCGTACTAAACCTTTTAATTAAGGGGATGCGCTTACCATTGATGTGTTTTGTATTATGCTGATTATCAACATTATAATAATGTCACAAACCCAATATCCTTTTCTTTCGCTAACCCGCCAATTAATTGAATTCCGCTCTTGTGGGAACGATATCAACCAAACAGTAAGGCTGCTTTTTACTCAATTTCAATATCAAATAACATGCGAGCTTGTATGCCTCGCATAGATTTTACTTGCTCAAGCATTTCGGCATACGGATACATATCACCCAATTTTGCCTTCATTAACTTGGCTTGTGTATTACTCTCTATTTCTTCGATAAGTTCCTCCAAAGCCGTTTTTTGTTCAGGGTAATACCTAACCTTGTAATCATCGGCAATGCCAGCTTTTTCGGCAGCAATGGCAATGGCATCATCTAAATCTCCTAAAATATCTACCAAGCCATTCGCTTTCGCCTGAGTACCCGTCCATACTCTTCCGGAAGCAATGGCCTTTAAATCATCAATGTTCATATTTCTTCCAGCGGCTGCTTTAGCGGTAAACATCTCATAGCCTTCTTCCACACTGCTTTGAATAATTGCTTTTTCAGCGTCTGTTAATGCCCTAGAGCTAGTCATTAAGCTCGAAAACTCACCAGTTGAAACACCATCGGTAGTAATGCCTAATTTATTAGCCATAAAATCGCCCATATTAAATATAATGCCGAAGATGCCAATAGAACCCGTTATGGTGTTGGGCTGAGAAACAATGGTATCGGCTGCCATGCTAATGTAATAACCGCCAGAGGCTGCATAATTACCGAAAGAGGCAATTACGGGCTTCGACTCCCGGGCTTTTACCACTTCGCGCCAAATTAAGTCTGATGCCAACGCACTGCCACCTGGTGAGCTGACTCTTAAAACAATGGCCTTTACCTTATCGTTTTCGCGCGCCTTGCGAATTTCTTTGGTAAATTTATCAGAGCCTATTTGTCCTTTACCTCCTTTACCATCAACAATATCGCCTTGGGCTATAATAACGGCTATTTTGTTTTTAGAAGAGTTAGAAGTTGAAAACGATTTATTATAATCTTGGAAGCTTACAAAATCAATATCTTTAGTTTTTTCAACTTCGATGCGATCTGCTACTTTTTGCAAAAACTGGTCTTTGTATAAAGTACCTGTTATTAAACCAAGTTCGGTTGCTTGCGATAGGTTTTGAGCTAACATCTTATCAGAAATGTTTTTAAGACTGGCTTCCGATATGCCTAAATCTGGAGCCATCTCAGCAATAATTCGATTGTAAATGGAGTTTAGAAACGAAGTGGTTTGCAAGCGGCTGGCCTCACTCATTTTATCTAATATGAGAGGTTCAACGGCACTTTTAAATGTACCTACCCTAAATATTTGAGGTTCAATTTCTAATTTTTCAAAAGTTCCTTTTAAGAAAGGGGTGTTTGACGAAAGCCCATTCCACTCAACACCACCTGCAGGGCTTACGTATAATTCATCGGCTACAGAAGAAAGGTAAAATCCGCCTTCGGTTAAATAATCGGCATACGACAGAATAAATTTGCCGCTGTTTTTAAATTCAGCCAATGCCTGACGTGCATCTGACCCCATGGCAAAGCCACCCATTAATGAGGGCGCTGATAAAACCACTCCTTTAATTTTTTCATCCGTAGCTGCATGCTCCAATGCTTTTTTAAGATCAATAAGGCCTATTTTTTTAGACTCTCCTCCAAAGCCTAAATCGGAAAAGGGGTCGCTAAAGCTACGATCGGCTAATGGTTTATTAAGGTTAATATGTAGCACCGAATTATCGTTTACCGATACTTCGCCCTCACTATCTAATACGGAAATAATAGCTACAAAAAAGAAAAAGCTAAACAGAGAAAATACCACAAGGGCAAGAAAGCTGGCAAAAAAGTTTTGAAGAAATTTCATTCAATTATTAATTATGTGTAAAGTTGAATGTATCGATTTACAGCTATGTAAAAGTTACAAGGAAACAAACCAAGTTGCACTCAATCAACTTCAAAAGTAAAACTATTAATGGTTTCGTAATAATCTATTGTACCAATAGTTAATAATTAATTTGAATGGCGTAAAATTGCTTTAAACCATTTTTAAGTTTCTTGCTAAAAGCAATATGATTCATAAAACATTTCTACTCTTAGGCTCTAACCTTGGTGATAGAGCTGAGATATTATTAAAGGCTCAGAAAGAAATTAGTTTAAGTGTAGGAACTGTAGTAAACGAATCTTCCATTTATGAAACAGGGGCCTGGGGCATTGAAGACCAACCCGCATTTTTAAATCAAGTGGTTGTCGTTAAAACCAAACTAAATCCACATCAATTATTAACTGTAATTAATAATATTGAGCAAGAATTAGGGCGCATAAGGCATCAAAAATGGGGCGAACGCCTTATTGATATAGATATTTTATATTACAACAACAAGGTTATTAATACGCCTAATTTGATAATACCTCACCCAGAGATAGCTAACCGCAGGTTTACGTTAGTGCCGTTGGTTGAAATTGCACCTGATTTTATGCACCCTGTTTTAGGCAGAAATCAAAAAGAGCTACTTAGTTCTTGTGAAGATGAACTAGAAGTTAAGAAGCTCTAAAAATTAAAACTCAAAAATTATCCTTAACTTTAAAGATAATTAAGCTTGAGTTATTTCCACAAATGAAAACAAATAATACGTTAAGGTCTTTTTCAACACTATTGGTTCTCTGGTTGCTAGGATGCACAGAAGTTGCAAATAATACCTCCATCATTCCAAAGATAGAATTTAAGGATCTTTATATCATTAAAAATGACTATTATAACTTACTAGTATTAGAATTGATAGTTGAAGACGGGGATGGAGATATAGGTCTTTATAATTACACCGAAGAACCATACAATTTGCAATTCTATTTCAAAAAACAAAATGGCGAATTACTGAAGTACTCAGATAGAAATACAGCCCCGTATGATACTATTCCTCCTTTTGAATTTCCTTATTATTGCACCAACTATTCAATTGAAAAAAGTGACACTTTTTACATAGAAAAAAACATTAACCATTATAACATATTCATTGATTTTTATGTTAAACGAAACAATGATTTTGAATTAATCAATTTTGAAACCATTGCTGCTCCACATTGTGGGGAAACCAGTAACGGTAGAATATGGGAAGTGAAAAATAACCCTTTGGGGCCTGAGATTATTGAGTATAGAATGGGAGCACATAGCTTGCCAATAATATTTAAAGGAGACTCAGCTAAGGTGGTTGTACAAATTCAGGATAGGGCTTTTAACAAGAGTAACATTGAAGAAACATTTACATTTATTATGAGTGACTTAGAAGTAAAAAGTTAGTGGTGGTCAATTATCATATACTAAGAAACCAACAAATTACAACCTCTTAATTCGCTATTATCAAATCGGCCAAGCACTTCAAATGTTTCATCGGTATTTAGCCTGCCTAAATCCTGAGTTTCTATAAAAGAGCATGTATGCACATTGGCTAAATCTATTACATTAATGCCACCGGTTTTGCCCACGGGTGCAATGGCAAAAGGGTCGCTTACTTCTCTAATGATAATTTTTAGGGTAGCTGGCATTTTAAAAATGGCATTTTTACCATAGGCTTGCGAGAGCAATTCGGTCATTCCGTATTCTGAATAAACAGTATGTAAGTTTAACTTGGTGCGCAACACATTATATAATTCCTCTCGTGTTACTTCCTCTCTTTGGCCTTTCATACCGCCCGTTTCTATTACCGTTACATGGCTTAAATCGAGTGTGTAATTTTCAGCTAAAGTTAGCAAAGCAAAAGTTACCCCAAAAAGAATTACTTTTTTACTAGTTTTATTTAAAGCCTTTAGTGCAGTAGCAAGTTCATCTAAATTATAAAGGTAAAAACCTGACTGGGTAGATGCTGATTCTTCGATAAAATACTGCACCATACTTATTAAAGAAGACGAATTGCGCTCTAAATAAGAAGGAAGTAGGGCGAGGATTACAGTATTTTTGAGGCTTCCGAATTCATTCTCGAATAAATTTTGTGCATACTTATGGTAGAAATTTAAACTGTAAACTGCATGTTTACTCGTTTGTTGCCCACTAGTGCCGCTACTTTTAAATACTTTTTGCGGAAGCCAATCGTTAGTTATAACAGATTGCGTTTTAAAAAAGGAAATGGGCAAAAATGGAATATCTTGCAGTTTATTAACAAATGAAGCCTCTATTTTTAAGTGGTTTAGGTATGCATTATAAACTAAATTATAATGTGCCTGATACTGAAAAACACTTAAGGCATGGGTTTCAAAGTTGGACTCCTTAATATTGGGTAAATAATTAAGTAAAC
>JALSJD010000038.1 GCA_026989535.1 Cyclobacteriaceae bacterium
TATTAAGGGATATTACAATTAATTAGTGTCTCTAAGAAAACATATTCATTATTTTTTTAAGCCAATCATTATATAAGGCAGTAATTAGCAGTAGAGTCATTGCCCATATTGCTAAAATATTAAATAGTGGAGTTCTAAGAGTGCCTCCCATAAAATGTTTATATGCTACATATAATGGAGTTCTATAATCAAGATAGGAGCTAGGCTGCACCGATTGAAATATAGGGTCAATTATTTGATGCATTCTGCCACCCTTTTCTAAAATTCTTTGTTGGCTTAACCCATTGGTAACTGTTTTTTCAATGTTTTCATTATAATTATAATGTTGTAAGTCGTAAAACGTGCCTTCATTCTGCAGGGCTATAATTTTTTTGTCTTTTAGTGCCATCGCTTTATTTTGCTTTCGCAAATTATACATCTTAAATGTTTTAAGAAAATCCAGCGTTTCGCCTAAGATTTGCTGATCCAATTCTTTCACGTTTATTTTATGTACATTCGGAAACTTATCTTGCCCTATAACTTTTACCAGGTGTTCAATTTCAGCCCTCACTAAGCTGATATTTTGTTGTGCTTTGTGTTTTTCTTCTTCAGAGGTTGCATTTATTTGCTTAAAGCCTTCCAATATTTTTGATTCTAATTCTGGCACTAAATACACACTTGCATAGCGGGTATCGGATATAACTTTGTTGTAATTATAAAAGGTTTTCCCAAATTCATTATCCGTGTATTGGGCTACCAGCGAGGCTTCTAATGCCCAACGCGAAACCATAATATCTCCAATTACAGGTACATCAATTTCGTTACGCACAAATTTGTGCAATTGATCGTATTTTACCACCACACCACTCAATAGTATTTGCGGAATAAGCAAAAATGGAATGAGAATGTAAACGGTTACCACCGAATTCATGGCAGAAGAGATGTTTAGCCCTAATAAGTTGGCAAAGCAGGAGGTTGTAAATAAAATAGCCCAAAATATGAAGTACATACCGTTTATTTCTAATATAGTGTTGCCCACTAATACAAACAGCAAGGTTTGTACAGCAGATATGCTAAACATTAAAAATAATTTTGAAGAAATATAACTGCCCTTACTAAGGTTTAAAAAGGCTTCTCTTTGCAGTATTTTTTTATCTTTAATAATTTCTTCGGCACTTACTGTTAAGCCCATAAACATGGCTACAATAATGCTCATAAATATGTACGAAGGGATATTTTCGTTTTTATAAAATTCATACTCGGCTCCTGAGTACCTTACAATAAAGGCCAAAATAGCTGCAATTACAGGTGCCTCTAATAAATTAATAAGCAAGTATTGGCGGTTTGCCAATTTCGAAAGAACATCTCTTTTTATAAAAATGCCCATTTGGGCAAATAAATTAGGTAAATGGAGTGTGGATGTTGGTTTTTCGGGGATGGCTTCAACGTTTTGGGGTTGGGGGCTTCTGGCATATATACTAGTCCATTCTTCAGGTGAAACCTTTCGTTGTTTTGTTTGATTGCCATATTCATCCAGCACTTTAGTTTCAATAATATCAAATACTTGCTCTGGGTTTACATTGCCACAAAAGGAACACTCACCTTCTTCACTGTCAATCATTTTCATTGCATTTTTAAAATGCACAACCGACTCCACCGGAAAGCCATAATAAATTTGAAAGCCACCTGTATCTAAAATTAAGAGGCGGTCAAACATTTTAAAAATATGTGAAGAAGGTTGATGAATAACTACAAATACAATTTTTCCATTTAAAGACAGCTCCTTTAAAAGATCCATTATGTTTTCAGAATCTCTTGAAGAAAGACCCGATGTGGGCTCATCTACAAACAAAACACTGGGCTCTCGTAGTAGTTCTAAGGCAATGTTTACACGTTTACGTTGCCCACCACTAATTACTTTATCAAGCGGAGACCCAACTTTAAGGTGCTTAATATGAATTAAACCAATGCTGGTTAATGTTTTATCTACAAGGTTAATTAGTTCTTTGTTGGTAAGGTGGCTAAAGCATAACCTGCCCGCATAATAAAGGTTATCAAATACGGATAGGTCTTCTAATAATAAATCGTCTTGCGGTACGTAGCCAATTACGCCTTCAATAGCATCAGGGTTTTTATGAATATTAATCCCATTTATTTTCACTTCTCCCTCTGTTGGTTTATCCGAACCATTAAGTACGTTTAACAGGGTTGATTTACCTGCACCACTTGCGCCCATAATGCCCATCAACTTGCCCGATTTCTCGCTAAAGTTTATGTTTCGGAGCCCTACATATCCGTTCTTAAAGGTGTAGGAGATATTTTTTACTTCTAACGAAAGCTTTGTTCCATTCGTTTTGGATTGATAAACAGAGGCTAAATCGCTGTAATAAATGGTTTTAAATTTACCTCGTATGGAGCTACCTTGGGTAAATGCTTTAATGTGGCTATTGGGTAGTCTAATTCCGTTTAAAATAACTTCGGAGCTGCCCACTTTTTTAATAAAGGCTGTATTGGTCGTAGGAAAATGAATTATGGCAATAAAGCCATCCAATTGGGGCCTGTGTAAGTGGTTGTAAGTGTAATCTTCTGTATCATCTCGAGCATCTATTATAAAGAGATTTTCGTTTGTAAAGTTTTCTATTTTTTCGGTAATTACAAATTCTTTGATAAGCTCAAAATTGGTTTTATCAACCTTGAAATTAGCTCTAACTCGTTCAACTAATTCTTCTTCACGCTTGGTTATTTCTCCATCTGCAATAGTGGCCGAATTCATTTGAATTAACACCGCATACATTTGGTGTTTTGTTAATTCGGTATTGACAGATTTGCATAGGTTATCAATTAGTTCTTCTTCATTTATCGAAGCTAGTTTTGTGAGTTTTTCAACTTCTTCATCAAAAAACAGGATGTATTTTTGAACCAACTCTTCATTAAGTTGGTTTTTTAATATTTCAACTATTTTATTGCGTTCGGCATTGGTAACATTGTTTTCTTTAACAATAATGGCGAATAGTTGCAATAATACTTCTACTAAGGTTTTGCTCACAGTGTTATATATTATAGGGAATATAAAAAAAAGCCGCCCTGACCAGTAATGGGCAAGACGGCTTTAATAATACAAAATAATATTTTTTTAAGCTATTAATCGAGCTCTGATTTTATCAACTTGCTCGGTAATACTTTTTAATGTTTCGTCTGATAGCATTAAATCAGCTTGGTTGTTCTTAATCTGCTCTTCAATATTAAGCTCTTCATACGATTTTAATAATGCATTAAAATCGGCAATTAGTTGTACTACTTCTTCGTCTGATTCTACACTTTCTAATAATTTAATGGTTTCTGCAATACCCACACGTTGGTCTAATATAATTTTTATCACGGGGGTTAAAATTATATTACGTTGCGCTTCAGGAAGTAAATCTTTAGGGTATGTTTTAACCAATGTAGTTGAAATGTAAAGGCCTTCAACAAAACTACCCGCAGTAACCAATGCGGCCACTTTATTTCGTTGCTCACTTTTTAAGTACTTATCAACGTTATCTACTGTTTCGTTAATAAGTATTTCTAATGAATCTTTAGAGTCAATATTATTTTCAAATCTTTTAAGTGCTATTTCATCTATTGCACTTATTACACCTAAATGGTCTGCTAGTTTTTTAATGGTTTGCAAGTAATCTAACGATTCTTGTGTTTTACCATACGTGCTTAAATAGGCTACATCAGAGGCATAAATTCCTAAATTAACGGCTGCTTTAGTAAAGGTTGTTAAGTAGCTGTCCGCTGCTTCTTTTGAATTTAGCAAATCAGCATTATAGTCGGCTCCAGTTGCTTCTATTAGGTAAGGAACCTCTGTTGGAGAAGGAATTTTATATGTTACCTCTTCAATCTTTTGTTTTAGCTCCTCTTTGGCTGCATCAAATTCTGCAGATTCTTTTGAGGTGTCTTCACTACTGCCACCACATGCAATTAGGGCTCCTAAAAAAGCCACCGATAATGCATTAAGTACTAATGATCTTATCTTCATTTTCAATTAAATTAAAATTTTCCTCAATTCTAGTTAAAATAAATGAAATTCCATTCTTAATTGAGTTGAAACCTTTAATATTTCGTGTTAAGATACAGTTTCATTTTCGATAAGTGAAATTACGGACTCTGAATTAGCCGTTAACAAACTTTTATTAGTATTAATTAAAATACTTAGTTCAATATTTGAGTGGTTTGTAATGGATATTGTTTTGGGCTCTATTTTAATTTTTAATTTAGCTCCTCGAAATAGGATGGTAAAATCATAAAAACTCCACTTATCAGGAATGGTTGGGTTAAAGCTGAGCATGTTGTTTTTTGTTCTAAGCCCTGCAAAACCTTCTACAATCGACATCCAAGTACCACCCATGCTAGTAATGTGCAACCCATCATCGGTATCGTTGTTAAGGTTGTCTAAATCTAAGCGAGCCGTTCTTAAGTACATTTCGTACGCTTTGTTTTTTAACCCAATTTTGGAGGCTAAAATACTATGAATACAAGGCGATAATGAGGATTCGTGTACTGTAAGTGGTTCGTAAAAATTAAAATTTCGTTTAATGGTGGCATTGTCATATTCATCTTCGAACATATATAGCCCTTGCAAAACATCCGCTTGTTTAATGTAGCACGATCTTAAAATTCTATCCCACGACCATTTTTCATGGATGGGTCTTTCGGTTAAGGGCAATTCGCTCACCTTCGTTAATTCTTTATCTAAAAAGCCATCTTGTTGTAAAAACACCCCTAAAGTTTCGTCTGTTGGAAAGTAGATATTCGCTGAAATATTTTTCCAATTTTCAATTTCTGAGAGTGCTTTAAATTTTGTTTTAGCAATAATTGAGTTTAATGCCTTCGTATCTTCAAGTTCTTTGATTTGGCTTACAGTATAATTAAGAGTCCACTGGATTAATTTTAACGTGTACCAATTATTGTTTACGTTGTTTTCATACTCATTGGGCCCTGTTACGCCCAGCAAAACATATTTTTTTTTAGCGGCCGACCAATTAACACGTTGTGCCCAAAACCTAGAAATTCCGATAAGTACCTCTAAGCCATAATTACTCATATAATCCTTATCATCAGTATATCGAATGTAATTATAAATGGCGTAAGCTATGGCTCCGTTTCTATGAATTTCCTCAAAGGTAATTTCCCACTCGTTATGGCACTCTTCGCCATTAATGGTAACCATAGGGTAAAGGGCTGCGCCATGGTTAAAGCCTAAAAGCTGTGCATTTTCTTGTGCTTTTTGCAGGTGATTATACCTGTACTTTAGCAGGTTGCGCCCTACTTCTGGCTTGGCAGTACGCATATAAAATGGGAGGCAATAGGCTTCAGTATCCCAATAAGTTACCCCCCCATATTTTTCGCCTGTAAAGCCTTTGGGTCCTATATTTAGCGTTTCGTTTTCGCCTGTATAGGTTTGGTACAGTTGAAAAATATTATATCGGATGGCTTGCTGAGCAGATATGTCGCCCCCAATTTTTATATCGCTCTCTTCCCATTTTTTATGCCAGGCTCTACTATGCTCCTTTTCAAGTTGGGCGAACCCTTTGGCGTAAAATTCTTCTGATCGAGAGGCTGCTATTTTTACTAAGTCTGCTTTTTTTGCATATAATGAAGACTCAACAGCCACTAGTTTTTGAATTGTAATTTGTTGGCCTTGATTGACCTTGACCTTAATGGTATTTGAGACATAATTAGACTTTTCAGTGGCAATAGGTTCTGGTGTTAGCTCTTTTCCATCGAGGAGAAGGCTGTATTTCATACCCATACAAACTTCAAATTTTGTTTTTTTAGTTTGAGATTTCAGAAAAGAAAAACTTGTAGTAGCTTTTTTATCTAGCTCTATCCAA
>JALSJD010000039.1 GCA_026989535.1 Cyclobacteriaceae bacterium
TATAATTTATCGTTGGTTGTTCATTGAATTTCTGCTCGTGTGTTAGTTACTAAATTTTTGCTTAGATTTTTTCTTTGAACAAGGCAAAATTTGCAAGCATAGCAGCGTTACGGTTAAAAATTTTAACCTGTCTGCCGAATACAGGCAGGCACAGTGCAAAGAAAAAAGATAGGAAAAATAGTGAATGAATCTAGTAATTAACACACTAAACATAGACAGATTCCGCATATTTCTTCCATTTCATTTCAGAAATTACGGAATGACGTTGTTTTTTTGTTTAGGTTTAAACAAACGGCTGAATAGGTGCTTTTTATTATTGTCCCGATAATTATCAGCGATTTTGTCATTTAATTTTTGTTTATTGGAGTTTAAAGACCAAATATTAGTTAGTAAATTTATTAACTAGCGAGTTTTTGGGGCAGGGAGTTACACCTGTATTATTATTTTAGGTTTTTAATTATGGCAGAAAAAAATACCGCATCTAATGAAGAGGCAATTTTGGGAGCAGGCTGCTTTTGGTGTGTAGAGGCTGTTTTTTTGGCACTTAAAGGAGTTCTTAATGTGGAGTCGGGCTATATGGGAGGTCGCTTAGAAAACCCTGCCTATGAGCAGGTTTGCACAGGAACTACTGGGCATGCCGAGGTGGCGAAAATAAATTTTAACCCGGCACTTATTTCTTTTAAAGAGTTGCTCGAAGTGTTTTGGCAAACACACGACCCCACCACTTTAAATCAGCAAGGAGCAGATAAAGGAACACAATACAGATCAGTAATTTTTTATTTGAATGAGGCGCAAAAAGAGTTGGCAGAAACCTATAAAATGAAATTGGATGGCTCAGGTGCTTTTACAAATCCGATTATAACAGAAATAACCAAAGCCTCTACTTATTACCCAGCCGAAAATTACCATCAAAATTATTATGCGCTAAACCAAAACCAAGGGTACTGCCAATATGTAATTCGCCCCAAAGTAGAAAAATTAAAAAAGGTGTTTGCTGATAAGCTTAATCCGAATTATTGATAAAATTTCTCTACCACCTCGAACTCAGTCCCTCAATAAACAAACCCATTATTATCTATTTTTGATAACTTTATAACCCACTCCAAAGACTTCTCAAAAAAAGTAGCAAAAAGCAGCTAACTTTTAGAGCAGAATGGTACCTGCTCAGCCAACAGTAGCACCTCGTAGTTGCTGTGAGGATATAATTTATCGTTGGTTGTTCATTGAATTTCTGCTCGTGTGTTAGTTACTAAATTTTTGCTTAGATTTTTTCTTTGAACAAGGCAAAATTTGCAAGCATAGCAGCGTTACGGTTAAAAATTTTAACACAGTGCAAAGAAAAAAGATAGGAAAAATAGTGAATGAATCTAGTAATTAACACACTAAACATAGACAGATTCCGCATATTTCTTCCATTTCATTTCAGAAATTACGGAATGACGTTGTTTTTTTGGTTTAGGTTTAAACAAATGGCTGAGTAGGTACTTTTCGTTTTTGAGATTTATTTGTTATTTGACTTTTGTTTATTGGAGTTTATGGGCAAGCTTATAAAATGATAGTATCATTCAATAAGTTAACAACTTCACCTGCCAAATTTTTGCGTTCATATTTATGTATAGAGGCAGAATCTACCATCGCTTCTTTATTCTGATAAGCTAAAAACAAAGTTTCAACTCTTTTTTTCAATCCATTCTTATCATTATAAGTTAAAAAAAAATCGTAACCGCACGCTTGCAATACCTCATTGGCTTCACTATCGAGTTGACCAATGGCCAAGATGGGGCGTTTTGCCGAAAAATATTCAAATAATTTACCTGGCAATATCCACGAAGAATTGGATGTATTATTTACTAACAAAAGCAATACAGCCGATTGCTGATATAAATTAAGCACTTCATTATGAGCCAAATACTCAGGAATATTCACTTTGCCAGTAAGCTGCTCAAACCCCATAATACTATCTCTTACCGACTGATCTATGGTACCTGCCAGTACAATCTCTAATTCATTGCTAAAGTTTTCATCCTTAGCGCATAGTTCATCTAACACCTCCCATAAAACAGCAGGGTTTCTTCCTTCATTAAGCAAACCCACATGCGATATCTGAAATTTAGACGGCTTAATAGTTGTGTCAAGCACAAAATCTTCGGCATCAAACCCGTTGGTTACTACTTCCACTTTATCTATTCCTCCTGTGGCTGCTAGCTGCTTTGCCAAATTATGAGTAACCGTAAGTACCTTATCTGCACTGTGCATTACTTGCCGCTCTAATTTTTTATGCCTTTTCCACGATTTTTTTGTAAGGCTTAATTGCGGCAGCACATCCCAATCGCTCCATGGGTCACGAAAATCAGCTATCCATTTAGTTCCCAGTCTTCGTTTTAGCTCCATGCCAATTAAGTGTATGCTATGCGGTGGCCCGGTGGTAATAATAACATCTACTGGGTTTTTTCGGAGATACTTCTCTGCATAATTAACAGCAGGGCGTACCCAAAACAAGCGGGCATCGGGTATAAACCAATTACCTCGCACCCACCTCGACCACCTTGCTAATAAAGATTCATTTTTGGTATCAACCACGCCTTGCTTTTGCACCGCTTTTTTGCCCATTAGCTTGCGGTACAGACCAAAAGGCTCCCAAATAGGTAATTTAAGCACCTCCGTGTTATCCGCCACATCTTTCAGCAAACTTTCGTCCTTCAATTCAAAATCAGGGTTTTCAGGGGTTAGAATAATAGGTTGCCACCCATAGGTTGGCAAATACTTGGTCATTTTTAACCAACGTTGTACACCACCACCACCACTTGGAGGCCAATAATAGGTTATTATAAGTACTTTTTTCTTGGTCATTTATGGCTAATAAAATGGGGCACAAATATATAAATAGTTAGCAGGAAGTACGATTGAAAACGATTGCAATAAAAATATTGAATTTAATTACCATTTGCAGACGCCCAATTGAAAAGATATTGCCATTTTTGAGCTTAATTTGATACGAATACTATGAAACGAATAGCCGTATTTACATCTGGAGGAGATGCCCCAGGAATGAATGCCTGTATTAGAGCAGCAGTTAGAGGTGCCATTTATCATAAAATTGAAATATATGGGATTTACAGAGGATTCCAGGGAATGATTGATGGTGATATTGAAAAAATGGAGTCGCACTCGGTAAGTAATATCCTACAACATGGGGGTACGATGTTAAAATCGGCCAGAAGCGATGATTTTAGAACAAAAGCGGGACGGAAACTAGCGTATAATAACTTGAGTGCCAAGGGCATTGAAGGCTTGGTTGCCATTGGCGGAGACGGAACATTTACCGGAGCAAATCTTTTTTATAAAGAATATGGCATTCCCATTATTGGGGTACCCGGCACCATTGATAATGATATTTTTGGTACCGATAAAACCATAGGATTTGACACAGCCGTAAACACTACCCTAGATGCCATTGATAAGATTAGGGACACCGCTGATTCTCACGGTCGTATTTTTTTTATTGAGGTAATGGGGCGAGATTCGGGCTATATTGCCATACAAAGTGCTATTGGAGGTGGTGCCGAAAGTGTTATACTGCCAGAAAAAAATGCCACTGCTGAAGATGTTGTTAATAATTTGCAAGATGGCATTAGGCGTGAAAAGTCGTTTTCAATAGTTGTAGTGGCTGAAAAAGACGACCCTGGCTATGCAGTTGAGTTGGCCAATGCCGTAAAAAAAACAATCACAAATCAAGACATAAGGGTAACAATATTGGGTCATATTCAACGTGGTGGTGCACCCACTTCTACCGACAGAACACTGGCAAGCAGGCTTGGCTTGGGTGCTGTAGAAGGTTTGCTAGCTGGCAAAAAAGATGTTATGGCAGGTATTGTGAATGACAAATTAACTTTTACACCATTAAAAGATGCCATATCCAAAACAAAACCCCTTAACCCGGATTTAATAAGGGCTATGAAAATTTTGAGTATTTAGGTGCCTGTTTAGGGTAATCGAGGAGTTAAATAGCTAATTATTTCATTTAGCTGAGTTGGCGAAAACCATTGTACCAACTCATTTTTTTTAAACCATGTTATTTGACGCTTGGCATACCTTCTGGAGTTTCTTTTTAAAAGTCGGATAGCTTCTTCCTTCTCATACTTCCCCTCAAAAAAACCAAATATTTCGCTATAGCCAACTGTTTGCAGGGCATTTGCTTCTTTAAACGTTTCATTTTTTTTGGCTTCTTCAAAAAGCCCATTGGCAATCATATCATCCATTCTATTATTGATACGCTTGTATAAAACTTCGCGTGGGAGCTCTAGCCCAATAAAATGCAATGCAAACTTACGCTGCTCTTGCGCTCCCGTTCTAAAAGATGAAAAAGGTTTACCTGTACCAATACAAATTTCAAGCGCCCTAATAATACGCTGCTGATTTTCAGGGTTAATAGTTTTGGCGTACTCATTATCTAATTGTTGAAGTTCGGTAAATAATTGAGCCACACCTTCTTTTTTTTCTCTTTCTTTTAATGCTCGCCTTATGCTTAAATCTACCTTAGGTATATCGCTAAACCCAAAGCAAAGTGCATCTATATAAAGCCCGGAACCTCCACTTAAAATAGCTACATCCTCCTTGTTAAATATTTTAGTTAATACACGTAAGCCTTCCTTCTCAAAATGACCAGCACTAAATTCATCGTTTATGCTTCTATCGTTTATAAAATAATGAGGCACTCCTTGCAGCTCTTCTAACAAAGGCTTGGCAGTGCCAACCGAAAGTTCTTTAAACACTTGGCGCGAATCGGCATTTAATACGCTTACACCAAAATGCTTGGCCAACTGCACCGTTAGTGTTGTTTTACCCACTGCTGTTGGCCCAATAATTACAATTAAATGCTTTTTATCTTTCTCCACTCGCTTAATTTCTTCAAAAATATCGTCTTAAAATTCTAATTTATTACTTTTAAGATTGAATATTTGTTTTATCAGTACTCTATCTAAAATCAATTGAAAAAAGAAGCGCCCATTCAAATAAGTTACACCAACCTACTCACCTTGATTATTAATCCTGATGGGCAGATTCGATTTGTAACAAAACCGCTGGCTACCCTCTTAGGCTACACCATTGAAGAATTGATAGGGAGTGATATAGACCTCTTGTTTGAAGCCAATGAATTAAAGAAATTAAAAACACTCGTTGGTAAAATAGATACAGCTAAAAATCTAGCATTTCAAAACTTCCCTTACCTCATTTCATCTAAGTCAGCACAAAAACTCGACCTCAGTTTAAAAGTTATCCAACTAAAAAATGGTTTTCTAAATACGTTTTCATACGCAATTTTAAGCGATAATGTTATTTACCGAAATTTTGTAAAAAAAACATTTGAGGCTTCAGACCATAGCCTCAAAGAACTCTATAAAGTAGCTAACGAACTCATTATAATCCTTGATATCAACAAAAAAATAATTCATCTAAATGAAAAATGGCAAAAAAATCTAGGTTTTGAAAACTTGCATGTTGAAGGATTAGGCTTAAGAGACTTAATTGAAGAAGAGGCAAGTCGAACAATTTTAGAATCTCTTGAAAATTTAAGTATTAAAAATAGCTTTACAAAGCTATTTTTAAAAATTAAGTCGAAGGTTAACGGAGCCCATTATTACCTTAAAGGATACTTGTTGCTTGAGCAAAAAGGTGGACACCCTTTTATTTATCAGTGTATTTTTAATGATATTACCGAAGAAGTAAGATCAGAAAAAGTTAAAAGCCTTTATTTTAATATCTCCAACCAAATAGCGGAAAACACAGACTTACAAACGGTCTATAAAAACATACACCTAGAGCTAAAAGAGGTTATTTCTTGCGATAACTTATACATCGCCCTGTATAATCCGGATGATGAAGTAGAAAATATTCGCTTTCCTTATTTTTTAGACAAAGACGATACAACCAAAAGTGGTTTTTTAAGATCGGCAAGAAATGGTATTACTGAGTATGCAATTAAAAATGGACAACCATTAAGTCTCACAAAGCAACAACTTTTAAAGCTTGAGCAGGAGAATGAGATTGAGATTTTCGGAAATCTACCCGAACATTGGTTAGGTGTGCCTTTACACACACCCAATAAAGTAATTGGCGTAGTTGCCATTCAATCTTATATGCCAGGATTTACCTATACCGATTCAGATTTAAAAATACTGGATTTTGCTTCTTCGCAAATTGCCATGGCCATTGAAATGGCTCAAACAAGAAAGGAGCTTCAAAACCAAACAGCACAATTAAATGCCATTTTTGACAGCAGTTCACATTTAATTTGGTCGGTTAATAAAGAACTGGAAGTTACCTCGTACAACAAAAATTACCTTGAGGCAAACTTTATTAATCATGATATACAATCACCCGAAGATGGAGGGGATGAAATTGTAGGCTTTAAGAATTTTTGGGTAGAAAAATATGAAAGAGCTTTTAAGGGTGAGAAACTTCAGTTTGAGATAAATTTAAAAGATGACCAAAACAATATCATCTGGAAAGAAGTACACTTAAACCCTATTTATACCAGAGCAAACATAATCTCAGAAGTATCGGGTATTGCGCAAGACATTACACCTAAGAAACACTCTGAAATAGCCCTATTAAAAAGTGAAGAAAAGTTTAGAAATATTTTCGAGTCGTTTCAAGACCTCTATTTTAGATGCAACTTGCATGGCAGCATTTTAATGGTTAGTCCCTCTATTTCAGATTTATTAGGATATCAAGCTTTTGAAGTATTAGGCAAACATATTGATGATTACTACCTCTACAACCCCCGAGCTAAAAAAATTCTTAAGGAGTTAAAAACGGAGAAGAACCTAAAGAACGTAGAAATTTCTATTGTAAAACAAAATGGAGAAGTACGGCAGTGTATCTGCAATATTCGAATGGTTCAAAATAACAAAAACGAACCCTACGAAATTGAGGGAGTTGTGCGTGATATTACTCAACTAAAAATTACCAATCAGCAGCTCATTAATGCCAATGAGATAGCCGAAAATTCATTACGCGTTAAGGAACAGTTTTTGGCTAATATGAGCCATGAGATAAGAACCCCCATGAATGGCATTATTGGTATGATTGATTTATTGGATGAATCAACCTTAAATAAGTCTCAAAAAGGCTATATAGGTACTTTAAAAAAATCTTCTGCCATTTTAATGGATATTTTAAATGATATTTTAGACTTAGCTAAAATTGAAGCCGGTCGGATGGAATTAAAAAGAACCACCTTTTCGCTGCCCTACATTGTTGATAAAATACATGCACTTTTTACTCCTATCGCTTCTACTAATCAAGTTAATTTACATTACCACATTAATAAAGCATTGCCCCATTTTATTAATACTGACGAGACAAGACTTATCCAGGTACTCTCAAATTTAATTTCTAATTCGTTAAAGTTTACACAAAAAGGTGGATCTATCGACATTGGATTTGAGCTTATTGATGAGATGAATAACCAAGCATTAATTAGAGTTGATGTAAGAGATTCAGGCATTGGAATTTCAAAAGAAAATCAAAAGTTACTTTTTAAGAGTTTTGAACAACTCGATGTATCAACCACTAAATCGTATGCAGGCACCGGCTTAGGGCTTGCTATTTCAAAACAGCTCGTTACATTGCTTGGAGGACAAATAGGGGTGTTTTCTAACCCAGGCTTAGGCAGCACCTTTTGGTTTACATTTAGCGCTAGTTTCCCTAAAGAGCAAAAGGCACCTAAAAAAACCATTGCCATCGAAAACACCTATCAAACAAAAGCTGACTTAACTAAAAAACAAATATTAGTTGTAGATGATAACTCAATTAACCGAGAAGTAGCCAAGGAGATTCTTAAAAAAGCAGGCTGTAAAGTACAATTAGCCGAAAGTGGAGAAGCGGCTATCGAATTAGTAACCCAACATAGTTTTGATATTATTTTAATGGACATTCAAATGCCTGGCATGGATGGCATAAAAACCACACAAAAAATAAGAGGTCTTAATTTGGATAATATGCCTAAAGTAATTGCGATGACCGCCTATGCAATGAAAGAAGATAAAGAGCGATTTTTAAAGTTAGGGATGGACGACTATTTACCAAAGCCAATTAGGGCTGTTACGCTCATCAACAAAGTATCGGAGCGAGTATCAAACGGAGGGAATCCTGAAGAAGTAAAATCTCAAAAGAGTACAGAAATAATTAATATTGAAGTTGTTCGCCAGCTTAAAAAATATGGTGGAGAAGAAATTTTAGCCTCTGTTTACAATGAGTTTAACATCGAAACAGAAGTACAACTCAAGGAGTGTCAATCTTATTTTGATAAAAAAAATTGGGAAGAAATAAAGAAATTATTACACACAATTAAAGGAACTTCGGGTACACTAGGCATAGATCGCATCGCGCAAACAGCAAAAGAGCTGGAAGTCATGGTTAAACAGAACAATATTTCTAGTTTTGAAACCAATTTATTAAAACTTATGGATAACTTTGAAGAGTATAAAATTAATTTTAAAGAGTTAATTAGAAAATATTAATCTATTATGGCCAAGAAAATATTAATTGCTGAAGATAGTTCTGTTATATTAAACTTAACTAAGAAAATTTTAATGCAGCAAAATTTTGAAATAGTGACTGTGAAAAATGGCAACGCAGTGCTGGAAAAGCTAGACGAATCTTTCGACCTGATACTAATGGACATTAATATGCCATTATTAGACGGCATGGAAACCACACGAAGAATAAGAGAAATGAAAAATTCTCCGGTTTCGAGTATTCCTATTTTTGCCATTACTGGCAATGCAGGAAACTACTCGATAGATGAATTTAAAGCTGTAGGAATTAACGAATACCTCCAAAAACCACTTGATTTCGATCGTTTGGTAACCTTAGTTAATCAATATACTAGCTAAATGCCCGTAAAATACTCCAAACAGTATTTACATAAGCTGGAGGATTTAATGGCAGAAACGGATTTTATTCTTCGTTACGAAAAAGGTAGTTTTAAATCGGGATATTGCCTCTTAAACAGTAAAAAAGTGGCTATTATTAATAAATATTTTACGCACGAAGGTAAAATTAACTGCTTAATAGACATTATAAAGTCTATTAAGGTTGATACCGATAAACTTAGCCCAAAGAACCAATCGCTATTCCTTGAGCTATCTCAAACTGATATAGCATTTTGACTATCACTTTTTTAGGAACCGGCACATCGCAAGGCGTTCCTGTTATTGCCTGTACTTGCGAGGTATGCACTTCTACTGATTATAGAGACAAACGATTAAGAAGTTCCATTCATATTGAGGTGGAAAATTTACACCTTAACATAGATGTTGGCCCTGACTTTAGGCAGCAAATGCTTGCTAATAATATCACAAAGCTCGATGCCATTTTAATAACACACGAGCATAAAGATCACACAGCTGGGCTAGATGATGTGCGTTCTTTTAATTTTGCCCAAGAAAACAATATGCCAATCTACGGGCGGCAAAAAGTACTCGACCAAATTACCACGGAGTTTGCTTATATTTTTGCAGCACATAAATACCCGGGCGTACCTAGGGTGGATAAAATTGCGATTACGAATAAAAATTTTAGCATTAAAAACACAATAATTACTCCCATTGAGGCAATGCATTTCAAACTGCCTGTTTTTGGATTTAGAATTAAAGATATGGCCTATATAACAGATGCCAACTTTATTTCTGATGCGGAAAAAACTAAACTTAAAGGACTTAAAGTACTTATTTTAAACGCCCTTCAAATAAAGAAACATATTTCGCATTTTACACTTGCCGAGGCTATTGAACTTATTAATGAGCTAAACCCGCAGAAAGCCTACCTGCTTCATATTAGTCATAAAATGGGCCTAAGCCAAGAGGTGGAAGCAACTTTACCAAAAAATATTTCATTGGCCTATGATGGTTTAAGTATTAGTATCTAATGCATAATAACTTTTATTTTTTTAGGCACTTAGTTCCTGCTCTTTCTAACATACTGGCTAAAGCAACCTTAACCAATTGCTTTAGCCAAAATAAAGAGGAGCTTATTTTTGAATTCAGTCTTACAGCAGGTGTAGCATTTTTTATAAAGGCTTCGCTTAAAAGCCAATTTTCATGCCTCTCTTTTCCCAAGCAATACCACCGTGCCAAACGTAATTCTGTTAATATTTTTGACGAAGTAAAAGGAAAAAACCTCCAAGATATCGACCTTGTTCTTAACGAAAGAGCCTTTATCTTCAATTTTGAGCAAAACCAGCAACTGCTATTCAAACTTTATGGTAATAAATCAAATATTATATATTTTAAAAACGGTGGAGTTGTGGCGCTTTTTAAAAATACACTAAAGCACGACAATCAAATAGAGCTATCTCAACTTAACCGAAAGCTGGACATATCGTTTAAAACCTTAAAATTGCACGACTGGAATAGTAGAAAAGTAATACCCACACTAGATAAAAACACGGCAGCATTACTAGAAGAAAGGCTATCTCACTCGAATAACCTAGAGGCTACGTTTAATGCTTTTATCGAAGAATTAAACAGCCCAGCATATTATATTGATCAAGAGCAAGCAGGGTTTAGGCTCAACCTGATAAAAACAGCGAATGCGCAATCCGATTTTACCAACCCTATTTTAGCCATTACCACTTTTTTTGAGCAACAGGTAAAATTTAACTCTATTGATGGCATTAAAACTAAACTTAAAGCTGCCCTTAATAACCAACTTATAAAATCGGGTAATTATGTAAAAAAACTTACCAGCAAATTAAATGAGCTATCTAATAATAGCAGTAATCAACAAAAAGCCGATATCTTAATGGCTAATTTGCATGCTATTGGCAAGGGGGCTAAGTCTGTAGAATTAGTTAATTTTTATACCAATAGCAATTGCATTATAAAGCTAAACCCACTGCAAAGCCCGCAAAAAAATGCAGAAAGGTATTATAGAAAGGCCAAGAACGGAGCCAAGGAAATTGCAGTGCTTACCAATAACCTCACACAAAAGAAAAAATTAATCAAAGAATTAACATCAAAATTAACAGCCATTGAAAACAGTTCTGACTATAAATTTCTACAAAATCAACTTCCTACAAAAGCAATTACCTTAACAGAAAAACCCACAGCTTATAAAGAATTTAGAATAGATGGCTTTATTATTTTAGTAGGCAAAAACGCAAAACACAACGATACACTTACATTAAAAATTGCTAAAAAAGATGATTTATGGCTCCATGCTAAAGATGTAAGCGGCTCCCATGTGGTTATTAAACAAATTCCCGGAAAAAACTACCCTCAACACGTTATAGAAAAAGCGGCTCAATTAGCGGCCTATTATTCAAAGCGAAAAACAGACTCGCTCTGCCCTGTGCTATACACGCCTAAAAAATACGTACGTAAGAAAAAAGGCACCCCTGCAGGTGCCATGTTTGTTGAAAAAGAAAAAGTTATATTGGTAGAACCAAGTAATAACACTACTCTGCCACGTTTATTTTAAGCATATTGGTTCGGTACTTTTTCTTAATGGGCATACTTGCCATGGCAATATAAGCATCTCCTGTTTTTAGATGCCCCTCTTGTTTAAGAATTGTTTCTACTTTAGCAATGGCCTCATCAGTAGTATCGTTCGAATCGAAATAATACCCTCGAACACCCCAAATCAGATTTATCATGGTAAGCAGTTTTTTATTGCCTGTAAAAATAAAAATATTGGCTTTAGGCCTATGAGCAGAGAGTTTCCAGGCAGTAAAGCCCGACCAGGTCATACCAGCGATAACATGTGCGTTAGTATCGGCACTTAAGCGCACAGAACTTTGTACCACGCTTGTTGGGTAAAAATCGGGCGACTCTGGGTTTGGCGTGTTATACTTATAATAAATGTTTTCATAGTTGGTTTCTACCGAACGAATAATCTTGTTCATACTTTGAACGGCCAATAATGGAAATTTACCTGCGGCTGTTTCGGCCGAAAGCATTACTGTATCAGCTCCATCAATAACAGAATTAGCTACATCATTAGCTTCTGCTCTTGTTGGTCTTGCATTTTCAATCATACTTTCCAACATTTGCGTAGCTACAATTACAGGTTTGGCAGCCGCATTACATTTTTGGATAATTTGCTTCTGAATCATTGGCACATCTTCCATATCCATTTCAACACCAAGGTCTCCCCTAGCCACCATAATAGCATCGGTCGCATCTATGATCGAATCAATTTTTTTAACAGCCTCTGGTTTTTCAATTTTGGCAATAACTCTAATGTCTTTATTAGCCGCCTCAATTTTCATTTTAAGATCAACAATATCCAAAGGATCTCGCACAAACGACAAGGCAATCCAGTCCACATCATTTTCTATCCCAAAGGCTAAATCTTCAATGTCTTTTGGTGTTAACGAAGGTGCAGATACATTACTATTAGGCAGATTAATTCCTTTTTTTGATTTTAGTTCGCCACCATGCACTACAATGGTATGCACGTCTTCGCCCTTAACCGACTCTACTTTTAACTCAATCTTACCGTCATCAATAAGTATCAGTTCCCCTTCACTTACATCCTTCGCTAAATTCTCATATACCGTGCCGGCAATTTTAGCATTACCCAAAACATCTTTGGTGGTAATTATGAGCTTATCGCCACTATTAACCACACACCCGTCTTCTACATCTCGAAGCCTAATTTTAGGCCCTTGCAAATCTTGCAGTATCGAAATTTGAGTGCTAAGCTCAGTGTTAAGTTCTCTAATGAACTTAATTACTTTTGCATGATCTTCGTGTGTTCCATGCGAAAAATTGAGTCTAAATACATCTACACCAGCAAGTATTAACTCTTTGAGCTTTTTTTTTGAATTGCAAGCTGGGCCAACAGTTGCAATTACTTTGGTCTTGTTAAAAAGAATGTTGTTCATTATTAGAAAATAAAATTATCCCTCGATTTAAGTTTTGTGGTATCAATTAATTGAACAAAGGATATCTCATTTATAGACTGCAAATGCGCTACTACTTCTGAAACCTCCATAAAATAGTCTTCGCCTTCAATTAATAAAAAATAATCTATCTGAGCTAGTTCTTTAGCCAAATAAACCGGTTTTTCCTTATCAATACCTTTGTTCTTTACCAAATCAATTTTTATTAAATCGGTTTGATAACAATAATTACTAAGTGTTATTTTACTACGCTTAGTAAAGTCAATTACCAGATCTTTTTCCAGCACTAACTCTATCTTAAATACTTGGTTAATTTTCCAGGCAAGCTTATAATCTTGTAAAGAAGTTACTATGCCAATTACTGCTGCTTCAACTTCTAATTCAAGATCTAATTTTTTCTTGCTCATGCAGAGCACAAAGATAGGTTTATCAATAATTAAAAAGCGACAAAAATTTACACATTTTAATTACAGGGAATCTCTATTAATTCATTCGCATAAAATCGAATTGTATAATTTTAATAATTTAAGCGATTTCAAAGGTTATTCCCTTGCTGTAAGGTGATAATATGCCATATTGCTACTCTATAAAGCCAACAAGTTGTAAATTGCTAGCAACAGGTAAAGAAATATAATTTTCTATTTGTTTGAGTTTATAAACGAATTGTATTTCTTTGCATCGAATTTTCACCAAACAATTAGAAGAAAATGTCTGAAATTGCACAAAAAGTAAAAAGCATCATCATTGATAAGCTTGGAGTAGAAGAGTCTGAAGTAACAAACGAAGCAAGCTTCACGAATGATTTAGGAGCTGACTCTCTTGATACAGTTGAACTTATTATGGAGTTCGAAAAAGAATTTAATATCTCTATTCCAGATGATCAGGCAGAGAATATTGGAACAGTTGGACAGGCTGTAACTTATCTTGAAGAAAACGTAAAATAAGACTTTGGAATTACGAAGAGTAGTAGTTACCGGACTAGGCGCGCTTACTCCAATAGGCAATACTGTTGATGAATATTGGCAGGGTTTGGCTAATGGAGTGAGTGGTGCTGCTCCGATTACCCTTTTTGACGCGGAAAAATTTAAAACCAGATTTGCGTGCGAAGTAAAAAACTTTGACCCTACCGAGTTTATTAACCGGAAGGAAGCACGTAAAATGGATAGGTTTACACAATTGGCCATGGTGGCCGTTGACGAAGCCATAAAGGACTCTGGGTTAGACCTTGAAACCATTAACCTTGATAAATCGGGGGTAATTTGGGGTTCAGGAATTGGCGGACTAGGTACTTTTCAAAACGAAGTAATAAATTTTGTAGAGGGGGGTAAAAATCCTCGATTTAATCCCTTCTTTATTCCTAAAATGATTGCAGATATTGCCGCAGGTTATATCTCTATAAAATATGGCTTTAGAGGCCCTAATTTTGTAACGGTATCGGCTTGTGCCTCGGGCACCAATGCAATTATCGATTCCTTAAATTACATCCGTTTAGGCCATATGGATATTGCCGTTACTGGTGGTTCCGAAGCAGCCGTAAACGAATCGGGCATGGGCGGTTTTAGCTCTATGAAAGCCCTTTCTGAACGTAATGATTCTCCACAAACAGCTTCACGCCCTTTTGATAAAAACAGAGACGGCTTTGTACTGGGCGAAGGAGCAGGCGCATTAATTTTAGAAGAATATGAACACGCCAAAGCACGAGGGGCCAAAATTTACGCTGAAGTAATTGGCGGAGGTATGTCGGCCGATGCGCATCATATTACCGCCCCTCACCCAGAAGGTAAAGGAGCTAAAGCAGTTATGAAAAATGCATTGCGGGATGCAAACATTGCCCCAACCGAAGTTGACTACATTAATGTACACGGTACTTCAACTCCCTTAGGAGATATTAGTGAAGTATTAGCCATTAAAGATGTATTTGGAGAACACGCTTATAAAATAAATGTAAGTTCTACCAAATCTATGACTGGTCATCTACTTGGTGCAGCGGGTGCCGTTGAAGCTATTGCAGCTTTAAAAGCCATTCAAAATTCGCTGATTCCTCCTACCATCAATCACGAAACAGTAGATGAAGGACTAGATGCCAACATTAACTTTACATTAAATAAGGCGCAAGAGAGAGAAGTTAATGTAGCATTAAGTAATACGTTTGGATTTGGAGGACATAATGCCTCGCTTGTGTTTAGAAAAATAAATGCGTAGTGAACAAGGTATTTAGGAGAATCCTGAACCTTTTTCAATCTTACTCCTCCGAAGACAAAAGTCTCCGATTAGTAGTTGAATCGATTACCGGAAAAAAACCGGTTACCCTAAAACTTTATAAGCTTGCCATTAAGCACTCCTCCTCTTCTGAGACTGATAAATATGGCCGAAAAGAGTCGTACGAGCGTTTAGAGTACTTAGGAGATGCTTATTTAGGGGCAGTTGTAGCTGAGTTTCTTTATAAAAAATACCCTTATAAAGATGAGGGGTTTCTTACAGAGATACGATCGCGCATTGTTAACAGAGAATCTTTAAACCTGCTAGGTCGTAAACTCGGTCTCGAAAAAATTATAAAAGTAGATCGCAAAAATGGGCTTCATCGCCATAAATCCATCTATGGCGATATTATGGAGTCGCTCATTGGTGCCATTTACCTCGACCATGGCTTTAAGTTTTGCCAACATTTTATACTTCGTAAATTAATCGAACCCAATTTTAACATCGATAAACTCATTAATGAGAACCCTAACTTTAAAAGCCAAATAATTGAGTGGAGCCAAAAGAATGGGAAAGATGTTAGATTTGAAACGGAGAACATAACAGAAAAAGGAGACTTTAAGGAATTTGAGGTATCCTTATTTATCGAAAATGAATTTGTGGTTAAAGGCCACGGCACAAATAAAAAGAAAGCAGAGCAATCTGCAGCCAGAAAAGCACTCGAAACTGTATTAACTGATTAATCCGTGTAATTATGAAAATTGCTGGCGCCTCTTTAAATCAAACACCTCTGGATTGGGATAATAACACAGCGAACATAATTACTGCCATTGCTCAAGCTAAAAAAGAAGGGGTAGCTATACTATGCTTACCCGAATTATGCACAACAGGTTACGGCTGCGAAGATATGTTTTTAGCACCCTGGGTAGCCGAGCAGGCCTTTGAAGAGCTATTTAAAATTACTCCTCAAACCACTAATATAACCGTAGCTATTGGCTTGCCCATGTGGTTTAACCACCAATTATATAATACTGTTGCACTGGTTGCAAACGGGGCAATACTTGGGTTTCAAGCCAAACAAAAATTACCCAATTATGGTGTACATTACGAGCAGCGTTGGTTTACACCCTGGACTCAAGGCCAACAAACTGTTAAAATAAATAACAAAGAATACCAATTGGGGGATTACACCTACCAATTAGGCGATGCCCATATAGGTTTTGAAATTTGTGAAGAGGCATGGAATAAAGAACGACCTGCTTGCAAATTGGTGGAACAACAAGTAAATATTATACTAAACCCAAGCGGAAGCCATTTTGCATTAAATAAAGAAAAAGAAAGAGAAGATTTAGTAATTAACAGCTCAAAAAAATTTAACTGCGCGTATGTTTATACCAATATATTGGGTAACGAAGCAGGAAGAATAATTTATGATGGCGATGTTATTATTGCACAAAATGGGCATTTAAAAGCATCAGGAAACCGTTTTAGCAAACTAAACTATGGTTTAACTACTGCAAATATAAATATTGCCAACCCAGAAAGTAGCACTATCATCTCTACAAAGCTAACAGAACACCAACAGTTTACAAATGCCCTCACTTTAGGATTATTCGATTACCTCCGAAAAAGTAAAAGTAGAGGATTTGTACTTTCCTTAAGTGGCGGAGCCGATTCTTCTGCCATTCTTGTGCTCGTTGCTGAAATGGTAAAAACAACTATTAAAGAACTGGGACTTAAAGCTTTTCTTACAAAAACACATCGCACTGACTTAATTGGAAAAGTGGCAACCTCTCAAGAGGTGTTGAAATATATTCTTATAACCGCCTATCAGGGTTCCAAAAATTCATCTTCGCAAACATTAGAATCCGCCAAAGAACTAGCCCATTCAGTAGGGGCTACTTTTTATAATTGGACTATTGACGAATCGGTAGAAAATGCCGTTAAAACCATTGAAAAGCAATTAGGCAGGCAACTCACTTGGCAACACGATGACATCGCTTTACAAAACATTCAAGCACGCAGCCGCTCGCCTTTTATATGGATGTTGGCTAATATTGCTAATTCTTTATTACTCACCACTTCGAACAGAAGCGAAGGAAGCGTAGGCTACACCACCATGGACGGTGATAGCAGTGGCAGCTTAGCTCCGATTGCAGGCATTAACAAGTCGTTTTTAATTAACTGGCTAAAGTGGGCCGAAGCTGATTTGGGCTACAGAGGATTGGCTTTTGTAAATAAATTAACACCCACGGCCGAACTTAGGCCAGCCGAAAGCACCCAAACGGATGAAGATGATTTAATGCCCTACCCTTTGCTTCAGCAAATTGAAAGGCTTTTTGTGAAAGAAAAAATGAACCCTTTAGCCATTTACACTACACTAAAAAAGCTTCCTACTGACAAACTACTGGCAAGCTATGTACATAAATTCTTTACCCTTTGGAGCCGCAATCAGTGGAAAAGAGAGCGAATCGCTCCCTCCTTTCATTTAGACGATTATAATATTGACCCCAGATCTTGGTTTAGGTTCCCTATTTTATCAGGTGGGTTTGAGAAGGAACTTATGAAGCTTCAAGAAATTACAGAGGAAAAATAAGACACGAGTCAACAAAGTAATATATCGCAACTAATTCATCTTTGGATAATTATCATCCTTGGTTCTTATAGCTCAGCTAGTGCGTTTAGCATAAAAAAAACTACAAGCGTCATTGCCTGGTGCAAAACTGGGCAATCTCGTAAGGCAGCCACCTTACAAAAACTAGTACGCATCTCTCTTGCAGCCTACCCCTTGTTGGTGTTAGTTTCACCAACAAGCGAACTAATGCTCCCCCACTGCATAAATGCTGCTAATGGTAGGCACGAAGACTGCCTAGCCGGATAGGCAGAAAATCTCTAATTCCGAATAATGTCCGCACCTATCACACCTCCCAATTATTCTCTGCTTATGTGTTCATACCTATACTATTTTGCCTACAAAAAAATCAATTATTTCATAATAGTTATTTCTTTAATTAAGTCATCTAGCAGATTTTCCATCAATTATTCTAACATTCTAAAAAAAACAATATAATATTCTAAAAAAAACAAGGTTTAAACAACGAGTATTATTATAAAATATTGTTTGGTTGGTAACTTAAGTAATCTTAATTTCGTTCACTTTTATTTACTAAATAGATTAAAACAATTAACCAAAAAGTTATGAAGAAAAGACTTACTAGTAGTTGGATTGTTAGGTGCTACCTATTTTCTATAGCACTCTTTCTAATTTCAACAACCTCCTTTGCACAAGGAAATTTGGGGTATCAAGCAGGTACCATTAATGTAAAATTTGAAGAAAGCTTTACAAATAGTTTAGATGCTATGGCGGTAAGCCGGTCATCTGAAGGAGGCATTATTCAAACAGGTTTCCCTTCGTTAGACAACCTTAACCAAACTTACAAAGCAGTAAGTATGGAAAGAATTTTTCCGCACGGAGGCAAATTCGAGGCTAAGCACCGAAAGCATGGATTGCATTTATGGTATCGTGTTAAGTTCGATAACTTAAAAGATGTAATCGCTGCAAAATCAGCGTATAGTAAATTGGCCTATGTTAAGATGGCCGAACCAATTTATGACAAAAAATTAGTAGAGATTGAAGAAGAGATTCTCACAAAAGAGGAATACGAAAAAAGATTTGGCCCAGGTACTGGTCAAACTGCCAATTGGGATGACCCTCAACTGCCTAATCAGTGGCATTATAATAATACTGGTCAAACTGGTGGCACAGCCGATGCCGATATTGACTTGTTCGAGGCTTGGGATATTCAAGTAGGAACACCTAATGTAATTGTTGCCGTTACTGATGGAGGTATTAATCCAAATCATGAAGACTTAGCCGCAAATATGTGGGTAAATACAGGCGAAATACCTGGCAATGGAATTGACGATGATAATAACGGATACATAGATGATGTAAACGGATACAATTTTGCGGACGATACAGGAACTATTCCTGCAGGCGATCATGGTTCGCACGTAGGTGGTACTGTGGCAGCTGTTAATAATAATGCCACTGGAGTAGGTGGTGTTGCAGGCGGTGATGGCACCGCAGGTTCAGGCGCCAGACTTATGTCATGTGTTGCCTTTGGTTCTTCCGTAGGAGGATTCGAAACCACTTATATATATGCAGCTGATAATGGTGCCGTTATTTCCCAAAACAGTTGGGGATATACTTCTCCAGGAGCATTTGAGCAAGTAGTATTAGATGGCATCGACTATTTTATTGCCGAAGCTGGGTATGA
Source organism: Cyclobacteriaceae bacterium (assembly GCA_026989535.1). Classification (GTDB taxonomy): domain Bacteria; phylum Bacteroidota; class Bacteroidia; order Cytophagales; family Cyclobacteriaceae; genus JAKISE01. The sequence continues at coordinate 19,393 of JALSJD010000039.1, forward strand.
TGCAGGAGGCAACCCTATTGGCCCTATGCAGGGTGGGATTGTATTTTTTGCCGCTGGTAATGATGCTACAGATGCTGAATGGTATCCAGGCTTTTATGAGCCTACGTTTGCCGTTTCTGGGTCTGACCACAACGATGACATTTATGACTCTTCTAATTTTGGTGCTTGGATAGAAGCAGCCGCCCCAGGAGAGAGCGTACTAAGTTCAACAGGTAATAGTTATGCAATATTTTCAGGTACTTCGATGGCTTGCCCACATGTATCGGGTGTTGCTGCATTAATTATTTCTGAATTTGCTGGTAATATTACGCCTGCTCAAGTAAAAGCCAGGTTAATAGAAACAGCCGATGATGTAGGACTGCCTGCAGGGTTTAAAAACAGAATTAATGCATTTAATGCCTTATTAACCGATAACGGAATAGCCCCTGATGCAGTGGCAGATTTAAGTGTTTCAAATATAGGACAAGACTACTTAGATATTACATGGACAGCTCCTGCCGATTCAGACAATGAGAATGCTACAGTTTATGAAATCAGGTACTCTACCTCTCCAATAGATGCAGGTAATTTCGCTTCCGCTACATTGGTTGCCCTCCCTCCAACTCCACAACCTGCTGGATTAACGGAGAATTTCACAATTACTGGGTTAACGCCTTCTACAACCTATTATGTAGCTTTAGTATCAGCCGATTTTTTTGGAAACGAATCAGATATTTCTAATGTAGTAATGTCAACTACTAATGATGTATCCGAATTAGTACTTACCCCTTTATCACTTAGCGAAACAGTAGATTTAACCGTTGGCAATACCGTAAACTCTAACCTTAATATTTCCAATATTGGCCCAGGCCCATTGGATTACTCCTTTCCAGAGTTTGTGGTTCAGCAAATGATGAACAACCCAAGTGTTCAAAAAAATAACACCAGTTTTATAGCGGGTTTAAGTTCAAACATTGCAAAAGGAACAAAAGACACACGCACTGGACACCCAGTACTAACAGGTGCCGGTGGCCCTGATGGCTTTGGTAATACCTGGATAGACAGCAACGAACCAGGAGGCCCAGTAGCTTCATTTAACGACATATCAACTACTGGCTCTGCCGTAGTAACAGGAGATGACGGTACCGTTAAAGTTACATTGCCATTTAATTTCCCTTTTTACGATAAATTCAAAAACGAAATTTGGATTAATGGAAACGGATTTTTTGCTTTTAATGATATTAGTGGAGCAACTGCTTCTTGGACAAATCTTCAAATTCCAGCAAATGATTCGTTCAACGAAATTATAGCTCCTTTTTGGCACGATTTAGCCCCACAAAATGGCGGTGGCATTCAAGTGCAAGGAGATGCTAATTCATTTACCATACAATGGACAGATGCTCCTGAATTTAATGGTAGTGCTACTCAAGCAGTTACCTTTCAAGTAGTACTCTATGCAAACGGAGCTATCCAAGTCAACTACGCTGATGTAAATTCAGCTCCTTTTAGAACAAGTGCAACTGTTGGTATCGAAAATGAAGATGGTACAGATGGTTTACAAGTTGTATTTAACTCAACCTATATAGAAGACAACCTATCACTTGTATTTAGTCCTCCACTACGATTTGCTGTACCTCAAACAATTAGTGGCACAGTAGCTGGTGGAAACAATTTAGACGTACCAGTTGTGTTTAATGCAGCTGGGTTAGATGTAGATGTTTATACACAAGACATTACATTACTTACAAACGACCCTAATGCCCCTGTTGTAATTATACCTGCAACGATGACCGTAACTGGCAGTGCCCCCAATATTGAGGTAGCTCCTGCCAATATTGCTTTTGATGGACTTATTCTAGGGTTCTCTTCAGAGTCAATATTTACAGTTTCAAATTCAGGAAACAGTGTGCTTAATGTAACATTAAGTGTTGATAATAGTGACTATACATTAAGTGATTTATCACTTAATATTCCAGCAATGGAATCAGCAGACGTTACCGTAACATTTGCGCCCACTACCGCAGGTGCAGTTAATGGCACAGTAACACTACTTTCTAACGACCCTGATACTGGTTCGGAAACCATTGCATTAACAGGATTTGGGTTAACCCCTCCTGAGTTAGACTATACCCCAGCGTCATTTAGCGAAACACTAGATCCGGGGGCAGAATCTAATCAAACCTTAGCACTTTCTAACATCGAAGTTACTGGTGCTAATTTAGAATATTCGCTTGCTATAGGCGATTTGGTTAATATCACGGCTTCTGGTAGCTCATTCAAATCAAATAATATTTCAACAGGCCCTACTAAAACCGTAAGTTCAAAAGGAGTATATGCGCAGTTAGAGTCAACTACTAAAACAGAAGTTGCACCCGATGCTGTTGGCGATGTGCTGTTCTCAGGTGCATTTACCCCTGGTTCTCCTTTAGGTATTACCATGAATGCTACTGGTGATATTTGGGTAGCTGACATTAGCTCAGGAGAAACCGTTCGCTACGATGACCAACTAAATATTATTGAAACCATCAGCCATCCTACAGGTACTGCCACTACAACAGGTGTTGCTTGGGACAGTCAAAATGGAACCCTATGGTGGTTAAATGCTGATAATGCCACTCTAGTTGAAGGTGATACCCAAGGAGATGCTACTGGAAATACTATTTCTGTTACTATTTCTTCGGGTGGTTTGCCTGCAGGTATTGAGTACGATGCAGCAACCGATGCTTTTTACTATATAGATATTGCGACAGATGATATTTATGCCATAGATAGAAGTGGAAATGTACTTACCGACTACCCTGTTCCTCAAACAGGTTATGATGATGGTAGTGGGCTATTTGGTAATGGCATGGATGTAGTTGGTGGAATTTTTGATGTGCTTGTAGGTACTGCTGCTGAAGGGCAAACCTCTAGAGCTGTACCTACCGATTTTATGGGCAATAACTTAGATATATCCACCGAAACTAATCTTACCGCAACAGGCGATAGCTTTATTAACGATTTGGTAAGAAGTAGAATTGACCCTAATGGTGTTGTATATGTGGTTGGTAACTCATCAAGCACAATTTATGCAATGGAACCAACCAACCTTGGTCTTTCTATTGGCGATAGCTACTTGTCATTAAATCCAGTAACAGGTTCAATAGCAGGAGGAGGTTCTGAAGATATAAATGTTAATTTTAATGCCGGAGGTTACCTAGCAGGTACTTATTCGCAAGACATTATTATATCTTCAAACGACCCTGACGAGCAAGAAGTAATTATTTCTACCCAGTTAGTAGTTAATGGTGCACCTGTAATAGAAATTACTCAAACAAGTATTGACTTTGGAGAAACCATACAAGGTCTTTCTAAAGAAGAAGTCCTAATAATTGAGAATGCAGGTAACCAAGGGCTTGATATTTCATTATCAATAGACAATACTGAGTATAGTTTTTCAGGAGATGCCTCATTTACTATTTCACCATTTAGTGAAGTAGAAGTATTGGTTAGCTACACACCTACCGCAATAGGAAGTTCATCGGGAGTACTCACCATAGTATCTAACGATGCCACAAATGCTACTATTACTGTAGATTTATTAGGCGTAGGACTAGCAGCTCCTGCTCTTACACTTTCAGCAGATTCGTTTACCAAACAAATTGCTGCAGGTGCACAAGGAGTTGAAACCTTAACCATAACTAACACAGGAGATTCAGACTTAACCTTTGAAATGGAGATTGGCGATTTAACAGCCAACCCCAATCAATTAGGGATTAACTCCGAATTTGTAAACAAAACATCTTCAACTGGCTTACAAGCCCAATTAAATGCAACTACTAAAACAGAAATTGCCCCTGATGCTGTTGGCGATGTGTTATTCTCAGGTGGCTTTAGCCCTGGTGCTCCTTTAGGTATTACCATGAATGCCGATGGAAGTATTTGGGTAGCAGATTTATTTTCAGGCGAAACAGTTCACTTTGATGACCAACTTAATGTGATTGAAACTATTTCTCACCCCACTGGCTCATCAACAACCAGTGGAATAGCTTGGGATAGCCAAAATGAAACATTATGGTGGTTAAATGGAGATAATGCCACTTTAGTTGAAGGTGACACCCAAGGAAATGCTACAGGAAATACTATTTCTGTTACAATTTCTTCAGGCGGTTTACCAGCAGGTATTGAGTACGATGCAGCAACCGATGCTTTTTACTATGTAGATATTGTTTCGGATGATATTTATGCCATAGACAGAAGCGGAAATGTAATTGCAGGCTACCCTGTTCCGCAAACAGGATATGACGATGGAGGCGGCCTGTCTGGAAATGGAATGGATGTAATTGGCGGTATATTTGATGTACTTGTAGGTACTGCTGCTGAGGGGCAAGTTACCAGAGCAGTTCCAACTGATTTGCTAGGTAATAACCTTGGGGTTGCTACCGAAACTAATTTAACAGCTACAGGCGATACCTTTATTAACGATTTAGTAAGAAGTAGAATTAACCCTAATGGGGTTGTTTATGTGGTAGGTAACTCATCTAGCACAATTTATGCAATAGAGCCTACAGATTTAGGATTATCGGTAGCTCCATCAGGCTATTTAACTTTAAGTTCTACCCAAGGAGTTTTGGCTCCTAACGAATCGGTTGACATTGAGTTAGGATTTAATGCGACCTCTTTCTTGGGCGGCAACTACGCACAAGATTTTACCATCGCCACAAACGATCCGGCCAATCTTATGAAATCAGTAGCCACCGTAATGGAAGTTACAGGTGCGCCTGTTATTAGCATTCAACCAGCATCGCTGATGTATGGGGATGTAATTGTTGATGGAAGTAAAAATCTAATGCTAACCATAGAAAATACAGGAACAGATGTATTAAATGTAACTAACATTACTACCTCTAACCCATTATTCTTTGTTAGCAATGAGGATAAATCATTCACCCTCCCTGTAGGAGAAGTGAAAGAAATAGAAGTTGGGTTCTACCCAAATGCCTTAGGCGTATTAAATGAATTATTAACAATAGAGTCGAACAATAATAGTGGGGCAGTATATGTTACCTTACTAGGCGTTGGAGTGCCAGCACCTGAAATAACGACTAATGTAACCACATTTGATATTGCATTAAATGCAGAGGAAAATACGGTAGAGCTACTTACAATATCAAACACAAGTGCTACTACTGATTTAGAATACACGATTACCAAACAATTTCCCGATGTTTCTTCTAGCGGCTCACAATCTTCTTCAAGAGAAGTTACGATTAAGCCTTTATTGAGATCAGGAGAAAGTAAGGAAACAGTGGTTCAAATATTGAACACACCAACCCAAACGAATGAAAAATTCTTTGAAAGTTTTGAAGGAACTTTCCCTCCTACTGGTTGGTTAACAATAGATGCAGATGGAGATACCTTTAATTGGTCACAAACTACTGACCCTGCTGCGCACCTTCCAGTATCTGGAGACAACACTGTAATCTCCGCTTCGTGGGATTCGGGCGCAGGCGCATTAACGCCAGACAACTATTTAGTATTACCGCAAATGGCAATTGCCAATGGCGATTCATTACATTGGTTTGCTGCTGGGCAAGATGCAGGATTTGCAGCTGAAAACTATGCCATTATGGTTTCTACTACAGGTACTAATGTGAGTGATTTTACTGACAATATATTTGAAGAAACATTGCCAAACGGAACAAGTGATTATAATACCAGAGAAGTAGATTTGAGTGCCTATGCAGGGCAAAACATCTACATTGCCTTTAGGCATTATAATGTATCAGATATGTTCCAATTAAAATTAGATGATATATCTATCACCGGTGATGCTGGTGGCGGAGGAGGCGGTGGCTCCAATGTGGACTACATAAGCCTTAGCCTAGAAAATGGAGTAGTAGCTCCAGGAGAATCAGTCGATATTGACGTTACTTTTAGTGCGGCTGGTCTTAATGATGGAGTATATAACGAGGATTTATTGATTGAAACCAATATCCCTGATTCAGAAGGATTATTGATTCCTACTACGCTTACCGTTACTGGAGAGCCTGTATTAGTTATTGACCCTATTACTGATGACCTAGGCGAATTGTTCACAGGCACTACTGTTTTAGATAGTGTATTGGTAGCCAATACGGGTAGTGCAACACTCACAATTGCCTCTTCATTTGATAATGCCGATTTTACAGTAGATGCAGACGATGCCAGTATTGAACTTGCCCCAGATAATGAGCAATATATCCATTACTCGTTCGCTCCTTCTACTGCTGGCAATAGCACAGGCATTCTTTCATTCTCAACTAATGAAACAACCCCTGGAGATAATATCTCTACCATAAGTGCAACAGTAGTTGACCCTCCAATTATTGGAGCAAACCCTACAGAATTTGATTTTGCATTAAATGCCGGAGATACTGATGCTGCCACACTTACTGTAAGCAATACTGGTAGCTCTTCATTATTTGTTAACGTTCAAACTGTTGTGGACGAAGACCCTGCAGTAAACACTTCATCCTCACAAGTAAACAACACTTCGTATATCAATTTTGGAGATGTAAACTTGGCTAAAGGAGAAAAAGACGAGCGTGTAGGACACCCTGTTTTATTTGGCACAGGAGGCCCTGACGGACTTGGGCAAATATGGATAGATAGCAATGAGCCTGGTGGACCAACCTTTGAGTTTACTGATATTAGTACTACAGGAAACATGCTAAGCATAAGTGATGATAACACCAATACCATCGCTCTACCATTCACCTTTCCTCATTATGGCATTGATTATAATACCATTTATGTAAATACCAATGGATTTATATCTGTAAATGACATAACAGGAGTATCAAGCTCTTGGTCAAACCAGCAGTTACCTGTTAATGATAATTTCAATGGTGTAATTGCAGGATTATGGGATGACTTAAGACCAATTACTGGTAGCAGTATCCACGTAGAGCATGTAGCAAACTCGTTTATTATTCAATGGACTGGCTTAGCCAGATGGGGAGGTGCTGGAACAGTGACTTTCCAAATAGTTTTGTATAATAATGGCGAAGTAATGCTAAATTACTCAGATGTAGAAACAGCTAGCTTTTTAACAGGTGTTACTGTGGGTATGGAGAATGCCACAGGCGATGACGGCTTGCAAGTGGTATTTAATGCAGCTTATTTAGAAAATAACCTATCAGTAAAAATGAGTGTGCCTAGTGCCCCATTAGTAAGTGTTGACATACAAACTTTTGAAGTATTGGCAGGCGAAACGCAAGATATAGCTGTTAGTATTGATGCGAGAGATGTATTTGCAGGATCGTACGAAAATGAAATCATTTTATCTTCTAACGACCCCACTAATGCAGCTTTAACTATTCCTGTAAATGTGGTTGTGAGTGGTGCCCCAGATATGGCAGTAACGCCAACGGCACTGGATTTTGGTACGGTATTTATTACAGGAACTGGTACTGAAAATGTGCAAATTGAAAACACAGGTACTGATGAGTTAAATATTACACTTGAAATAACAAATGGAGCTACTGTGTATAGTGTGGCAGATGCTACACTAGCCATTGCGCCAGGTGAAATAGCAGAAATACCTGTTACATTTGCACCAGATGCAGCACCAGAAGCTACAGGAGTTCTTACAATTGCCGATGCCGATGCAGTGCTATCTTCTGTAGAAGTTACGCTAACCGGTCTTGGTCAAGACCCTCCTGCAATGGCAATAAGTGCCACTTCATTTAGTGCAACACTACTTGCAGGAGAATCTGCAACTGAAACGCTAACGTTAACAAATACAGGCGCTGCACCGTTAGATTTTATTTTATCTACAACGGATGTTGCCAGTTCTGCTGAAGCTACCAGCAATAATGCACACATTATTGATTTTGGAAATGTAACCCTTAAAAAAGGAGAATTTGACAATAGAGTAGGCAACCCAGCACAATATGGTTCAGGCGGCCCTGATAACTTCGGTTATAAATGGGAAGACAGCGATGAAGCTGGTGGGCCAACTTATAGCTTTACAGATATTAGTACCACGGGTACGGATATTGGTGTGAGCGGAGATGGCACTGAAACCATCGCTTTACCATTTGCATTCCCTTATTATGGAGTAGATTATAATACGATTTATGTAAATGGTAACGGGTTTATCTCTGTTAATGATATAACAGGTGTATCAAGTTCTTGGACAAATCTGCAGTTACCTGCTAATGATAATTTTAATGGAGTTATTGCAGGTTTTTGGGACGATTTGGAACCACAAAGCGGTGGTGGTGTGCAAGTTGAGCAGATAGCGAACACGTTTATTATACAATGGACAGCCGCTCCTAAATTTGGAAGTTCTACCACAGGAGAGGTTACGTTCCAAATTGTACTGTCTGATAATGGAGAGATACATATAAATTATGCAGATGTTGAAGGTACAAACTATATAGAAAGTGGAACCGTTGGTATGGAAAGTCCTGCTGGTGATGATGGGTTACAAGTAGTGTTTAATGCTGCTTATTTACATAATGACCTAACGGTGAGGTATTATGTTGCTCCTCCACAAATTGTGGTACCTAGTAATGGAAGTGTTTCTGGTACTGTTGATGCTGGTAGTTCAGTAGATGTACTGGTAGTAATGGATGCTGCCAATTTAGTAGCAGGTAGTTATAATTACGATATGACACTCGTTAGTAACGACCCTCAGAATAATGAGACCACTTTACCAGTTACATTAACTGTTACAGGAACACCTGAAATAACTGTTGATCCAACTTTAGTTGATTTTGGTGATGTTGCTATTGAAATAACAGACGATATGGTTATTAATATTAGCAATACAGGAACAGATGTATTAACTCTCGGTACTATTGAACTAGAAACAGGAACTTCGTTTACTGTTGATATAGACGGCTTAACAAACGAACTAGCCCCCGGAGAGACCACAAGTGTAACAGTTGCCGTAAATAGCAGCACACCTGGAGCCATCTCTGATAGTTTAACCATTAATAGTGATGATGGTGCTAATTCAGCGCTAGTTGTTGCACTATCGGCAAATATTGTTGGCAGAAGTATTTTAGCCGTAGATATTACAAGTGCAGACTTTGAAGTATTAGCTGATGAGCAAGCTTCTATGCAAATGGTAATTTCAAACAATGGAACAGAAGTTCTTCAAATTGAAGGATTAGATTTATCTGCTGCCGCAGCTTGGTTTAGTACAGATGTTGATAATAGCACCTACCCTATCGAGGTAGCAATTGGTGAATCTATAAATGTTACACTTACAGCTAATGCTGCTGGTCTAACATCCAGCACAGATTCAACCTCCATATTAATTTCTTCTAACGACCCTATAACGGGTGGTGCAGATATTGAGATTCCTGTAAACTTAGTAGTAACAGAAGCTCCTTACTTTGCAACAGTGCCGATGGGATTACA
>JALSJD010000040.1 GCA_026989535.1 Cyclobacteriaceae bacterium
TGGCTGTTGGTTGAAATGCAATAGTATCGTTAGGTGTAAACTTAATATTGTCAAAATCGGCATCAAAGCTAATGGTTTTGTCTGCGTTTTGAACAATATTTAATACCCTTGCAGGGTTAATATTGCCAGAGTATAATTGATTATTGGGGTTAGAAACGGCATTAAAAGCAGTATTGCCAGAAGTGCCAGGATATAAATCACCAGCATCGCCCCTGCTACTCCCATCTAAGCCATTAAGTCCGTCTGCTTCTTCTACATCCACTCGTTTATGATTTTCAACCGAGTTAGTAAACCGGGCATCATCTATATGCCAAATAGCCAACCCAGCACCCGGCAATGCTTGATCAACCCCTGATTTTTGGCGGTTCTCCAACAAAAAATATTCTTTCCCCTCGCCTGGGTCAATCAAAAATATTTCTTCGTTGCCTGCAGCCGGGTTTAATAAATAAGTACCATTAGTGGTTATTTCTATAGGTACCTGCCAACCTAATTTAACTTTTGACCAAGCAGACAAGCCTCCCGGTCTTTTTCCTCCTCCCAACCAGGCGGCACTACCCATCAAGCCCCAGTTACCAATTCCTTGGGAGGAACCATCGGTATCGTATAAATCGGGCAAGCCCAGGTTATGGCCAAATTCGTGGCAATACACGCCTACGGTTGATATGGCCGAAGAAGCTCTAGTCTCAGGGTTCATTATGTAGTCGCTAATAGACTTGCCATCATATACAACTGGGCTAATACGCGAACGATGCGACCAAATATATTGTGTTTGAGAACCCTCTTCAGCTCCTTGCCCGGCATGCACCACCATAACTCCATCTACATCGCCATCATTATCGTTGTCGTATTGGCTAAAATCAACCCCATTTAATTCGGCTTGGTCAATGGCAAAACGAACCAGCTCTCTAGCTACGCCATAGCCGTTCACACGCCCGTAATATTCATAATCATTGGGTGCTGTTACCCAATCTATTACATCCACTGTAACGTCTAATTTATCAAAAGATGAGTTCAAAAAATAGTCTTTTAAACTTCCTGTTCCGTTATAATTAGGTTGGTTTAGTAAGTTCTCAAAGTCGGCTTTAGAATAGCTATTGCCCATATTGGGGTAATCTACCAACAAGCATAGCACTTTAATACTGCCAGTGGTTGGCATATCCGTGTTGGGAAAAACTTCTATGGAGGTAGTTTTTAAAGGAAAACTCTCTTTCTCTTCAACTTTTTCTATATTTTGCTCTATTAATTGAGTTATAACCTTCTTATCTGGTTTTACAAATAAATTTCGGGATTTAGCTGGCAAAGATGAATTAGCTGCCTGAGTACCTGACGGCACCAATTTACCCGTAGCATTTTTTAGTACGTACTCAAATACATGCTGTTTATTTTGCTTTACTAAAAACCCGTCAATAGTTTCTGTCCACGAATTAAGTTGGCTTCCTTTTCCGATAATAGTAAGAGGCGCACCTCCATTATTAATCGTAACCGGCTTGGGTGAAGCCGAACAATTGCTACCCTCTGTTTGTGCAAAAGTTGAAGTAATTACAAAGCCAAAAAATAAGGTGAAAAGTACGTTTTTAATCATAAAATTGAGTTATCGCAAATGTGGTTTAAATTTTTTTTCGAGGCATTTCTTTTCTCTTTTTGACCTAGCTTCAGGGTTATGCGCCTTTAGTTTTGATGGAAATAGTTTTTGATTTTTATTAAGCTGCGCATACATATAAATTCCTTTTTTATTTTTTAACAGTGTGTATCCGTCAACCGTTTCGGTATAAGGCTTATCCCCTGTACCTACTCCAATAATGGTTATTTTAGTTTGATTGGGTTGTGTGATAACTATAGGTTCGGGAGATACGGGCACCTGTGCATGCAGGCTAAAAAAAAGCAGCATAAAAAATGGAATTGCTAATTGAATAATTATTGGCTTCGCATGCATTTCTGAACTGGTTAGGTTAGGTTTGGTAGTAACCTATATTACGCAGTAAAGAAAAAGGTAAGCATTTACGGCAGTAAAGTAGGTGTTCGTTTGTAAAACCGATATCCGCCCTCCTCTTTTATTAATTCTAAATCAGGGAGGGTTGGTAAATAGGCATCCGTAATTTTAGAAATAATATATACGGGTTTATCAATTTTGCCAGTTATTAATAATTGGGTATTGGCTCGTGTTTCAAGGTTATTATTAGGCTGTTTAAAATAAAAAAATGGGGCGTAACTATAAAAACCAGAAGTGGTTACATACACATCTTCGCCTTGCACCGATTCTAAAAATTCGATTAATGACCCTTGCGTATGCTCTTCAATTTTAGGTACTACAAAAATGGAATAAAGCAATAAGGTGATGCCCGTACCAATGCCCATAATAATTACACCTTTTATAATCTTAGTTTTATATAGCTGAAAAGTGCTTATCACCACTGCACCCAAAAACACAAATCCTATTAAAAATTCAAATCCACCCCACGGTACAGGTTTCATTAAGCCTGCTACTGCAAATGGATCGTTTATATAGTGTTTAATATCGTTTATAAAATAAATTACCAAGGGTAAACTGGTTAATAATATACCAAAAATTAGCCCTATTGCTAAATAAACGATTGTTATTGGGTTAGGAACTCTTTGATTGTTTTGAACCAACCGAGTAATGTACAGTGCTGCTAAATAAGACAATGGCAAATAAGCCATAGAGGAATAATGCACGATTTTTGTAGTAACAATGGTAAACAATATCATAACTACCCAAAATAGTACCATCATCCATTTGGCTAATTCATTGTTTTTAGTGGTTGCTCGATTAAAACTACCCAGTGCCAATACCGACATAGGGAAACATCCTAAAAACACCACCACAAAATGATAGTAAATGGGTTGCTCATGCCCAGCCACTGGGTTACTGAATAAATCGATTTGGTATTTAATAAACTCCACCAAAAACCAAGGGCCATTGGCAATTACTTCTGCCCCATACCACATAAAAGAAACCAAAAACGTGGTGAGTGCAAAAACAGCTATGTCTTTTACTCGTGGCCAGTTTTTAAACTTATCAACTGCTAAAATTATGATAAATGTAAGCAATAATAGCAAAAACCCTACTGGTCCTTTGGTAATAATGGCAAACCCAATTAATGCTCCTGAAATGGCTGAATTACGTAATTTATGTGCAGGTTTTGTCATTGCCTGCATTAAAAAATAAATGGCTGTAAAAATAAAATAGTTGAAAACAGGATCGATAATGCCCGACTTAAAGTATAAATGTGGCAGCATCGAGGCGAAAAACAACAACGCCCAAATTAAGCCAAAACGAGTATTCTTTTGTTTTTTACCTATAACGTAGAGTGTAACTAAAGTAATAATGCCAAATACGGCATTCGGAAAACGAGCTGCAAACTCATTAACACCAAACAAATGCATAGAGGCGGCTTGCAACCAAAAGAAAAAAGGGGGCTTTTCCCAAAAGGGAAGGAAGCCAACTCGCACTCGAAAATAATCGCCTGTTACCATCATTTCGCGAGCAGATTCGGCAAAATTAATTTCGTCCCAATCGAATAAATGCACACTGCCTAAAAAAGGCAGAAAGAATAAAGCACTTATAAGTGCTATGAGGTAAAGGTAGTATTTTTCGTCAATGCGCTTCATTGATACTTTTCATTTCTTACTCATCAGGCCTTTATCTCCGAACTTATTTTTGAATGGAGTATTAAGCCAAGCATACATAAACGTGGCGGTTAGTACTCCAATGAGCGACCCAAAATACACATCTACCGGAAAGTGTACAGCTAAATACACACGAGAGTACCCTACTAAAATAGCTATAATAGCCATTGCCCATCCCGATTTACGTAACTCAAAAGCAAGCACTAAAAATAGTGCTAGTGCAAAAGCGGTGGTGGTGTGGCCCGATGGAAAGCTGTTTTTAACATGCCTTGTTACCCCTTCTACAAAATGGATGTCAATATTATGCTCGAAATAAGCAACTGGGCGTTTAGCTTTATCAAACAAAGTAACTTTTAATACTTGGGCAATAACTGAAGATGCCACAAATACAATTAACCCCAACAGTGCCAACCTGTAACGATACAACGCAAGAGCCAACACTATTAATACAAAAAACAACCCATCTCCTAAATGGGTAACCACTTTAAAAAACACATCGCCAAAAGTAGAATAAATGCCATTGACAATAAAAAATGATTCCTCCTTAGAATAAACTAAAAGTGCAATACCTACCACACTAATAAACAGCCCATACAAGTAAAAAAAAAACTTGTAGTCGGCAATTAGCTTATATAAGGTTTTAATCACTACCGTTACCTAACTAATCGTTTAAAGAAATAACGAACCGAAACGCCTAGCACACCCAAACCATAGGTGCTGCTCCGGGCAAAATTTATAGAAGAGGCTTCTTCAAAATACTTGGTAGGGCAGGTTATTTCGGCTACCTCAAATCCTTGAAATAGAATTTCGGCCAAAAACTGATTGTCAAAAATAAAATCATCTGAATATTGATTAAAATCTACTTTCTCTAACACCTCACGGGTATATGCTCGATAGCCCGTATGATACTCAGAAAGTTTCTGATTCATTAACAGATTTTGGGTTAGGGTTAAAAAACGGTTTGCCACATATTTATAAAGAGGCATCCCTCCTTTGAGTGCGCCCTTACCCAAAATTCGAGAAGCAATAACCACCGGATACACCTCATTAGCCATTAAATACACCATCGATTTAATAAGCTTTGGTGTATATTGATAATCGGGGTGCAGCATAATAATAATATCAGCCCCAATCTCAAGCGATTTATTATAACAACTCTTTTGGTTGCCGCCATAGCCTTTATTGGTATCGTGCTGAATGATGTGGTGGATGCCTAGTTCCTTGGCCACGTTAACCGTATCATCGGTGCTTCTATCATCTGTTAGAATCACCTCATCCACTATATCAAACGGAATTTCTTCCCAAGTTTTTTTAAGCGTTTGCCCTGCATTATAGGCAGGCATTATTACTACTACTTTTTTATTGTCAACCATTTTGTTTTATAAAACTGCAAATATAAGATTATACAATTAGGAATCAACAATCCTAAATTAGCAATAATCTCAATAACCGTATCGACTCAGCCAATATAGTGTCCTTTTTAGCCACTAAGACACCAAGGCTCAAAGTTCTACGAAATAGTTTGCATTTTTAGTACTGATTTAGTGGTTCTTAGAGT
>JALSJD010000041.1 GCA_026989535.1 Cyclobacteriaceae bacterium
TGGTTCTACTGGTTAATAATGATAAAAGGAAACAATACAATAATGATTGAAGGAGACAATACAATAATGATTGAAGGAGACAATGCAATAATGATTGAATGCTTGAATCATTATCTTAATCTAATTTAAACTCTTGTTGCCAATCATCTTTTTCTTCCCAAACAGGCTGTTCATCTTTGGCAAAAACATAATTATTCATAACTAAATAGTCCATTTCAGTTCTCATAAAACATCTGTAAGCATCTTCGGGTGTACAAACAATAGGTTCTCCACGTACATTAAAGCTTGTATTTACAACCATTCCCATATTGGTAATGTTTTTAAAAGCAGATATAAGGTTCCAAAATTTAGGATTTGTTTCTTTATGAACTGTTTGAATTCTAGCAGAGAAATCAATATGAGTAATCGCTGGAATTTCAGATCTTTTAAAATATAATTTTTCCTTCAAATCTAACTCATCATACCCTTCGGGCGTTTTATAACATAAATGAGGTTGAACAGGTTGAACAACCAGCATATAGGGCGATTTACCTTCTAACTTAAAATATTTATTGCTGTCTTCGCTAAGTACCGATGGCGCAAAAGGCCTAAAAGACTCCCTATATTTTATTTTTAAATTTAAATTTTTTTGAGTTTGGCTATTTCTCGCATCTCCCAAAATACTTCTAGCACCCAAAGCTCTGGGGCCAAACTCCATCCTGCCTTGCATCCAGCCAATTATTTTTCCTTCGCTTATGGCATATGCTACTGTATTGGATAACTCACTCCAATTTTCAATTTTTTTATTGGGAGCATTATATTTTTTAATTATTTTCTCGATATCAAGGTCTGAATATTCTGGCCCAAGATATGTACCTGACATCCCATCTGTTTTTTCTACCTTACGCAACTGTTCAAAGTATATATGGTAGGCAGCTAATGCAGCACCGGGTGCTCCGCCAGCATCACCAGCAGCGGGCTGAATATAAATGTCTTTAAAAATTCCTTTATTAATCAATTTGCCATTTGCTACACAATTAAGAGCCACCCCTCCCGCTAAACATAGGTAATCTGCATTCGTTAATCTTTTTGCTTCCAGTGCCATTAACTCAACAATTTCTTCTGTAACATTTTGAATTGCAAGTGCCAAATCGCAATGAGGTTGGGTAAGCTCCGACTCCGAAAACCTTTGATCCATACTAAATAATTCCTCCCACCTTTTTTGGTTAATCATTTTTAATCCGGTTGAGTAGTTGAAATAGTCTTGATTAAGCCAAATTGAACCATCTTTTTTAATTTCTATCAGTTTATCTTTAATTATTCTTTCATAATCAAGAACCTGGGAACTATTTTTTCTACCATAAGGAGCCAAGCCCATTAATTTATACTCGCCCGAATTAACTCTAAAACCAAGAAAGTATGTGAAGGAAGAATAAAGGAGACCTAATGAATGAGGGAATTGCAACTCTTTAAGAATGGTAATTTCTGATCCCTTTCCATGGCAGATAGATGCGGTTGCCCATTCACCAACTCCATCAATTGTTAAAATTGCTGCATCTTCGAATGGTGACGGGTAAAAGGCACTGGCTGCATGTGATAGATGGTGCTCTGGAAATAAAAGTGGAAATTTTTTCTTATCAAACTTTTCAATCTCATTTAAGTGTCTTAATAACAATCTTTTAAGAAACATTTTTTCATTAAGCCATACAGGAATCGAAATTAAGAATGACCTCAACCCTTTGGGGGCAAAGGAGTAATAGGTTTCTAGTAATCGCTCAAACTTTAACAAAGGCTTATCATAAAACACAACAGCATCCAACTGGTTTAACGACAAGCCAGCATATTCTAAACAAAATTTAATAGCGTTGGCAGGAAAACTAGCATCATGTTTTAAACGGGTAAATCTTTCTTCTTGTGCAGCAGCCACTGTTTTACCCTCCACAATTATAGCTGCTGCAGAATCATGATAAAATGCTGATATTCCCAGTATATTCACTTTAATAATTAAATATTTTGCATAAAAGTTTATATTTCGTCCATTTCTTTGAACGAAGTCAAATAAACTACAATTCAGTTAATAATTGACTAATTTTGTTTAAATAATTTTTTTTGCAATGAATTTTTATTCAATATATAAGTTATTACTTAGGAAAATATGGTACATAGTACTTATTCCAACTATATGTACAGCGCTATCGTTTTACCTTACCGGAAAATTACCAGAAAAATTCAAATCTACTGTTCAACTAGCTACGGGTTTTACAACACAATCAGACATTAAAATTACCGATGAGCGGTTCAATTTTAGAGAAGCTTTAACCAAATTTAATAATATGGTTGAAACTATGAACTCAGAAGTTATCCTGTCCGCCATTTCTTATAAACTATTGCTCCATGACATCGAATCGGATAAGCCTTTTAGAATAACTGCCGACACTTTACATAAAACAATTTATACAACGATTGATTTATCCAAGATTGTTCGAGACAAGATAAATTCAAGGTCGATACTATCAAGAGCCAGTGAAAATGAGATGGTTATCATTAACTTATTAAAAGAACATGGATACCTAAGTTGGCAATTAAAAGAAGATTTAGCAATTAAGCGAATTGCAGATACAGATTATGTAAGTATTGAGTTTACTAGTGAGAATCCATACCTTTCTGCATTTATTGTTAATGAAATTGCTAAGTATTATATTGAGTATGATACCTATTTAAAATCAGATTTATCCGAAAAGTCTGTTTCTTTTTTTAAAGACCAGGTAGCTCAAAAGAAAAAGCTTGTAGATGCTAAAATTGAGGAAATTAAAAGATTCAAATCAGCAAACTCAATTAATAGCGATGGTTCCAATACCGTATTAATAGCAAAAATTTCTGAATATGGTTTTTTGAGAGACGTGGAAAGAAAAAATATTTTACAATATCAACTCACCATTACACAATTAGAAAATGAATTATCTTTATTAGGAAATGTTAATAATGATGAAGTTAACAAAAAAGTTGTTCAACTTAGAGCTAGAATTACAGAGCTAAACAGGGCATATATTGACGATGGTTCAAAAGATGAGCGTTTAAAGAACACCATTTCTGTTTTAAAAGAGCAATTAAGCACCGAAATTGGTTTGCTAAACGATCAAGAAAGCAGGTTAATCAAAGATGAGTTGGAGAAAAAATTAAATCAGAATAAACTACAACTTACGGTTGCTCAAGCAAACCTTCAGTCGCTTAATAATTCAATTGCAAGATTAGAAAATAATTCGAGTGAATTTTTGGTTGGGAAATCAAAACTAGATGCCCTTAAGAATGAATTGGAAAACCTAACTGCTGACTATGCCACTTGGCTAGAGAAATTGGATTTAGAGAGGAATAAACTACTTTTAGCATCTAGCTCTGTTAAAGTATTAATTAATGGTCAGCCAAAGTTCGAGCCTGAATCTAAAAAAAGGTTATTATTAATAGCTTTATCTTTTATCGCCAGTACAGCAATTACATTAATTACAATTCTTGGTATATACTTTATTGATTTTAGAATTACAACCCAAAGTCAGTTTGAGAGGGATATCCCAATAACACTCCTTGGCTCTTTGAACAAGGTAAATTTAAAGAAACTCGATTTTTCTACCATTTTCTCTTCTGAAGTTGACAAACAAAATGAAGCGTTTAAACAACTTTTAAGGAAACTGAGATTAGCTGTTCGCAATTCGGGTAAGCAAACAATTATGCTTACAAGTTTAAAGCAAAAAGAAGGAAAAACATTTGTCCTTTATTCGTTGGCTTACTCGCTAAGTTTACTAAAAAAAAATATCCTCATTATTGATACTAATTTTAAAAACAATTCATTAACTCGAATTTTGGCACCAAATAAAAAATTTCGTCTTATCGCCCAAGGTTCAGAAGAAGAACATCTATTATTGAATGAGGAAAACGCTAATACAGGCAACAAAGAAAGTAAAGAAAATAAATCCTCCTTTATTTCGAAAACAAAGCACAAGAGAATTGACATAATTGGAAATAATGGAAGGCTGGATTCTCCCTCTGAAATTTTTGCTGATAAAGATTTTAACATAATGTTAGACAACTTAAAAAGCCATTATGACTACGTGCTAATTGAAGGACCCGCAGTAAATGATTTTTCTGACAGTATGGAACTAGTCGATTTTGTTGATGGTGTTTTGGTGGTATTTTCTTCAGGAGCAATAATTAAACAACCTGATAGAACCTCAATGGCTACATTGCAAAACCTAAATGGAAAGTTAATTGGCGCAGTACTTAATAAAATAGAATTTAAAGATTTAGAAGTCTAGCCTGAATTATTCATGCCATGCCTGCCCGCCTTTGGCAGGTACTTTAAAAAAAACGAATACTAAAAATGGCATAAATAGTGGGTTTTTAAAGCTTAAGATTGGTTTTTAGTTCCAAAAGATTGCCTGCTAAATATTTTCCCTTCGGGCTTTAGCGAAACTTCCCTAAACTGCCTCTCCGCCAATTGGCGGATGAATTAACCCGTTAGTTCTACAAAAATTTGAATTGTTTACGAAACTTTCGCTTAAAGCTGACAGCATTCCTTAAGTCAAACTCAGGTTATCACTCCAAAAACTTGTTTTTTGGCAAATTTTGCCCGAAGACTGAAGTTTACGAAAAATGGTTAAAACCATTTGTGTAAATTATAAATTTAACATAGCCCACGGTTTAAACCGTGGGCTATGTTAGCAAACTAAACCACAGAAACCGTTTTAACGGTTTTAAATAAATACTATAATAGGCTATATTTATTCAATAGCTGTACAAGAGTCAGATTGCTATTATTTTTTGGTCTGACTATCGTCCGACCTTGTATTACTTTTGCTTGCAGCTACGCTGCGTTAGGAATAGTTCAGGCTAGAATTATCAAGCAACCTCTTATATAGAGATAGGCATTTAGATACACATACAGCCAATAGCGACAAATAGCCTAAAATAAACTACTGCTTAAATTCAATGGCACCTACATCAATGGCATTGCCTTGGGGTCTAGAGGTTCCGAGCATATCTTGGCTAATATCAATAAAAGTAGAAACATCCACTCCCTTATCAACGGCTGGTGATGCAGATTTTAATTGATAATCATTATTCTTCAAATCAACAAAGTCTATTTCAGCTGGGCTCTCTACCAAA
>JALSJD010000042.1 GCA_026989535.1 Cyclobacteriaceae bacterium
GGAAGGCGTGTTTGTGGCATGTTGGTATCATTCTTAAATCCTATTGCAAACCTATTGATTTTTACTACAACGCTAATAACCAGTGAATTATATCTCTATATGATGTTCATGGGTCAGTTGTTCTGAAATTATGACAAGGACGGGAATGTAATTTCTATTGAAGAGTATTCAACTACAGTTTACGAATATAATTGTATCACATTATAAGCTTTTTATCTACACAGATTATGAAAAGTCTTAAATCCGAATTATTTTGGAGAATGATGAGAATGAGTATAAAATAAATTTTGATATTAAAATTCTTTAGTGCTCCTTTGAACCTCAATGATGGAAACAACTACATATTTTAACTATTTCTTTTTTTACTTCAGGAGCAAAGCACCGGGGTTAGAGAGATAGTATATGTAAAAAAACTATATAAATCTAAAAGCCCCGATATACATCGGGGCTTTTTTTATGGGCAAAAATGAACGGCAGTAAATTAAAAATAGGAATACAAGGCATACAAGCAGCATTTCACGATGTAGCGGCAAGGCAGTATTTTGGCACTGATAAAATTGAACTCGCTGAGTTTAGAGATTTTAGAAGTATGTCGCAGGCAGTAGAAGCCGGCAAAGTGGATTATGCAATGATGGCCATCGAAAATACACTGGCAGGCAGCTTATTGCCTAATTATGGATTGCTCGAAGAATATGGGTTGAGCATTATTGGGGAAGAATACTTGCGCATTCAAATGCAGCTAATGGTGCTACCCAGTGAAACGTTGGAAAATGTGGAGCAAGTAATATCTCACCCCATTGCTTTAAGCCAATGTGGGCATTTTTTAGATAAATACCCTGCTTGGAAAGTAACCGAAGCAGACGATACGGCCAGTAGTGCTAGGCTTATTTCGAACAAGAAATTAAAGGGCATTGCAGCCATTGCCAGCAGCTTAGCGGCTAAAACTTATGGACTAAAAATTATTGCTCCCTCCATTGAAACTAACAAAAAAAACTACACTCGTTTTTTAGCCATTGCCAAGAATAAGACAGCCATTGAAGGTGTTAATAAAGCATCTTTGCGTTTGGTGCTCAGTCACCAACCTGCGGCCCTTGCTAAAGCATTAGAAGTCGTAGGAACTAAAGGACTAAACTTATCTAAAATACAATCGGTGCCTATTATCGGGCAGCCTTATGAATATGCCATTCACCTTGATGTACTCTTTAATAAAAAAGAAATATTTGATCAAGTAATTACAGAGATGAAACCCCTCTGTATTAAGTTAAACGTATTAGGAACCTACCGCCAAGGGAATAAACCAGTATTAAAATGATAGAAATTGCCCATAGATTTAAATCCGTTAAGGAGTATTACTTCTCTGTTAAATTGCAAGAAATTGCCGCAATGAGGGCAGAAGGAAAAGATGTGCTCAACCTCGGAATTGGTTCACCAGATTTAGCACCCGATGCATCAACCATAAATTCATTAATCACATCAGCAAAGCAAGCAAGTACTCATTCGTATCAGCCTTATCGCTCGGGCGATGAATTAAGGGAAGCAATGGCAAATTTTTACCAACAAAGGTATGGTGTGTTCTTAAATAGTAGTAATGAGGTATTGCCTTTGCTAGGCTCAAAAGAGGGAATAATGTACATTTCATTGGCTTTTCTTAATTCTGGTGATGAAGTACTGATACCTAATCCCGGTTATCCTGCGTATGGTGCCATAACTAATTTAGTGGGTGCAACAGCACGTTCGTTTAATTTAGTGGAGGCAAATGGTTGGTTGCCAGATTTTGATGATTTGGCTCAACAAGATTTGAGTAAGGTAAAATTAATGTGGGTTAATTATCCCAATATGCCCACAGGTACAAATTCATCAGCAGAACTATTTAAAAAACTAATTGAGTTTGCTAAAAAGCATCGTATTTTAATTGTGAATGATAATCCCTACAGTCTTGTGCTGAACGATTCTCCCCAATCTGTTTTAGAATTTGATGCACATAAAGAGTACGTATTGGAGTTAAATTCGTTGAGCAAAAGTTTTAATATGGCTGGCTGGCGTGTGGGTATGGTGGTTGGGCATCGCCAGTATATTAATGCCATTGTACAAGCAAAGAGCAATGTAGATTCTGGTATGTTTTTACCAGTGCAAAAAGCAGCCACTCAAGCCTTGAGTTTGCCGCAAGAATGGCACGATGAACGAAATGAAGTGTATGCAAGCCGCAGAGGCATAGCCTTGGACTTATTAACCCACCTCGATTGTGAGGTTAGCAAAAACCAAGTGGGTATGTTTTTGTGGGCAAAATTGCCGGCACACATTACCTCTACTCGTGCCTTTATCGATGAAATACTACAAAAGGCACATATATTTTTAACACCAGGAGAAGTTTTTGGCTCCAATGGTGATCGATTTATACGATTATCACTTTGCTCTACGCAGCAAGATTTTGAAATGGCTATACAAAGAATACTCAAATGGAAAGCAAAGGAACTGTCGTTGGTATCGTAGGGCTGGGGCTCATTGGAGGTTCTACCGCCATCAAACTTAAAGAAGCAGGGTTTGCTACTACCATAGTTGGGGTAGATAATTCAGCTAAAAATGAAGCCAAAGCATTAGAGCTAGGCATTATTGATGAGCGGCTGCCCCTTGCAAAAATGCAGCATAAGGCGGATGTAATTATTATTGCCATTCCGGTAAATGCTTCTAAAAACCTGCTTTTAGGCTTATTAGATAATGCGCAAAAAAATCAAGTAATTATTGATTTTGGTTCTACCAAAGCACGAATTGCAGAAGCAGTAAAAAGCCACCCAAACCGACCTAATTATGTGGCTTGCCACCCCATAGCAGGCACAGAAAATAGTGGCCCAATGGCTGCTTTTAGCGCACTATTTAATGAGAAAGTGAATATTATATGTGATAAAAATCTTGCATCAACAAAAGCACTTGAAACAGCATTAGAAATTACTGCTCTATTGGGTATGCGACCCAAGTTTATGAATAGCAAAGCGCACGATCGGCATATTGCTTATGTATCTCATCTATCGCATATAAGTTCGTTTACCCTTGGGCAAACCGTGTTAGAGGTTGAGCCAGACGAAGAAAATATTTTTGATATGGCCGGTAGTGGGTTTGAATCTACCGTACGACTTGCTAAAAGCTCACCAACAATGTGGGCGCCTATTTTTACCGAGAATTCCGAAAATATCATTGAAGTGCTTTCGGCCTATATCGCTAATCTTGAAAAATATAAATTAATGATTGAAGAAGGAAACGAAATTGCCCTTCAAGAGGCCATGAAACAAACAAATAGAATCAGAAATGTACTCGACAAATCACCTAATAACTAATAACTAATAACCATTAACAAATAACGTAATAACTTTTTACATAATGAACATAGAATTAAACATCGAACCCATGGAGCAGTGGTTCCCAAAAACCAAAGAGCTCCCATTATTAATTGCTGGGCCTTGCAGTGCCGAAACCGAAGAGCAAGTGATTGAAACAGCCAAACTCATCGAAAAAGACCACCGTGCAATGGTATATCGTGCCGGGCTTTGGAAGCCTCGTACCCGACCAGGTACTTTTGAAGGCGTAGGAGCCGAAGGGTTACCTTGGCTAAAAAGGGTAAAAGAAGAAACCCGCCTATTGGTGGCTACCGAAGTGGCAAAAGCCGAACACGTACAACAAGCCATCGATGCTGGTGTTGATATCCTTTGGATTGGAGCTCGAACTACGGTAAATCCATTTTCGGTACAAGAGATTGCCGATGCTTTAAAAGGCCATGACATTCCTGTGTTGGTTAAAAATCCTATCAACCCTGATTTGCAGTTATGGATTGGTGCGCTAGAGCGCATAAACCAAGCAGGCATTAAAAAGCTTGGCGCAATTCACAGAGGGTTCTCACCTAATAGTGAATCTAAATACCGCAACGACCCAAAATGGAAGATAGCCATTGAGCTAAAAAGGATGCTGCCTGAATTGCCTATCGTATGCGACCCAAGTCATATTGGTGGTTCGCGAGAGCTGATTGAGCCAGTAGCGCAAAAGGCATTTGATTTACAAATGGAAGGCTTAATGATTGAAACGCATATCAATCCTGACGTGGCACTAAGTGACGCCAAGCAGCAAGTAACACCTGCCAAATTAAAAACCATTTTAGATGATATTATTCTTCGTAGAGCAGAGTCTGCGAACACCGAGTTTGTGGAGTCTTTAAAAGAATTAAGGGGTAAGATTGATAAAGTAGATGATGACCTTATTACACTTTTAGGCAAGAGAATGGCTTTAGTTGACCAAATTGGGGAATCTAAAAAGGAAAATAATGTAACAATTTTACAAGTAGGCAGGTACGAAAATATTCTTAATGACAGGGTTATAAAAGGCGAAGATGAAAACTTAAGTGCAGATTTTGTGAAGGATATTTTTGAGTATATCCATCAAAACTCTATTAAACGCCAGGAAAAGATTATGAATGACTAGTAAAACTGAATAAGAGGGAACTGCCGGACTTGTTCCGGCATCCCCTTTTTTACTTAATTATTTCTCACTCGGTTTAATCATTTTTTTGCAAATTCAGCCCCAAGAAAATTTGCTAAAATGCTTTGATTCCCCTTTTTATCTCCCCCACCAATATAAACTTGAGGCAAGGTTAAGTTCGAAATAGCTTCTGTCACACCAATGGCTACTTCTTTATCATTTAAATTGAAAATAATGACAATTTATATACTCTATCATTTTTTCGGCATCAGACGTATCCTAAGCAAAAGGTGAATCTAATCTTTCTCTAAAATTATGCTCTTTTGAGTAAAATTGTAAGCTGTTTCAAGGAATTCGGTCATTAAAGACCATTTATTTAAAGGAACGTAGGCACTACTATAGGTTTTCTAGTATTAATAATAAGATTGTTCCCTTTAACCTCAGCATTACTGATAAACTCACCAGAATCATTAGATAGTGCCTGTACGAAAAGAGGTGGCCTAAATTATTAAAATGATAATATGGATATTATTTAGGATTATTTGACTAGTCGAATCATTCATATAATTTGTGTTGATTCAGTTTTTCGGGTGAACTTATAG
>JALSJD010000043.1 GCA_026989535.1 Cyclobacteriaceae bacterium
TGTAATCACATACGTTTCTAGCCGTTCTCCATTGTTAACATTTACAACCTGCACTTTTTCGTTTTCAACAATATCAGCTGCATCCATCAAATCCTCGTCCACAGTAATACTGCCCACATAATGTAGCTCAGCTTGTGTAATTTTTACACGGTGGATTTTGGATTTCATTACTTCTATCAACATTGCTTATATTTCAATTATAATGTTATCAATTAACCTAACTTCTGCCACAAAAGCAGCAGCGCACAAAGCTAGCCTATCTCCCGCACTAACAGTGCCAATATCTTGAAGAGTTTCTGCATCTACTATCTCAAAATATTCTAATTTAACCCCTTCAGCCATGTTAAACGTTTCAATTGCATTTTTTAAAACAAGCTCTTTAGCTACCCCTTTTAATAGTTGGTTTTTGGCTTGTTTTAATGTGGAGTAAATTATGGATGCGCTCTCTTGTTCTGTTGTTGTCAGTCGCTGGTTTCTAGATGACATAGCTAACCCACTATTTTCTCTAATAATAGGTGCTAAATGTAGGTTTATGGGCAATTCAAAATCCCGGATTAATGTAGTAATTACGCTAAATTGTTGTAAATCTTTTTGCCCAAAATAAGCACCGGTGGGTTGCACTAAGCCAAACAGTTTCATTATAATAAGACCTACTCCATTAAAATGCCCTGGCCTGTGCTTGCCTTCCAAAATATGTTCTAAATACCCAAAATCAATTTTCAAAGTAGGCTTTATATCATAAACTTCTTTTGAGGTAGGAATAAAAACATAATCACACCCCATATCAGTTAGTTTCTTTATATCAGCGGCTTCGGTTTTTGGATATTTAACTAAGTCTTCTTTACTATTAAACTGTGTAGGATTTACAAAAATAGTAGTGATAGTTACATCGTATTGGCTTTTCGACATTTTAACCAACGACAAATGGCCTTGATGCAAGGCGCCCATCGTTGGCACTAAGCCAATACTTTTATTTGCAATTCTAGCCTTGTTGATTACCTTTTTAAGGTCAGGTTTAACCCTAATTACTTGACACATACTGCTTGTTTAACAATATTGGGTCGCAAAACTACGTTTTTCATTTAAAAAAATATTGATAACAGGTTAAAAAAGGCGTATCTTTGTGCACCCATTTTATGGTCATAATAAAAAATCAACATTTATGTCGAAACTTCGAATACTCTATGTGGCAAGTGAGATAGATCCTTTTCTTCAAACTTCCGAGGTGGCTAATTTTGTTAGAAAATTACCTCAAGCAATGCAAGAAAAAGGGATGGAAATCCGAATTTTAGTGCCTAGGTTTGGATTAATTAATGAAAGAAAGAACAGGTTGCACGAGGTTGTAAGACTCTCAGGAATTAATATTTCAGTAGGTGATGAAGAAAAACCATTGGTTATAAAGGTTGCTTCTATCCCTGCCGCTAAACTTCAAGTATATTTTATAGATAACGAAGACTACTTTAAAAGAAAGTTCGTTTTTAACGACAAGGAGGATAAATTTTATGAAGATAATGACGAACGTGTTGTTTTCTTTTGTAAAGGCGCACTTGAAACAGTTAAAAAACTCGGATGGGCTCCTGACATTGTGCATTGTAATGATTGGATGACAAGCCTTATTCCTTTGTACATTAAAACAACTTATAAAAACGACCCTATCTTCCAAAACTCGAAAACGGTTTTTACAGTTTACGATACTACGTTTAACCATAAGTTTAATGGCGATTTATTTAGTAAAGTAAAAATGATCGACATTGAGGATGAAAACCTTAAAAGCCTTAAATCGGCAGATTATTCAGGCTTTATGAAACTAGGAATGGAATATTCCGATGCAGTAATTAAAGCCAGTGACGATTTGAATGATGAATTAACTAAACTATTTGATGATTGCGAAGATAAAAAGAAGGTTAATACCATCGAAAAAGACGAAAATTTCACCGAATCCTATTTCGATTTATACAATGAACTTATTGGTTAAGAAACTGAAAGTGGCAGGAGTTGCACTTTTGGCACTTTTATTTTTTGTTTCATGCGAGGATTCTGGCAAAATTGGAATGAACGTTGACCCAGAAAATAGTGCCATTATTACAAGGTATAAAGAGTTTGTTTTACCTAGTAGTGTGGTGCAATTTAATCCCCGATCTACAACAAATGCATCTTCATTGCAAGCGGGAACTTACTCAGATCAAGACTTTGGAGTTGTGCTATCCAAATCATTCACATGGCTAGCCGTTCAACCTTCAACCCCTGTGCTTAGTAGTAGCGCAGCCTATGTAAACACTACACTCAGCATTCAATTTGCTTCGTATTATGGGTCGGAAGCCGAAAATGGAGAAGTCGAATCATTTGACATCTACCAGCTATCTGACAACTTAGAGGCCGCTACAGATTATACTAGAACGGATGAAATTCCTTTAGGAGCTCTCATTGGAACTGTTGATATGCTTATTCAAGAAAATGATACTGTTCGAATTGATTCGCTTTACACGGTTGATATTACGGATTCGTTTGGCCAAATATTATTTGATAAATTAAAAGCAAACGATGCCATTTTTGACAATGACACTGTATTTAATGAATTTATTAAAGGAATAGCTATTATAGCAAATACCGGAAACAACAAAGTAATTCAATTTAATACGGTAACTTTTAGCATTAAACTAAATTATACAGAACAAAACTCTGCCGGAGAAACTGTTGACAGGAGTTACTTATTAAGGCTTGGAGGCAAGCGATTTTACCACCTTAGCTCTAATTTAAGTGGCACTCCTTTAGCTGGAATTTTACCCGACAACACAGATTTTACGCCTAGTACTGATTTTAGATATATGCAAGCAGGCACTTTAATTGCCATAAAGCTTGATTATGACCCCATTATTAACTTTTTTGAGGATGAAAAAAATGCGGATTCCATTAAAAGTATTATTATACAAAGCGCCTTGCTTACCGTAGGCGATATCCCTACAAATAAGCCAGGAGCAACCTACCCTTTTAGTTTAACTGGTTATTTTACCAATAATGAAAACCTATGGCCTGCATTAGCAGAATCAAGTACCGATACTACCTTTGCTGTTTTACAAAATGAGTTTATTAACCAAACCATACCTGTGTTTCCAGGCTTCTATGGGGTTCCTCAAGATATACTCTTGGGCATTGTAAATACATTAGCTTATGAAGCCACCATGTCTAATTTTATCCAAAATTTAATTTTAGGAGGGTACGACACCAGTGAAACACCACTGGAGCCACAAGGTAAACTAATTCTTTTTCCTCCTACGAATGTTTCATTGCCTCAGTCTTCGCCAAGTCATTATCAAACTCATTTCTTTAAAGTTCATAAAGACAGCATTAGAGTAAAAATATTTTACTCTACCTCTAACCTCTAATCAACCCAAAAAATGTGTGGAATTGTTGCTTATATAGGAAATCAGCAGGCCGCTCCTATAATTATTAAAGGCCTTAAAAGACTCGAGTACCGAGGGTACGACAGTGCCGGAATTAGCCTGTTAAATGGGGGCTTAAATGTGTATAAAAAGAGGGGTAAAGTTTCTGAGTTGGAAGGCTTGCTCAATGATAAATCGTTAGAAAGCACCATTGGTATTGGGCATACCCGTTGGGCCACCCATGGGGAGCCTAATGATGTAAACGCACATCCTCACAAATCTAACTCGGGCAATATCTCACTTATTCATAACGGAATAATAGAAAACTATGCTTCTATTAAGCAAGAACTTGTAAATAAGGGGTATGAGTTTGAAAGTGAAACGGATACCGAAGTGCTGGTTAATTTTATTGAAAACATTCAAAAAGAACGAGACTGTTCATTAGCTAGGGCTGTGAGAATAGCATTAAACTCAGTAGTTGGGGCGTATGCCATTGTGGTAATGTCAAAAGGAAACAATAATCAATTAATTGCGGCTCGTAAGGGCAGCCCTTTGGTAGTTGGCATAGGCAAAGGCGAGTTCTTTTTTGCCTCAGATGCCACGCCTATTATTGAATATACCAACGAAGTAGTTTACTTAAATGATTTAGAAGTTGCGATTGTTGAAAATGGCAAACTCACCATTACAGACTTAAAGGATGTTGAAAAAACACCCTATGTTCAAACTATTGAACTGGAGTTGGAGGCCATTGAAAAAGGTGGTTACGACCACTTTATGCTCAAAGAAATTTATGAGCAGCCCAAGTCAATCAAAGACTGTATGCGAGGCCGCTTAAGTGCTGCCGAAAACAGGTTGGTTATTGGAGGCATAAGAGAGTATGCCAATAAGCTTACAAACTCTGAGCGTATTATTATTATTGCTTGTGGTACATCGTGGCATGCGGGCTTGGTATCGGAGTATTTTATTGAAGAATTTTGTAGAATACCCGTGGAGGTAGAATATGCTTCTGAATTTAGGTATCGAAACCCTATTATTAATGAAGGAGATACCGTGTTTGCTATTTCGCAATCAGGCGAAACAGCCGATACCCTTGCAGCCATTGATTTGGCCAAATCAAAAGGAGCCATTATTTTTGGGCTTTGCAATGTAGTGGGCTCTTCCATTTCCAGGGTTTCGCACGAAGGGGCCTACACCCATGCAGGACCAGAAATTGGTGTGGCCAGCACCAAAGCCTTTACAGCTCAGCTTACGGTAATGTTTATGATTGCCCTTAAAATGGCTTACAAAAAAGGAACTATAGGCGACAGCGTGTTTAGAAATATGCTGTATGAATTAGAAAACATTCCTCAAAAAGCAGAAAAGGCATTATTGCTTAACGATCAAATTATTAAGATTGCTGCTAAATTTAAAGATGCTACCAACTTTTTATACTTAGGGCGAGGATATAATTTTCCTGTGGCATTAGAAGGGGCGCTTAAATTAAAAGAAATCTCTTATATTCATGCCGAAGGTTACCCGGCTGCTGAAATGAAACACGGCCCTATTGCTTTAATAGATAAAGATATGCCAGTTGTTTTTATTGCTACCAAAGACAGTGGCTACGAAAAAATTGTAAGCAATATACAAGAGGTCAAAGCAAGAAAAGGGCAAGTGATTGCCGTGGTTACTGAAGGCGATAATCAGATTCATAAAATTGCCGATTACACCATTGAAGTGCCCGATACACTTGAACCTTTAATGCCGCTAATTTCTGTAATTCCACTTCAATTATTGGCGTACCATATTGCCATTATGCGAGGATGCAATGTGGATCAACCCAGAAATTTAGCCAAATCTGTAACTGTAGAATAGCGATAAACTTTATGAAAATAAACCACCCCGAGGTAGAGCCTGGGGGGTAGTTTGCTTTGGGGTAGTTTATCTACCCACACTTAGAGTACCCACAACTCTTACAATTGAGGCATCCTTCTTCATAAATAAGCGAATCTTCGCCACACTCAGTGCAAGTTGTGTTTTTTGGTTTGCTGCCATCGGGCAACATTTTAGATAATGCGCGAACTACCCCATTCTTCCAAGTATTTAACGAATCATCATTTAACTCAAGGTTATTAACTAAGCTAATGGCATATTTTAGTGGCATACCATGGCGCAGCATACCCGAAATTAGCTTAGCATAATTCCAAAACTCTGTGGTAAAAGAGCGAGATAATCCCTCAATGGTTATATTAAAGCCGTCTTTATCTTTATATCTGAAATCGTAACGCTTGGTGCCACTTTCATTTAGGCTTTTGATTACTTCACCCGTTGATACATAATTAGGCAAATGAAAAGCGTCTTCGGCTTTGCCTGTAAATATTTCATAAGGTTTGTTATTAAGCATTCCAACAACAGCAAGCCATTTTTCGTGGTTATTATTAAATCGAATAATTTTAGCATCTAATGTTTTGGGGCGTTTGGGGGCTGCGGTTTCGGTAAATTCGTTGGCATCTTTTGTTTTTTCTTCCTTAGAAATAAGCACCCCGTCTCTGGAGCCATCCCGATAAACGGTCATCCCTTTGCAGCCTTGCTTCCAGCCTTCCATATAAATATGATGAATAACTGATTCAGGTGTTTCTTTAGGCACATTTACGGTTACCGAAATAGAGTGATCGACCCATTTTTGCACTTTGCCTTGCATCTGCACTTTTTTAATCCAGTCAATATCATTGGCCATCGCATTATGATAAGGAGATGCTGTAACAAGTTCATCCATTTCCTTGTCGGTTAAGGTGGATATTTGATCTTCGGAATACCCTTTCTTTTCGAGCCAAATTTTAAATTTATGATGAACCACATAATACTCTTCCCAGGCATCACCGGTTTCATCGGTAAAGCTAACCTTTACGTCTTTATCTGTTGGGTTTACTTTTTTTCTTCGTTTGTACGATACCTGAAAAACAGGCTCCAAACCAGAAGATGTTTGGGTCATTAAAGAGGTAGTGCCTGTGGGGGCAATGGTAAGCAGGGCAATATTTCTTCTTCCTTTGCTAACCATTGTTTGGTAAAGCGCAGGGTCAGCCTCTTTAATTCTATTAATAAAGGGGTTGTTTTTTTCTCTTTGTGTATCAAATATTTCAAAAGCACCTCTTTGTTCAGCCATTTCAACCGAGGAGGCATAAGCGGCTAGCGCCAATGATTTTTGCACATTTTCAGCAAACGAAGTGGCCTCATCGGTGCCATAGGTTATACCCAAAGCAGCTAACATATCACCTTCGGCTGTAATGCCTAACCCTGTTCTTCTTCCTTCTAGCGTTTTCTTTTTAATTTTTTCCCAAAGCTTGCGTTCACTATGCTTAATTTCGTCTGGTTCGGGGTCGTTCACTATTTTAGTTAGTATGCTGTCAATTTTTTCAGCTTCTAAATCAACAATATCATCCATCAAACGTTGGGCAATACGCACATGGTTCTTAAATTTATCAAAATTAAAGGTAGCCTGATCGGTAAATGGTTTATCTACATAGCTGTATAAGTTGATGGCTAAGAGGCGGCAAGAGTCGTAAGGGCATAGGGGGATTTCACCGCATGGATTAGTACTTACCGTCTCAAACCCCAAATCGCTGTAGCAATCGGGAATAGATTCTTTAATAATGGTATCCCAAAAAAGCACTCCTGGTTCGGCAGATGCCCATGCATTATGCACAATTTTATCCCATAAGCCTTTAGCATTAGTGGTTTGCTCCACCAAAGGGTTTATGCTATTTACCGGGAACTTCTGAATAAAATCGGTATTCGATTCTACCGCTTTCATAAAATCGTCTGATAGTTTTACCGAAACATTGGCTCCTGTCACCTTGGTTTTATCTTGCTTGGCATCTATAAACGATTCTGCATCGGGGTGATTTACTGAAATGGAGAGCATTAGAGCACCTCTTCGCCCATCTTGTGCTACTTCGCGTGTGGTGTTTGAGTACCGCTCCATAAAAGGCACAATACCTGTGGAGGTAAGTGCGCTGTTCATAACAGAAGTGCCTTTAGGCCTAATATGTGTTAAATCGTGCCCAACGCCACCGCGTCTTTTCATTAATTGTACTTGCTCTTCATCGGTTAGTAAAATGGCTCCATAGCTATCCGATTTATTGCCGGGCCCAATTACAAAACAGTTTGAAAGCGATACATATTGATGATTGTTTCCTATGCCTGACATAGGCCCTCCTTGAGGAATCAGGTATTTAAAATCTTTGATAAGAGTGTATATTTCTTCTTCAGATAACGGGTTGGGGTATTTGCTTTCAACCCGAGCAAGCTCTTTTGCCAAGCGGTGGTGCATTTGTTCTGGAGATTTTTCATATAAATTTCCAGCCGAATCTTTAAGGGCATATTTATTTATCCAAACATTAGCCGCTAATTCATCGTTTTTAAAGTACTTCATAGATGCCTCAACAGCCTCCTCTCTACTGTATGTTTTGCTATCCACCTCTTTGTTTAAAAGTTTTTTTCGCTCCTCCATTTTTTCTGGATTAACAGGTTTGTCGAGCCTTTTTTCTTCGGGTATTGGGAGGGAGGGATTTGCAGAAAACAATTCCAAGGTGTTCGTTTTTTTATCAGTAGCAGAGATGGCAGGCATAGGTGTTAGGTTAAGGTTTTTAAGACCGCTAAAATAAGACTATAAGTTTATTAAAATTTGTGATAAATCTCATATTTTAATCTTTATTTTTTTCTTCTTCAAATCTATAAAAACATCATTTTTAGCCTGTTTTGAAAGAATTTATAGTTGAATCACTTAGTTATATCAACTTGTAAAGCAGGGAGTTATAAATGCTCCTAACTACGTTAAAAATTATTTTTTCTAAAACTATTATTCCTAAATTTTCCATAGTTTCTCGCCTTTTTTCTAGTTGAATTTAAAGTTTATCTTTGAAGCAAAAATACAGCATTGACCAAAGTTAGATCTTCTTTTTTCTGTCAAAATTGTGGGCATGAATCCGCCAAGTGGATTGGTAAATGCCCTTCGTGCAATAAATGGAATTCTTTTGTGGAAGAAGTGGTTTCAAAATCATCAAAAAATCAGTCTCTATGGGATGAAGGGGATGGAAAATCTAATGTGCCAAAGCCTTTGCATGATATTGCACACGAAAATGAAATAAGAGTAGATTGTAATGATTTTGAACTTAACAGAGTGTTAGGTGGTGGAATTGTGAATGGTTCGTTGGTGCTTATTGGTGGGGAGCCAGGCATTGGTAAGTCCACGTTAATGCTTCAATTAGCATTAAACCTACCCCAAAAAGTGCTGTATGTTTCGGGCGAAGAGAGCGAACAACAAATTAAACTACGGGCGGATCGAATTACTCATAAAGCAAGCGAAACCACTTTTATATTGAGCGAAACCTCTATTGAGAAAATATTTATCCAAATAAAAAATGTAACTCCCGAGGTGTTGATAGTAGATTCAATTCAAACGTTGGCCTCCACCAAAATTGAATCTGTGCCCGGTAGCGTAGCACAAGTAAGGCAATGCGCTGGCGAATTAATGCAGTATGCCAAAACCACTAATGTACCTGTTTTTTTAGTTGGCCATATTACCAAAGATGGCAGCTTGGCCGGGCCCAAAGTACTAGAGCATATGGTGGATACGGTATTGCAATTTGAGGGCGACCGAAATATGGTGTATCGTATTTTGCGTACTACCAAAAATAGGTTTGGTTCTACAGCCGAGCTAGGCATTTACGAAATGCAAGCCGAGGGCTTAAGAGAAGTGTCCAACCCTTCCGAAATACTTATTTCTCAACGCGATTCTGGTGTAAGTGGTGTAACCATTGGAGCTACTATGGAGGGTAATCGAACACTCCTTATCGAAATACAAGCACTGGTAAGTACCGCAGCCTATGGCACGCCACAGCGTAGCTCTACGGGTTTTGATAGTCGGAGATTAAATATGCTATTGGCTGTTTTAGAAAAGAGAACAGGCTTAAAAATGGGTACACAAGATGTGTTTTTAAATATGGCAGGAGGCATAAGAGTAGATGACCCTGCCATTGATTTAGCCATTTGTGTGGCCGTGTTATCTTCGTTGCATGACTTGCCTATTAATGAGAAGTTTTGCTTTGCCTCCGAAGTAGGTTTGGGGGGCGAATTGCGAGCAATTAACCGAATTGAGAACCGCATTTTAGAAGCCGAAAAACTTGGATTCTCCACCATATTTATATCTACGTATAATAAAGGGGTAGATGCCAGCAAATATAAAATTGCTATTAAGTCTTTTGGGTTGCTAAAACATGTATTTGGTGAGCTGTTTGGGTAAAAGTGTATCATATAGAGTAGGCACAAGCTGGGATGACGATATAAAAACAACCAATTAGCATAGTACATTTTTTGCTTTGTGTGTTCTTCCTTCGCTTTTGCTTGCACAAGAGGGAGAAATAGATTTAGAAAACTATAATAACAACATGGCTCTATATAATGAAAGTATAGAGTGGCTGCATGACAAAATAAAGTTGCACCAAAGCATTTGTTCTGAAGTTGCGTTAGTGGAATCAGGTTAAATGACTAGTGTCTCTAAAACCAGTTTAATAACCGTAAAACCCTATGAAATATTATTCGGAGTTTTGAGTCCACTCCGAAAACACCTAAAAAAAGTTTCTTTTGGGCATCTTTTCACCTTTTTCAATCCGTTGATACTCAGGCATCAACGGATCTCAAAAAATAAAAATCTACTCCAAAATAACTCATTTTTGAAAATTGTCTGTTTTCGGAGAGGACTCATTTTTTATTTTTTTAAAAGAGGATGATAATTACCTTTTAACCCAACTGGTTTATTGTTTCTAATATCGTGTACTATGTCTATAGCTGTTCTTGTTTCTTGTATGCCATACCCATTACCATCAATAATTTGTTGATATGTTTGCGTGTGTAAATCCGTAAACCCCCCACTAAATTCCAATTCTTCTCCTTCTATATTAATCGAACGGTAGGTTCGTTGTCCTTTTGCCTTAATCTCTTCGGGTATATAATTATAATCAATTGATAAGAACCAACGTACTCTGGCTTGTTCAAATTCAAGATAACCTGCTGCTTTTTCAGGGGCGTGAATGTGTACAATATTCTCTTTCAAATCACCAAACACCCACGAAAGCATATCATAAAAATGAACGCCAATATTGGTGGCAATTCCTCCAGATTTACTTATATCTCCTTTCCAAGAAGTAAAGTACCAGTTACCCCTTGAGGTAAGATAGGTTAGGTCCACATCGTAAATTTTAACTTTAGGACCATTTTTAACTTTTTCACGTAGTGCAATTATACTAGGGTGAAGCCTAAGTTGTAAGACATTCCAAATTCGTTGCCCTGTTTCTTTTTCCATAAATGCCAGTTTGTCAACATTCCAAGGGTTAAGAACAAGAGGTTTCTCACAAATAGCATCAGCACCCCTCCTGAGTGCCGTTCTAATATGTGCATCGTGCAAATAGTTTGGTGTACAAATACTTATGTAATCTAAATTTATATTTTTCTCGTACTTTAATTTTTCCAAATGCCTATCAAACCGTTCAAACTCTACAAAAAAATCAGCATTTGGAAAATAACTATCAATAATACCAACACTATCAAATTTATCTAGTGTGGCAACTAAATTATGACCTGTATCTTTAATAGCTTTCATGTGCCGTGGTGCAACAAAACCGGCTGCGCCTATCAATGCAAAATTTTTCATTTTTTTATCTTGGTTACTTTATTACCCACTATTTTGTACTGTTCATTACTTTCCAAGCAAGTGGCCAAGCCTGATTTGTTAAAGGTAAGTTTATGCCCATATTCGCTCATCCAGCCGACCTGTTTGGCCGGGTTACCCACAACCAGAGCATAATCTGGTATATTTTTGGTTACAACTGCTCCAGCTCCTATAAATGCGTATTTACCAATATCATGGCCACATACGATTGTTGCATTTGCGCCAATAGATGCACCTTGCCCCACGTGGGTTTTAGCGTATTGTCCTTTTCGAACTATGGCACTTCTTGGGTTTGTAATATTAGTAAATACGATGGATGGACCTAAAAACACATCATCATCACAGGTTACCCCTGTATAGATAGAAACATTATTTTGGATTTTTACATTATTCCCTAATACAACTTCGGGAGAAATAACTACGTTTTGCCCTATGTTACACCTTTTGCCAATAGTACAACCAGCCATAATATGAGAGAAGTGCCATATTTTTGTTTCTTCTCCTATGTTGCAACCTTCATCAATAAAGCTGCTTTTATGTGAAAAATAACTCATTTGTACAATTAGTTAAAATAAGCTTTTATATTTTCAATTATATATTCTTGCACTTCTTCTGTCATTTCGGTATGTATTGGCAAAGATAATACCTTTTCACATAGGCTTTCAGAAACGGGAAAGTCCCCTGCCTTATATCCATACGTTGAATAGGCCTTTTGAAGATGAACTGGAATAGGGTAATATATCATAGATGGTATTCCCAGTTCTTCTAAAAATAATTTTAACTCATCTCTTTTACCATTTCTTACTTGAATTGTGTACTGATGAAATACATGAGTTGAATTTATATTTCGATGTGGGATGATGATATCTTGAATTTTGCTTAACTCAGTATCGTAGGCATAAGCTACTTTTCTTCTTCGTTCAGTAAAATTCATTAGCTCTTTTAACTTTACTATTAGTAACGCTGCTTGTAAGGTGTCTAACCTCGAATTAACCCCAACTTCATCATGTATATATTTTTTCGACTGTCCATGGTTAGCAATCATTTTTGCTTTAACTCCAAGGGGTTTATTATTGGTTAAAATGGCTCCTCCATCTCCAAAGCAGCCTAAGTTTTTTGATGGGAAAAAGGAGGTGGTTCCTATGTCTCCAAGAGTACCTGCATAACTTGAGCTTCCATTTTTAAACGTATATTCAGCTCCTATTGCCTGTGCAGTATCCTCAATTACCAATAGGTTATGGTGCTTAGCAAACAAGTTAATTTCTTCCATATTTGCACATTGCCCATATAAATGCACGGCTACAATGCCTACTGTTTTTTTTGTAAGTTTTTTTTGTAAGTGTAAAACATCTAAATTAAAGTCATGTTTGTTTACGTCAATAAATACAGGTTTTAGCCCAAGTAAGGCTATTACTTCTACCGTTGCTACATAGGTAAATGCGGGTACAATAACCTCATCTCCAGGTTTAAAACCACAGGTCATCATGGCAATTTGTAATGCATCTGTGCCATTGGCACAAGGAATTACAGCTTTGCAAGCTAAAAAACGAGAAAGCTCATCGGCAAATTGTTTTACTTGTGGTCCATTGATGAAAGCACCACTTTCCACCACGGTTTGCATGGCGAGGTCAATCTCATTTTTTAATCGGCAGTACTGCCTTTTTAGATCAACCATTTGTATCTTTTCCGTCACTATTTTTTATTTATAACACCGCAAAAATCTAGCATTGTTTTTTCAATAACTTGAAGGTTTCTAAATTCTCTATGACCTACTAAAAAAACTAAGATGTCAGCTGTTTTAATAGCAATATTAAACGGAGCGAGTTTAAAAACACTATGGCTATTTATGTTGGGTTCAACCACCATAATATCAAGCTCAGCAAGGATTAAACTATTGGTAACGTGTACAGCTGGGCTTTCTCTTAAATCATCGATATTGGGTTTAAAGGCTAAGCCCATACAAGCAATTTTAGGCTTTCTCCCTTCTTTTAATTCAAATTTTAACGCCTCGTTTTTAATTTTTTCTACTACCCATTCGGTTTTATAATTATTGATTTCACGAGCGGTGCGTATAATCTTGGCTTTTTCTTTAAACTCGGAAACAATAAACCAAGGATCCACAGCAATGCAATGGCCTCCTACACCAGTACCGGGTTGTAGAATATTTACGCGTGGGTGTTTGTTTGCTAATTTAATTAGCTCCCATACATCAATATCGGCTTCATCGCAAATCATAGAAAGCTCGTTGGCAAAGGCTATTTGCACATCACGAGAGGCATTCTCCACCAGTTTGGTCATCTCTGCCGTTCGAGCATTGGTTTGGTGCAGATCGCCTGTTACAAATAAACGATAGAAGTCTGACGCTTTTTCGGTGGAGGCTTCATCTATACCTCCAATGGCTCTGTCGTTATTTTTAAGTTCATAAATTACATTGCCTGGCAACACACGCTCTGGGCAATACGCAATATAGATTTTGTTTTTTAGCTCGGGCCTTTCTTTAAAAATAAGATTGGCCATTTTTTCGGTAGTGCCTACGGGAGAGGTAGGTTCAATAATAAATAAATTACCTTCTTCTAAATAAGGCAATATCATACGCGTGGCAGATTCTACATATTTCAAATCGGGTTCGTGGTTATTGCCTTTAAATGGGGTAGGCACGGCTATTAAAAAAACGTTTGCCTTAGCTGCTGATGTGGATGCTTTTAAATAACCCCGTTCTACATCATGCTTTACCAAGCCATCCAAAGCAGGCTCTACAATATGAATTTTCCCATTATTAATGGTGTCAACTACTTTTTGTTGTACGTCAACGCCTAATACGGATATTCCTTTGCTTGCTATAAGGGCGGCAGTGGGAAGGCCAATATAACCTAGGTCCATCATTATTACTTTTGTGTTGTTGTCCATTTTTTTTCGTTAATGCGAGAAAACGTAACGTGGATGCTTACAAACACAGTTTAGTTTTTGTGGCATTCTTATTATTATTTATGGATTGCCTGCCTGTCTGGCTAGGCAGGCTTCATCCGCCAACCTGGCGGATTCAATGACGTTTAATTTAGAGGTTATTTTTAATTATTTCTAACACTTGCGTACTAGTCGTTCCAGCACCGTAAGGGTTAACGGCTTTAGCCATTTTGTTATAGGCATCTTTATTATCCAATAGGTCAAAGGCTTCTTTCAAAATTACTTCTTTATTAGTCCCCACTAATTTTGCTGTGCCTGCTTCTATGCCTTCTTGTCGTTCGGTTACATCACGCATTACAAGCACTGGTTTGCCTAATGTGGGAGCTTCTTCTTGAATACCCCCAGAATCTGTAAGCACAAAGTAAGATTTTTCCATTAGCCAAATTAAGGCAGGATAATCTAAGGGTTCGATTAAGTGAATGTTTGAAGTAGTACTCAATTCTTTGTTTACAATACCTCTCACATTTGGGTTAAGATGAACTGGATAAATGATTTCAACATCTTTATATTTAGTAGCAACATCTTTTATGGCTGAAACCATATTTTCAAAGGGTTTACCAAAGCTTTCTCTTCGATGACCTGTTACTAAAACAATACGCTTTTTTAGATTAATATCTTTAAAGAGTTGTTCGATGTTACTCGTGTCCTTCTTCTTTAAAATATCCAAGCCAAGCAGTAAAGCATCAATAACGGTATTGCCAACATTAAACACATGTTGGGTTATGCCTTCCTTTTTTAGGTTATTTACAGCTCTGCTTGTGGGTGCAAAATGCCAATGGGCTAAATGACCTGCCAATATTCTGTTTCCTTCTTCAGGAAAAGGAGAATACATATCGCCACTTCTAAGGCCGGCTTCTAAATGCGCCACATTTATTTGGTTATAATAACCTGCCAATGCACCCACAAAAGCGGTGGTAGTATCGCCTTGCACAAAAATTAAATCAGGTTTTTCTTCATCTAAAATCGTCTTTAACCCTAAAAGAGCTTTGGAGGTAATATCATATATGGTTTGGTTTGGTTGCATTAGCTCCAAATCGTAATTAGGCTCGATCTCGAAAAAATCTAATACTTGATAAAGCATTTCCTTGTGTTGCCCGGTTACGGCAATAATAACATTTATCGATTTTTCTTTTTGAAAAACTTTAATCAATGGCGCCATTTTAATGGCTTCGGGGCGGGTACCAAATATGAAGATTACTTTCAATAAATTGTGTATTTAATTTGATAACTATAATGAGTGCAAATGTAAGGAGAATATGCGTTAGTTTTATTCAAGATTATAAATTGGGCTCGGTAGAGCCCATAGATTACCGGGTCTTCCGCCCGGCAATGACGGCAATATTAATAGAGGGTTCCTTAAAGAAACCGATATTTTACCCTTCATACTTTTCTAAATACCAATCAACCGTTTTTAATATGCCAGATTCAAAGTCTTCATCGGCTTGCCATTTTAATTCTGTTTCTATTTTGGTGGCATCTATTGCATAGCGTTGGTCGTGGCCGGGTCGGTCTTTTACAAAGCTTATTAATTCTTTGTATGATGTACCATTGGCTGCTGGCTGCTGGTCATCTAAAATGCTGCAAATTTTATCTACTATGTATAAATTATTGCGCTCGTTTTTACCCCCAATATTATAGGTTTCGCCTGCTTTGCCTTGTTGGTAGGCTAAAGCAATGCCTTTACAATGGTCGAGTACGTAAAGCCAATCGCGTACATTTTTGCCATCGCCATAAATAGGAATGGGTTCTTGCCTAAGTGCCTTTCTTATAATGGTGGGTATTAATTTTTCATTATGTTGCTTAGGCCCGTAATTATTAGAGCAGTTGGTGGTAACTACATTTAGCCCGTATGTATGAAAATAGGCTCGCACTAAAAAATCGGAAGATGCTTTGGAGGCACTGTAAGGGCTGTTGGGGGCGTAAGGAGTGGTTTCGGTAAATAAGCCGGTTTTACCTAAACTGCCATACACTTCATCGGTAGATACATGGTGAAACCGATTAGTTGAATAGCCATCCTTCACTTTGAAAGGAGCCTCCATCCATTTTTTACGAGCAACTTCAATTAAATTAAAGGTGCCATTTACATTCGTTTCAATAAATGCCTTTGGGCCAGTGATGGAGTTATCAACATGCGATTCGGCTGCAAAATGAAAAACACCATCAAAATCATAGGTATTAAACAACTCTTCTAAAAACGAATAGTTTCGAATATCTCCTTTAACAAAAGTATAATTAGGGTTGGCTTCTAACTCTTTCAGGTTTTCTGGGTCGCCTGCATACGTTAATAAATCGAGGTTAATAATGTGCACTTTTGGGTGAACCTCTAAATAATAAGGGATAAAATTTGAACCGATAAATCCAGCTCCTCCTGTAACCAAAATGTTTTTATTGGGCATGTTTAAATTCTTTTAATGTGGGTAGTAATAAGTCCTTATCAGAGGTTATTATTTTATCTTTTGGTAGTTGCCAATCTATGTTTAAATCAGCATCATTATAAACTATGCCCGATTCGGCTTGAGGAGCATAATAATTATCGGCTTTATAATGAATGGTGGCTTTTTCGGAGAGCACACAAAATCCGTGAGCAAATCCTCGGGGTACAAATAGCTGTTGTTTGTTCTGTTCGCTTAAAACAAAGGTAGCATATTGCCCATAGGTAGGTGAGGAATTTTGTACATCCACCACTACATCTAAAATTTTACCTTGTATGGCTCTTACTAATTTAGCCTGCCCATGCTCTCCAGTTTGTAGATGAAGTCCTCGGATAACACCATGCGATGATTGTGATTGGTTATCTTGCACAAAATTAAGCGGATAACCAATTACCTCTTCAATGGCCTTCTTATTAAAGCTCTCATAGAAGTACCCTCTACTATCCTCAAACAAGGATGGTGTTATAATAAAACAGCCTTTTAGTTCGGTTTCTTTTATATTCATGTTTGGTAAAGTAACATTTGTCTTCTTATCTACTTTGTTGGTATAAAAATCATTTCCAAAGTGGCTCATTTTTCCAATCTAATATATTCCCCTTGTTATCTGAAGGAATCCCTAGAAACTGAATAGGTACAGTTGCATATTTTTTAAAAAGAGTATCTAATTTATCTTTTAAACTATTGTTTGGGTTTGCTCTGAGCAACAAATATTTTAACATACAGATAAAGTAAAACATTCTTTTATTATTTTCAAATC
>JALSJD010000044.1 GCA_026989535.1 Cyclobacteriaceae bacterium
GCTAATAAAAGAAAAAACCCCCCAAGTGTGCATCTAAGAGAGGCATGGAAGGTGTATTATTTTTAGTTAAATAACTATCTTTTGAAAATAACCCAAGTGTTGTTTTTATGTTAAATAACTTGGACGTTGCTACTGCAAAGATAGACATTTTTTGTTTACTTATCCACATCTTTTTAATACTTATCCACATTAACTTGCCCAAAAAGCCCTTTTTATTTCAATTAATTTATAAACTAAAAGCTCCACTAGAGTACATCAAATGTGATTACAACCTTTACAGATAGTGCAAAATCCATCTAATTCTTCATTGATTTCAGTAAGATTTATTTTGTCCTCAATGTACGTATATGTTAGATTATCTGTTATTCCAATACCAATCAATGTAGCTAGTTATCCCTTTTTCAAAATCAAACTCAGGTTTGTAGCCCAATAGCCTTTTGGCTAAACCGATGTTGGCTTGCGAATGCTTTACATCACCAGCTCTTTCTGGGCCAAAGTTAAGGTCTATTTTTTTAATGGATTTTGAGTATTTGGCGAGATTTTCTTTCAATGATTCAAACATCTCGATAAGCGATACTCTGCCACCATAGGCCACATTAAAAACGCTATTGATAGCCTTTTTGTTTTTAGTAAGAGCTGCCAATTGATTTATTTGAATCACATTATCAATATAGGTAAAATCTCTGGAGGTTTTGCCATCGCCATTTATAGTGGGAGACTCTTTATTAATAAGCTGGGCTGTAAATTTAGGAATTACGGCTGCATAGGCACCATTGGGGTCTTGTCGCCTGCCAAATACATTAAAATAACGCAAGCCAATGGTTTCTAATCCGTAGGTTTTATAAAAAACATCGGCATATAATTCATTTACGTATTTTGTTACGGCATAGGGTGAAAGAGGCTTGCCAATTTTGGCCTCTATTTTGGGTAATCCCGGGTGGTCGCCATAGGTAGAGGAGCTGGCTGCATACACAAATCGCTTTACTTTATTATCCCGGGCTGCTATTAACATATTTAAAAAACCGGTAATGTTTACTTCGTTGGTGGTAGCAGGGTCTTTAATAGACCTAGGTACCGAACCCAGTGCTGCTTGGTGAAGCACATAATCTGTTTCACGAGTAGCCATTAAACAATCGTTAATAGTACGAATATCTCCTTCTATTAGCTTAAATTTGGGGTTGTTCGTATGTTGTTCAATGTTTTCTCTTTTACCGGTAGCAAAATTATCTAAACACACCACCTTATTGTTTTGCTTTAAAAGAACATCTATTAAATTAGACCCAATAAAACCGGCACCTCCTGTAACTAGTACGGTTGAATCTTTAATTATTCTTTGAGGGCTACTCATTTACCTGTTAATAAGGTTGATTAGATATTTACCATACCCACTTTTTAATAAGGGTTGTGCCAATTTTTCCACTTGGGTTGCATCAATAAAATTCATTAGGTAGGCCACTTCTTCAATACAACCAATCTTAAGCCCCTGTCTGTTTTCTATTACTTTAACAAATTCCCCGGCTTCAATAAGGGATTCTATGGTGCCTGTGTCTAGCCAGGCAGTTCCTCTATCTAAAATGCCAACTTCCAATATGCCTTTTTCTAAATATACTTTGTTTACATCGGTAATTTCGAGCTCGCCTCTATGGCTTGGTTGTATATTTTCAGCTATTTTAACTACTTCATTGGTATAAAAGTATAATCCTGGTACGGCAAAATTAGATTTGGGGTTAGCGGGTTTTTCTTCAATAGAAATAGCTTTTTTGGTTAAATCAAACTCAACCACACCGTACCGCTCTGGGTCATTTACGTGGTAGGCAAATACTACGCCTCCTTTGGGCTTAGTGTGCGATTGCATTAACTGTGCCATGCCCGAGCCATAAAATATATTATCTCCCAAAATAAGGGCTACATCATCATTGCCAATAAAGGTCTTACCAATAATAAAAGCTTGCGCTAATCCTTCTGGTTTTGGTTGCACTTTATACGAAAACTTACAACCTAGCCTAGACCCATCTCCTAATAATTTTTCAAAATTGGGTAAATCTTCTGGTGTAGAAATAATGAGAACCTCTTTAATGCCCGCCAGCATAAGTGTTGAAAGCGGGTAATAAATCATAGGTTTATCATACACAGGCATTAATTGTTTGCTTACCGCCAATGTTAAGGGGTGTAGTCTTGTGCCAGAGCCTCCGGCTAAAATTATTCCTTTCATTTTTTTATAACTATTTTGATACCTAAAACAATGCCACAAAGAAGCACTAAAATCTAATTAGTGTCTGTCCATAAAGCCAATGTTTTCAAAAATAACAAATGACAATATTCAAATAACAAATAAATTTCAAATTTCAATCACCTAAACACCAAACACTTACATGGTTTGATGTTTTCGTTTTTGAGATTTCAGCTGGTCGGCAGACAGGTATTTGTTATTTGAATATTGTTTATTTTATTGGAGTTTATAGACAAACATTAATCAAGGTCGGACGATAGTTAGACCAAAAAATGACACCGATCTGACTACCGTCTGATCTAAATATGATAATTTAGATAGACTCACATTACAGCCTTTCTTCAACCAAACTATTTTCTAATCCTCCTTTTACATCAAATACCACGGTGTTTTTTGATTTTAATGTATCCCAATCTAACTTATCAAAAATCTGATGCTTTACTGCATATACAATGGCATCATAATTATTAGTTGGCGTTTCTAACAAACTGATATCATATTCATCGGCTACTTCATTTTTGTCTGCATTGGGGTCGTACACTTCTACCTGAGCCCCAAACTCGTTTAACTCGTTTATAACATCAATCACCCTTGAGTTTCTAATATCTGGGCAATCTTCTTTAAAAGTTATGCCCAACACCAATATTTTTGCGTTATGAGCTGTGCCTGCTACATTTAACAGTTTCATTACACGGCTGGCTACATAAGCACCCATGCCATCATTTACTCTTCG
The DNA here is from genome assembly GCA_026989535.1 of Cyclobacteriaceae bacterium. Lineage (GTDB taxonomy): Bacteria > Bacteroidota > Bacteroidia > Cytophagales > Cyclobacteriaceae > JAKISE01. The sequence goes on from JALSJD010000044.1 coordinate 2,964, forward strand.
CCCGGCTAATATTACCTGTGGGTTATAGCCTAAACTCTCCGCTTTATAGGTGAGGTAATAAGGGTCAACTCCAATGCAATGACCTCCCACTAAGCCAGGTTTAAAGGGCAAAAAATTCCATTTAGTAGCAGCAGCATCTAGTACTTCGTGAGTATCGATGCCTATTTTATGAAATATTTTAGATAGCTCGTTTACAAAGGCAATGTTTAAATCTCTTTGCGAATTTTCTATTACTTTAGCTGCTTCGGCTACTTTAATAGAGCTTGCTAAATGAGTGCCTGCTGTAATAATCTCCGCATATAGTTCATCAACTTCTTTGCCAATGGCAGGTGTGCTACCACTGGTTACTTTTTTAATATCGGCAACCCGGTGTTCCTTATCACCGGGGTTTATCCGCTCGGGCGAATAGCCGCAGAAAAAGTCTTTATTAAACACGAACCCACTCTTTTTTTCTAAAATAGGCACACAAACCTCTTCGGTAGCTCCTGGGTAAACAGTAGATTCATAAATAACAATATCTCCTTTTTTGAGTATTCCGCCAATAAGTTCGCTTGCCTTTTCTAAAGGCGTTAAATCGGGCTTTTTATGTATATCAATAGGGGTGGGTACCGTTACAATATAAATTTGAGCATTTGCAATGTCTTTTTTCTCGCAGGTAAAAGTTAAATTCGTTGCTTGAGCTAGCTCTTGTTCGTTTAATTCCAATGTTCTATCAAAACCATTCGATAGTTCACTAATACGCTTTTGGTTTATATCAAAACCAATCACAGAGCGCTTTTTCCCAAACTCAGCTGCTAATGGAAGCCCAACATACCCCAAACCAACTACAGAAATTATTTTTTGTTCCAATATTACTTCAATTCGATTTTTCACAAAATTAGTGATTCCCTTAAATAAAGCTGTGCAATTTCCTTGTTTACTATTGTATGTTTTTTATCAACCGTACGAGTTAAACTAAAAATCGCAATCGAATCAATAGCGTGTATTACAGGTTCAATTTCTTTGTTTTCTAAATATGCCAAAATCAACAGGTTGGGCAAAAGTGTTCTTTATCTGGGATAAAGCTCCTAGTGTGTTGATTACTAAATTCATTTCACTATTTTTCCTATTGAGATTATTTCTGTAAGATAAAATAACATATCTAAGCAGAAACAGTATGCTTATTCGCCCCTCAAATTTTGCTGATATATAAGCCTTCAGGTTAATTTTTCAAGCTTTTAACCTCCAATTGTTTACTTTAGAGTATGCGATTATTTTTAGCAGCTAGTTTAATAGTATTTTCCTTTACCAGTTTTGGGCAAGCCAAGCGTGCACTAAGCTTAATAGAAAAGGAGAAACACGAAAATGCGTTTGACTTGCTTAAAAATGGATTAGGGAAAGACACCACATCGGCCTCCATTCCTTTTGTTTTAGCCAAACTTTACTTGGTGCAAGAATGGCCTCAAAACCAACTCGATTCTGCGTATTACTATGCAGTTTTATCGCTGCAAAAGTATGATCGCTTAGATGAAAAACGTTTGGATAAACATATTAAAGATGGGTTTGGTAAAACAAGGCTACTCAATCTTAAAAAACGTATTGATAGCCTCGCTTTTGGAATAGCCAAAAGAGGAGGTACGCAAAGCAATTTTCAACGCTTTATTGATACACATACCGATGCGTTAGAATTAGACTCTGCCTTATTTTATAGAAACAAACAAGCGTATATTACGGCTTCCAATAAAAACACCCTGCAAAGCTATCAGCAGTTTTTACAGGCCTATCCTTTAGCACAAGATTGGGGCAGTGCAAATGCAAGCTATCAGCAAATTTTATATGCAGAAAGCACCGTAAGTGGAAAATTGAAGGCGTATAAAACCTTTGTTAAATCCTATCCTGCCAGTCCATATTACGAAGAGGCCGTTAAGCATATTTACAACATAGAGGTAGGCCAAAACACTAGCCGAGCTACACTTAATTTTGCGGAAGAATATCCAGCATCAGCAGCTGCAAAAAAGGCCATTGGGTTGTTGTATCATACCCATATCAGTCAGGAATCAGCGACCTCCTTTGCCGATAAATACCCCACAATTTCACTCAGCGATTCGCTGAAAAAAGTAATCAAGTTACAAGACAAAACACTCCTTCCCTATTGGAACGGCTCTTTTTTTCAACTCATTGATTTAGCCCAAAATATATTTATTGATAGTTTAATGTCGGTAGAGGAACAATCCATCGATACCGATTTTATAATGGCAAAAACCAAGCGTGGAGCTATGCTATTAGGCAAAAACGGGAAGGCTTTTTATAGCAACAAATCGTTTACCTACCAAGGAGAACAACAAGGCTATGTTTTTCTTCGCACAAAAGGCGAGTTAGTGCTGGTGCATAAAAACGGGTCGCTCGTAAATGCCAAAGATTCGGCTTATTTGATTGGCCCTTATGTAGCTTTTAAGCACCAAGGCAAATGGGGGCTTAAGTCCATTACCAATTTGCCTATTTTGGCAAATACGTACGACAGCATTTGGGCAGAAAATAACTTGTTGTTTTTATCCCAAAAAGATAAAATACGAATTTTAAAACCAGCTCTTTTATACCCTGTATTAGATGGTGAAAAAATTAAACTTCCACCAATGTTTGATGCCTATGAATGGCTAACGGATAGCCTTTTATGGGTTGAAAAATTAGGAAAAGAGGGCTTGTTTACTGAAGGTCTAGAAGAACTTGTACCCATCGGTTCGTACCAAATAGATATGGCCAACAAAGGGTGGATAGTGAAAGATAAAAAGGAAATACGAGTGCCTGCTTTTAGTAACTTTCCGTTGCTCAAATTTACAGAAAACGAGCAGTGGCAAATGGGTTGGGTGAACGATTCTCTTCTTGTAAAATACCAATACAAAAATGCCTTTCATCCTGCAAACGCCTCTTTTGTGGGGTCTGCAGCCATTAATATGCAGTTTATAGATACTGTGTATATGTATTTATCTGATAGTGTTCGGTTTTTAAAGCCCGAAAACTATGAGGTAAAACCGTTGCTCACCCAAAATAACAAAGTGTATTATTACGAAGTAATAGAAGGCAAGAAAAAATCAATTATAACCGCCCTTGGACAAAAGCCAGCCCTTCCAAAATCCTCGAAACTAATTCCGTTAAATCAATCATTTTTTCAGCTCGAAACCAGCAAGGCTAAGCAATTGTATAGCTCTACTGGCCAATTATTACTTGATGATATTGATGGTGCATCTCTTATTAATGATAGCACCCTCTCCATTTTAAAAGACCAAAAATTTGGCGTGCTACAACCATTTGATACCATGATGGAAACAGGAAACCCCATTTTTATAGCACCTTCCTTTACCCATAAGTTAATCCCACTAAACGACAGCCTTTGGGTAGCTTCTTCAAGTGGAAAGCAAGGGTTGATACAGACACTAGGAGACACCTTATTGCCCTTTACCTATGACGAAATAAATGCTTGGGTCAATGGCCTATTATTTTTAAAAAAAGACCTCAAGTGGAACATCTTTGATCTAAAAACCTCAAAGTTTATTGAGTTTGGTATGGTTTCTTTTACTTCAATTACCAAAGAAGGAAGCCCTAAAATCACCTATCAAAAAGGGGTGGGCATTGGTGTGTTCGATAGTAAAAAAGGCGTAGTATTAAAACCAACTTATACAAATATTTTTTTAAAGGGCAACCGCTCTCAGCCCTACTACCAAGCCGAAAAATATGTGGAAGAAGCAGGGCTTCATATTATGCTTTATTATAATTTAGAAGGCGTTCTTTTATTTCAAAATATATTGGATGAAGAAACGTATGGATTACTGTTTAAGGCTAAGTTCTAAATAGTGTCTCTAAGAAAACAGACAATGTTCAAAAAAGAGTTATTTTGGAGTAGATTTTCGTTTTTACCTGAATTATGCTGCAATAACCTATTATCTATATCTTGAGAAGAACCAACATAATATTGATTCCATTTTTCAGAGTAGATAATATAGACTAACCCCTTCATTTTATTCAAAAATAAAGGGTTTACTAAAATTAAGTAAACCCTTTGTGGAGAATATCGGATTCGAACCGATGACCTCTACACTGCCAGTGTAGCGCTCTAGCCAACTGAGCTAATCCCCCGTGATGTAGGCTCTAGCCATCCCGATAACTATCGGGAGAGCTAATCCCCCAAACGGCTGCAAATATAGAAAACTTATTGCTTTGAGAATGTTAATTACAATCGAAATAGAAGATTTTATTAAAATCCTCACTTAGCGAACTCTGTGCCCTTTGTGGTTAAATAAAATCTACAGAATCCTCCTAGCCTGCCGAAATCGTTTTTTATAATAGTCACTTGCTAAATTGCTTTCGGTAACGCCCACACTTGAGGAAGCATGGATAAACTTTATATTGTCTTTCCCCCTCACTTCAGTTACAAGACCCACATGGGTTACTTTTCGTTTCTTTTTACCCGTAGCAAAAAACACTAAATCACCGGGTTTAATACCACTTTTGGCTATCTTCTTACCTATTTTGCTTTGCTCGGCCGAGGTTCTTGGTATTTTATAATTGATGGATTTAAATGAGTTGAGCAGTAAACCAGAGCAATCCATCCCTGAGCGAGTAGTGCCGCCCCATTTATAAGGCGTGCCTGTATAGGTGCGAGCTGTTTTAATTACAGTATCAACTCTGCTGCGCCTCGATTTATGCCCTGCACAAGAGCTAATTAAAAATAGGCTGCATAATACCAACATATAAAAACGGATAGACTGAAATTTCATAGACTACATTTATATTCGATGCTAAATAAACGAATTAAATTGGCATTAATTGAGTACAAACCTATTTTTGGATTTGATTATGGGAGAATTTGTTGACAATCATTTTTTAGAAGCCTTAAAACCACGTATTAAAGGACAATTATTTTTAGACGAAATTACACGTAGGCTTTATGCCACAGATGCTTCATCGTATCGACAAATACCTTTAGCGGTTTGTTATCCGGCAAACGATAATGACATAAAAACGTTGGTGAAGTTTGCAACGGAAAACAAGTTGTCTCTTATTCCCAGAACCGCAGGTACCTCACTGGCAGGGCAGGTTGTAGGCGGAGGAATTGTAGTGGATGTTTCACGTACTTATACCCAAATTTTAGAAGTTAATAAAGAAGAAAAATGGGTGCGTGTTCAGCCAGGTGTAATTAGAGATGAGCTAAATATGTGCCTCAAACCTTATGGTTTGCTATTTGGTCCTGAAACTTCTACAGCCAACCGTGCCATGATTGGCGGCATGGTGGGCAATAATAGTTGTGGTTCTAATTCTGTGGTATATGGCAGCACCCGTGACCATCTTTTAGAAATTAAGGCGATTCTGACAGATGGGAATGAAGCTGTTTTTAAAAGCCTAACAACCGATGAGTTTAAGGAAAAATGTAACCTCTCAAACGATTCATTAGAAGGAAATTTATACCGAGAGGCTTTGTCAATTTTAGGAGAAGAAGCGAATCGAAAATTAATAACAAGCCATTATCCAGACCCAGCCATTCCTCGTAGAAATACGGGTTATGCGCTTGATTTATTAATGGATTCTGCCGTTTTTGAAGAAGGAGATAAACCATTTAACTTTTGCAAATTAATTGCAGGCTCCGAAGGCACGTTGGCTTTTATTACTGAAATAAAAATTGGGCTGGTCAACTTCCCTCCCAAAGAAGTAGGTCTTGTGTGTGCCCACTTCGAAGCCGTATATGATTCGTTAAAAGCAACACAAATAGCACTTAATTATAACCCAAGTGCAGTGGAGCTAATGGATCACCATATTTTAGAACGAACTAAAACAAGTGTATCTCAAAAGCCCAATCGGTTTTTTTTACAGGGCGACCCCCAAGCTCTTTTGGTAATAGAGCTAAAAAGAAACTCGAAAGAAGAGGTGCAAAAAGAGGCAGATGCCCTCATTTCACAGTTGAAAAATAAAAAGCTGGGATATCATTTTCCTATTGTTTGGGGTAAGGATGCGACAAAGGTTTGGAACCTGCGTAAAGCAGGCTTAGGCTTACTTTCCAATGTGCCTGGCGACCCCAAAGCCGTACCTGTAATTGAAGATACAGCCGTTAAAGTAGATGACCTGCCTGCCTATATTTTGGAGCTAAACGAATTGCTTAAAAAATATGATTTAAGTTGTGTGCATTATGCCCATGCTGGTTCGGGTGAATTACATTTACGTCCTATTTTAGATTTAAAAACAGAGGAAGGGAATAAGCTTTTTAGGGTGGTACTAGAAGAAATAGCCGTACTTGTTAAAAAATACAAAGGCTCTTTAAGTGGTGAGCACGGTGATGGTCGTTTAAGAGGGGAATTTATCCCTTTTATGATAGGAGAGGAAAATTATGACTTATTAAAACGAGTAAAAAAATCGTGGGATCCTCATGCTATCTTTAATCCTGGAAAAATTGTAGATACGCCTTCCATGAATAGTTCGCTAAGGTTTACACCCGGGCAAAAAACACCTGAATACGATACTATTTTTGATTTTTCATTAACCGAAGGCATAGTTCGAGCCGCAGAGCAATGCAATGGAGCAGGCGATTGCCGAAAAACCGAGCTTACAGGTGGTACTATGTGCCCAAGTTATATGGCCACCCGCAACGAAAAGCATACGACAAGGGCAAGGGCAAATATGTTTAGAGAAATTGCAGGACGTAACGAATTAAATCCATTTGAAAGCGAACAAATTAAAGAAGTGCTGGATTTATGC
>JALSJD010000045.1 GCA_026989535.1 Cyclobacteriaceae bacterium
AATTAGTCACTAAGTTTATAGATAAACATTGATTAGATAAATCGCATCATTAAAAAAAATATATTAAAATGAAATTATTCCCATTAAAATATTATGCTAAACTATTAACTGTTTTTGCTGTTTCAGTTTGGCTTATATCCTGTAATTACAGCTCAAAAGAGCAGTTTAAGGAAGATTTACAAACTAAAAAAATAAATCCTAATGGTAGAAATGATGCGTGGAGTTTCGTAGGACCTGGTGGCGGTGGCGCAATGTTTAATCCTGCTATAAACCCCTCAAACCCTAATAATATATTTGTCAGTTGCGATATGACAGGCTCTTTTGTTACGTATGATGATGGAAATAAATGGAGAATGTTTAACCTGAGAGGGGTAACTAAATTTTATACTTTCGACAAAAGCGACTCTGCTATTGTTTATGCAGGCACATCTAATATGCTATTTAAAAGCGCTAATAAAGGCACAAGTTGGGCAACAATATACCCTAAACCTTCTGATATTATTGCTATTCATGCGCAAGGCGACCATGCCGATGAAGTTGTGGTTACAAAAGACAGCATCAGAACAATTATTGAAAAACTGGTAGTAGATCCTGATAATCCTCAAAAAATATTTTTACTTGTTAGAAAGAAAAAAATGGCACAATGGCCTAAAACAGCAGATGTCTATTCTAAATTTTATATGGAAATTTTAACATCTGAAGATGGTGGTGTTAATTGGGAAGTATTTGACAGGTTAAGGTTTCAGTTAAATAATATTTTTATTGATCCAACCTCTCCAAAAGATAACCGCACTATTTATGTATCTGGCAAAGATGGGTTGGGTATTAAAAAAAATGGTGTTTGGAACAAAATAGAAATGCCTTATAAGGCCAACCCAGTAACACAATTTGCAGATGGCATAGACAGGGAAACAAATAAGCATATTATCTATGCCATTTCTGGGCAATCCTATTTTAACCCCAAAGGAAGTGAAAAATACGCCAGAATTTATATGACCACAGATGAGGGTCAATCCTGGACTCGTGTGGATGAAGCATTGCAGAAATTTAAAATGGAAGGGGCTGGTAATCCTGAATATAGAAACATTGCTATAAGTTATAATAACCCCGAAACCATCTATGTTTCTTATGCTAAATTAAAAATTAGTAAAAACATTATGAGTTTTGGTGTAGCCAAAAGCAATGATTTTGGCAAATCTTGGGAGCTTGTTTGGAACGACAAGGCAGCTGAAAATATTGATAGAGACCCAGAGGTATCTTCGCCCAATAGAGAACATGGTTGGTTAGATGAACGTTTTGGGCCTTGGTGGGGCGAAAATCCGTTTCATATGGCCATAGCCGATAACAATCCAAATATTTGTTATGCTACAGATTTCGGAAGAACAATAAAGACAACAGACGGAGGTAAAACATGGCAACAAGTATATACACGCAAGATAAAAGGAGGTGGATGGCAATCAAGAGGGTTGCAAGTAACCACAGGTTATATGTTAGCATTTAATCCCTTCGACTCCTTACATATTTTTATGGCAGATACCGATACAGGTTTGATGGAAAGCTTTGACGGGGGCAAAAGCTGGACGAGTGCTACCAACAATAATGGCGTACCTAAAGAGTGGGTTAATTCTACCTATTGGTTAGCGTTTGACCCCCAAATAAAAGATAAAGTATGGGCAGTAATGAGCCAAAACCACGATTTACCTAGACCCAAAATGTGGAAAAACATGGATATGGCGGAATATAAAGGGGGAGTACTGGTAAGCGATAATGGCGGGAAAACCTGGCAGCCAACCAGTAATGATATTGGAGAAGCTGCTTTTACCCACCTGCTTATCGACCCTGAAAGTACCCCTTCGAATAGAACCATTTATGTATGCGCACTTGGCAAAGGAGTCTATAAATCTGTAGATAATGGCAGTTCGTGGCAGCAAAAGAATACTGGAATCGAAGGAGAGCAACCTGCGGCTTGGCGTTTAACCCACAGAAGCGATGGAGAACTTTTTCTTGTGGTTTCAAGAAAAAGTGATAATGGCAGCATAGGTAATGAGCAAGACGGAGCACTATACCGTTCTTCAGATGGAGCCGAAACATGGACAAAAATTAACTTGCCCAAAGGCGTAAATGGACCTACAAGTTTAGTCGTTGACCCTAGCAATAATAATCGACTAATTCTATCTGCCTGGGGCAGATATGGTGCTACTGAATTTTCTCCCAATAGAGGAGGAGGAATCTATGTGTCTGAAGACGATGGCAAAACCTGGGAGGCAGTATTAACCAAAGATCAACACATACACGATTTAACTATTGATAAGCAAAATGAAGTATATTATGCTTGTGGATTTAACTCCTCTGCTTACCAGTCTGAAGACAAAGGAAAAACTTGGAAACGCTTGAAAGGGTATAATTTTAAATGGGGCAAACGTGTACAGCCCGACCCACTGGACAATAACAAAATTTATATTATCACTTTTGGTGGCGGTGTATGGCATGGGCCTGCAAAAGGAGATAAAAATGCTTTGGAGGATATTATAACCCCTCAAACTGCCTATAGGTAATTTAGAAAAACGCGTAAATTTTGCTCTAATAATTTGAATTATAGAAAGTTAAGTGTTTTTAAGCAGACCCCTAAGTAGAACCCATTAAACCATGTAAGTGTTTGGTGTTTAGATGATTGCATTGTAGCTAGCAGAACAAGCAGTTATTAATAGTTACCCTGAACTCTTTTAATAATCTTTTAGACACCTAATTGGAAGTTCAGCTTTTTTATTAAGGTCAAAGGTTGATACTTGATTAGAAGAATCTTCAATCTGAAAGCCAATAGCTCCATTTTTACTACTTGATTTAGAGCTCCACCAAAAACCAAATTGTTCTTTAAACTCCGATACCCCTGAGGCTTCTGTTAGTCCCCCAGAAAGTGTGGGAAAACCAGAACTATTATTTTTAGTAACACTTTCTCTCCAGTGATAAAATCTCTTATCTTTTAATAGATAAGTATTGGAGCCGACATAAATTATAAGTTCATTCCACTCTGATTCATTTGGTATATGCCAACCTAAGGGGCATAATTTTTCAGTATCAACTGCGAACCAGTTGTATAAAGCTCCGTATCCGTAAGTAGAGTTAGAATATTGCTTATACCTATTTAAATAGGTATAAGATCCCACTCCAGTTGCTATGCTTCCCCAATCTTGCTCTTCTGAAGATATTATCTGAGTGCTATCATTATACTTTGTAGTTTTGAGGTTTTCAGCCATCCATACCTGCGACCCAATACCAGTAGTTTGGTACAAGTTTCCATCTGCATCTGTCACGGGTGCTGTCAAATAATAAACTCTTGTTAACTCCTCAGCTGTTTTACAAGAAATCGAGGATATTGCGATAAATAGTACAGTCAATCGAAGAATATAATTCATGGATAGAGTTTGATAAATTACTTTGTGTTAAAGTTAATCGAAATTATTTATAATGTTGCACGTGCTCTTTAAATTTTGCTACAGGAGTACAGCAATAGTATTAAATTCTTAATATTGAGTCCACTCCGAAAACTGACATCTTTCATAAAATGGGCTATTTTGGATGAGATTTTTATTTTACGAGATTCGGAGATGCCCCCGATGGCTATCGGGGCTAATTGAGGAAAATGAAAAAATCGCCCAAAGAGTCTTTTTTGATTTTGTGAGTTTTCGGAGTGGACTCAAACTTAGCTTTCAGTGATGTACTCCTATGGCATATAGTTTATGTTACCAGTTGGCATTTTCTTCCATTAATAGTTTTATTGTAGTTTCAGGCGACAAAACTGGTAATTCACTCTTTTTAAAATCTTTTAAATCTCTAGTTGTGATAATATCAATATTTTCAATCATAACAGCACTCAAATATTGAATAGCATCTTCAAAATCCTTAAAATTTGACTTAATGGCTTTCCTTATAATCTCTCTATTTGTTTCTTGAATACCTACATATTCTTCTATTTCTGATAACAAGCTTAAAGCCTTCTTATGAGATGTCACTTTGCGTAAAATGTAGTAAGTATTATTAAAAGAAATTGCAGAAATATGCACTTTAATCTTATTTTCTTTAGCTAATTGAAATAACATTGCCGCATAATCTGAAAAAGGTTGTCTATCAGCAAGAAAGTCAATTATTACATTCGTGTCAATAAAAATCTGCCTCATAAACCATATTTTTCAGAAAGCGCCTCCGTTAAGTTTTTCTTATAATCAAAATTGTCTGGAAGTTTGATTGAACCTTTTAATTTCTTGATTGACGGAGATAGCTTAATGGAATCTTCCCTGTCCTCAAGTACAACTTTAAGATAGTTTTCAATAAGTTCAGATAAACTTCTCCCCTTACTTTTGGCATAACCTTTAGCTTGTTCGATTATGTTTTGCTCTAATGTTAATGTTAGCTTTGTCTGCATTACGTATTTTTTGTTTTCAAAGATACGTGAAAATTTAAACTGCGCAAATTTGGCTTGCTGGTAACGCCACGCTAGACTGCGTAGGGAGTTAACCCAACTTGAAAATAGAAAATTATAAATTGCTCATTTTTAGTGAGTTGCGTTTTCTAAAAACAGCAGCATGCTAACTATCAGCCAATTACTGTTTAAAGGAATTTAAAAAAGTTTTCAACTACTCACCCATTAAAGCTACCTTTTTAGCCACAGCCTGCCTGAACTGGCAAGGCAGGCGTAGCGAAGGCACTAAGCCTCCAAGTTTCACAAAACTTTATCTGTGTTAAGTTAATACTTTGTGGTTCTTTGCCCGCCAGTATTCTAAGGTAAAACCAAGGATATGCACAATTATTTATGCAGCATGTTGATAAAGTGGCACATAAGGCGTTCCTCTTTGAAATTCTTTACTCTGTCAATGGTAGCGCATCCCCT
>JALSJD010000046.1 GCA_026989535.1 Cyclobacteriaceae bacterium
TCATTGCTTTTCTCCCGCTGATTTCGCAGAAGAAATCGCTCATTTATTAAAACATAGGTGCTATCATAGTTTTCTGTAAAAGACAAAGAGGCAGTAAAAACCATTTATATTTCTCGTTTGTAGTCAAGTAGTTAGTTATTTTATAATTTTGCAAAAAAAACATGAGAAAATCAGTAATAACTTTTATTGGGCTAATTATAGGCACTTCAATTTATGCGCAAACTGAAAACTTGTCAGAAACTCCAGTTTTAACTGAAGGTTTTAGATTTAAACAGTCTCAAGGGGACAATAGTTTAGAATTGGCAATGAACCCTTTTAATTCAGGTGCTGTATTTGAAGTTCCATTTGGATTTGGAATCAGATATAGAAAATTTTTATCAGAATCTACCGCCTTTAGATTAGGGGCAGATATTTCATTTAGTAATATTAATATAATTACTCAACAAGCAGATGATAATGTGGGAGCACTTGAATTAAGAAGTAAGCTTAATAGCTTTGGATTAACATTGAGGCCAGGTTTTGAAAAGCATTTGTTAAGTTCATCAAGATTATCTCCGTATTTTGGGGGTGAACTTATTTTAAAATGGGATACTTCTAAGGAAATTTCACAACGACAGGCTGGTCAAAATATTGAAGAAAGAATACTTAAAAATGCAAGCGTAATGGATGGTTTTACTTTCGGAATTGGAGGGTTAGCAGGGGTGGATTTCTATATAGCTAAACAGTTGTACCTTGGACTCGAATTAAATTATGGCTTTACTTATTTTTCTTCCTCAGATCTAACCATTACTGATTTTGATGGGAGTATTGACATATATAAGCAAGGGTCTGCTTTTGCATTTGCACCTCAAGCTTTTAGCTCATTTAGAATTGGGTATTTGTTTTAGATACAGGACATCAAAAACAGGGCGAAAGTCCAGTGGACTTTTGAGCCAGCTTGTGCGGTGGGAGCATCGCTAAATGAGTATTTTGATAACACAGTAGCTGGAAAAAAGACTAAGGATAACTGTGCAAGCTATTTCTTTACAGTTCCTAAGTTGGCAAACAAAATGGAGTTAATAGAGATGCCCACTAGTTAAATCAAAGAGTTGACGGGGCTAGCTACAAGAAATGAACTTAGTGTTTAATCACTATAACCCTATTAATTTTATAGAATTGTTACCTTCAGTTTTAAGATAACCAAACCATATTCTTTCCTAAGATTTGCCAGCCGTTACTGGTCAACTCAGCGAATACCACAAATCCGTACCCACATAAAAATCCGCAGTTCTCTTGGTAATAGTAGGCTGCTTTTGTTTTCTCAGAGTTAAATATTACCCTGGAAAGAGTCAATGTTGCTACTGCCCGCTCACCAGATACTGGCTTGTAATTTCCTGGCTCTAACTCGTATTTATCAATTTTTGAGAAACTGTCAAAGTCGATTAATATTGGTTTAAGAGTTGGGTCAAGAAGTTTGTTTATCAGTTCATCTTCATCTTTTACTTCAAAGTCCTTCTCAAAACCTCTATTTGAGACAATTTCCATTGCTCCACTAAAATTTGAAATTAGCGAGTCTTTTACTAGAAGTACAATTCTTTTCTTAGGTCTGGGTTCATTCAATGAGTTAAGCCACTCTACCGAGTCAATTCGATATTGTTCCCAATCGAATGACTTGTAAACAAGAGTTACACTATCAAACCATTTCTGCTGTTCCAATGCTCTCTCAATACTGTCCGCTTCAATTAAACTATCAGACATTGCCAGTTGACCGTCAATAAATATTCCAAGTTGAGGATCAACAATAAGAACGGAGGAGTCAGGCAAAAATGCTTTTCTTGGTGGTTTTGGAGGTGATTCTCGATAATAGAGAGTATCAATAACGTTTAGTAGCGTTGACTTAATAACCTCAATTTCCAAGTTCTCTTGCTTGGGTTGACAACTGAGTACAAAAATTGAAATAATTACGACAAAGTATCTCATAGGAGTAATTGATGGTAACAACAAAGTTCATTTTCGGTTGCTCTGCTTAACCAAACGAAGCACCCAAGTTACGCCTTTTTAAAATAACCCAAATAACTACGGGCGCACCCAATATGGAGGTAACTACATTAATGGGTAACACATATTGGCTACCTGGCAGTTGGGCTATAATATCGCACACCAAAAGCACTAAGCTTCCCATCAAAAAAACAGAGGGAATGAGTTGTTGGTGATTGTTTGTAGGAATAATGGCTCGTGTAAGATGAGGAACCGCAATGCCCACAAATGCAATGGGGCCACAATAAGCGGTTACAACACCTGCTAATAAACCCGTAGAAAGCAAAATCCCGTTACGTAATTTAGCAATGTTTACGCCCAAGCTTCGGGCATAGTCTTCACCTAATAAAATGGCATTCATCGGCTTAAATAAAATATAGGATACCATCAAACCCAAGCTTGTAAAACCAATAAACAAAGGAAGATCGGTGGTGCTTACATTACTTAACGAGCCAAAGGTCCAAATAGTAAAGGCTTGTAATTGTTTGGCCGAGCTAAAATATTGAAGCGTACCCACAATGGCCCCCGTAATACTGCCCACCATTAACCCAATAATTAATAAAGTGGCACTGTCTTTTATTCTGATAGATGCCAGGAGGACAAAACTAAAAGCCAGCCCAGCTCCAACACTTGCTGCCACCACAATACCAAATGAAGAAATTAGCATACCTCCTGCAAACCCCGCCATAACCAAAATGGCTACACCTAAACTAGCTCCCGAACTCACACCCAACACAAAAGGGCCGGCTAAAGGGTTTCTAAAAAATGATTGCATCATTAACCCACTTACCGCCAAAGCTCCACCGGCCATTACGGCTGTGGCTGCTTTAGGCAGCCTAAAAAGGAGAATAATCTTTTCCCACGCTTGGTTTTCAGATGCACCTGTTATTAGAATAGAGAGCACTTCTTTTACAGGAATTTGAACGCTACCTAGCCAAATATCTATGATAAAAGCAGCTACCACAGCAATGGTGAGTAAAAACCATTTTGAAAATATAACAGATTGGTTATTCATGGGTGCATAACATTTTGTTGTTTTAGTTTAAACCATTTTTTGCAAGCCCCCTAACCTATTATTAAAAAGAAAAGCAAAATAGAAATCGTCATTCCTGCGCAGGCAGGAATCTGTAGATATGGAAAGAGATTAAACATTATGGCTATAATAAATTTTAATCAGTCTTTATTAGTTGTAACATCCTACAGGGCGGATTCCTCCCGAGTACTCGGGAGGAATGACATAAGTGGTTGTTTTTTTCTTACCTACTCCTAAAATAACAGTATAAATAATTAGCGACAAAATGTTATACACCCGTTATTCATTTAGGATTCAAAAATAGAAAACTTTTTACGTCATTCTTTGGCATAAGACCAGACAATCTGTTGATTAAATAGTCCCCATAACGAATAATATTATTCTTTAGGCAGTTTAAAATAAAAGAATAGTTTGTGTTTTGGTAGAAGCTCGGGATGGCCAATTTTAACCAAATCTTTTAAAATTAAATCGGGGCGAAGATAACCGAGCTCTAAAAACTCACTGCCGCCTTTGGCACCTATTCGTTTATTATAAGAGTACACCTTTTGGGTTTCAAAAGGAGCAAAAAAACTGTATCGCTCATTGGCCTCTTTCATTTCGGCCAAGGTTTTAAAGCTGCTAGCACCAATCCAGAGGTCTGCTTGGTTGGCGTTTTCCAACACGGTTTCGTAGCTCAAAGCTAAAAAGCTAGTGGTAGTATCGGCAGCCCACAAGTAATGGAGGCCAGCATCGGTCAGCAGTTTGCCAGCATAATTTTGTCCTCCTGGCATATACCAGGTATCGCTGTACATAGAGCCGCTCATTACCGTTGGCTGTTCTGTTACTTGCTTAACTTTCTCCTTGGTAGAAAGATAACCCTCTGTAATCATTATAAACACTGAATCTGCTTGTTGCTCCTTGCCAAATAAAAGCCCTGCCAATTTAATCCACTCTGCTCTTCCTAAGGGGTCGGTCTCTAGGTATTCTGCATTAATTAGCACGGGAATACCCGCTTGTTGTATTTTATCAAACTGCCCAAAATCGCTGGTCATCGTATAAGCCATTACCAGTTCGGGGTTGAGTTCGATTAGTTTTTCGATATTAAGCTGCTGGTCAATGCCCAATTCGGTAACCTCACCCGCCTCAATACGTTTTCGCATAGCGGCTGAGCTAATGTAATCGGTTGTAGGAAAACCTGTGAGCTTATCCGTTTCTCCCAAATAATCGAGCATGGGGATATGGGTAGTGGAGGTACACACAATCGATTTAATGGGGATTGGAATAAACGCATCAGCCTCCACGGCAGGCTGTTCGTTTTTACGTGGGTAAAGCACGTAGGTTAATGGTTTTTTTGAATTTTTATAGGGCGTTTTTACAGTAACAAGGGTGTAATTGTCTTTTTTTTGAACGGTAAAGCCTGTGGCGTAAGAAAGCTCAGAAGAGGTTCGACTTTCTTGTATGCTGTCTGTAGGGCTGCAACTATTAATAAAAAAAAATAAAAACAAGTATATTAAAGTTCTAGTCATTGGTTGGTTTTGGTCTTTGTCAAACACCTTTTTCGTTGAGGTTCTTTGTATTATTGAATTAAAGCTAAACCACAAAGTTACACAAAGAAGGCACGGAGGGTTTAAAAACACCGAAAAAACAAAATTGTTTCGGATTATAGTACTAAACTTTTCGTTTTCTTTTTTTTTAAAGTAATAATTGCTAGATTTATACTGTGTTGGGTTCATTAAATGAGCCTGCTTTATTTATTCTATTAGCTTGACTTTATGAAGCCATTTTTGGTTATTGCTTCTGTTTTAATATTGCTTTATAGTTGTGGTCCTGCA
>JALSJD010000047.1 GCA_026989535.1 Cyclobacteriaceae bacterium
CAAATGCCTACGTGCGTGATATTTACTACTACGATTTTGAGCGAAAACAAATTCGTAAAACCAGAAAATACGACCCCCGGAAAGGCGTTTTACTCCACGGCCCTTACAAAAAAAAGCGAGGCGATGTTACTATTGAAGAAGGCATTTTTTATGTAGGCACTAAACATGGGCGCTGGATTAGAAAAGATAAAAATGATATATTAATAGATAAAGAAAAGTATTATAAAGGTTGGCCAAAAGAATCGTTGGTGCGCTATTATGATAAGGAAAGGACTCAAATAAAGGAAATTATTCCTGTTGAATATGGCGTAAAAGAAGGGAACTATTTTTACTTTTCATCTACAGGCGTAATTGCCATACATGGCGAATTTAAGTATGGCAATAAAGTTGGTAAATGGTCTTCTTTTTACACCAATCGTAGAGGAAGAAAAAGCCGTGAAATCCAATACCGAAAAGACCCTTTTGATGATGATTTTAAGCCCTATATTTTAAGAGAGTGGAGTACCAAAGGCAAGCAAATTTATGACTATATTAAGGATAAAAAACGACCTCAATAAAATCTCATCCAAAATAACTCTTTTTGTGAAAATTGCCTGTTTTCGGAGTGGACACATTATTTAAATGAAGAGAAAAACTGTAATTTAGATGCAAAATGGAAAAGGAGCAACAAAGTTTTGAAAACAAGATAGATTGGAGTCCTTTAAAAAGTGGGGGTGCTAGTTTTAAAACGCATAAACTTGTTGAGAAATCGTCTCAACGAGTAGAGTATAAAGCAAGTGTTGGAAGTATTTTGTTTGGTGGTTTATTTGCCCTTGTGGGTTCGGGAATTACCATTGCTTTTTTTGTTTTGGGGGCTTCTTTTTTTCTTCTACTCTTTGGGTTGGTGTTTGAAGGCGTAGGTGTTTTTGTTTTAAAGCAAGCTTTAACGCCCATTGTGTTTGATAAGTCCGAAGGCTATTTTTGGAAAGGAAGAAAATCGCCACATCAGGTTTCTGATATTAGTGAAATTAAAGTGGCTGCCAAGATTGATGATATTTATGGCATTCAGGTAATTAAAGAGTATGTGCGTAGCACAAGTGATAAAGGGAGAGACACTAGTTATTATAGTTATGAAATTAACCTGATTTTATCTTCGGGTGAGCGGCTTAATGTAGTGGATTACGGAAATGCCAATGCCATCTTGCAAGATGCCTCCAAGCTTTCTAAGTTTTTAGGAAAGCCAATTGTGACACAGAATTAGTTGTTATATTTTTAGTACAGGTACAACACGTTTACCCGACTCTGAATTAATTACCACTAAATATTTTCCTGGTGCTATTGCATTAACTAGCCATTCTACTTGTTGTTTTCCTTTTGGTTTTACGCCTGTAAAAAGCTGCGCTTTTTGTTTGCCGTAGATATCGAAAACGGAAATAGAAATATGCTCGCCCATAGATGTAAACTGAATGGTAGCTCTATCCTTAATTGGGTTTGGATATACTGACATGCCTTTTAAAGCTAGTTGTTCTTTAACTCCTAAAATCACAGATTCACCAATTAACTCAAGTGTATCAAATTCATTAAATAGTGCCTCGGTTGTGTTAGACGTGGAACTCCCCAACCATTGTTGCATAGCAGAAGCATATACTTGCCTAAAATCAAACTGCATAGGTAAGTTATCTGCATAAGTGGCCGAAGAAGAAATGATTGGATTAGAGCCAATTACGCCTCCTTTTACTTTATTGCCAAAAAAGAACATGGGTTGAGCCGCTCCATGATCTGTGCCTAAACTGGCATTCGAAACTATCCTTCTACCAAACTCAGAAAAGGTTAAGCCCATTACTTGGTCGCCTGTGCCTTGTTGTTCTAAATCTTTCATAAAAGCCATAACCGCCTCGTCAAGCTCTGTTAATAAATTGGCGTGTTGGCCCGTAGTATGGTCTGCTGCTTCCACTTGACTATCGTGCGTATCAAACCCGCCATGGCGAACTAAGTAAAGGGGTGTTTGTAAGCCACCCGCTATTAATCGGGATACTATTTTGAGTTGCGCTCCAAGCCACGTATCAGGAAATGTTGCTTGTTGGGCAACTTTTTCGGCTGCTGTTTTTACTACTTCGCCATATTGCTGCGATTGGCGAGCAACTAAGCGAATGTACTCCACTTGTTCTCCTGCAGGAGTATCAGGCACGGGCTCATCTACATCATTAATTAAGTTATAAAACGAAGTGGCATCGCTAATTACCATACTCATAGAGGCCGTTGGGCCTTGAAACATTAAGGAACTTCCGCTGCCTATTTCTATGGCCAACGGGTCTGGCATTGTTTCGTTAGGAAAATCCGTAGGGAAGGTTGGGTATTCATTATGCAAATGCCTGCCTGACCAGCCCGTATTTATTAGCTCAGTAGAATCAGATGCACTCATCCAAATATCGGTAGAACGAAAATGGGAGAAGTTCTGATCTGGATAGCCTACATTTTGAATTATTCCTAATCTTCCTTCTTTGTATAAAGATGAAAAGCCTGTTAACGATGGGTGCAAACCAAGCTCTGATTGAGGTAAATTATGGAAGCTGTTTTCTGGCATAATTACATGTGGCCTCACCGCACTTAATGAGGAAAGTTGATCCAAAGGAACAACCGTGTTTAGCCCATCGTTGCCTCCTTCTAAAAAAACAAACACCAATACTTTATTAGATTCAGCCGCTAATTTTAACAAGGATTGAATAGTGCTTGCACTTGGCATGCCAAAGCCAAAACTACTCGATACACCTGTAGCTGCTAAAACTCCACCAACATTTTTAATAAAGGATCTTCTTTTCATGGCTTCTTTGTTTCGTATGCTTTTCCATTAGAATGCACAGATGCTTGCTGTAAATTAGTTGTGTTTTTTATCTGTTTTCGGAGTGGATTCATAATTACATTAATTCAAATTCAGCATATTGCAAAATGTGTTGAAAGGTAGGTCTGAGCCTGTTTTCTAGTACTTGTCGGTATGCTGTGCTAGATGGGTCGTTGGTATAATCAAGCCAAGCACTTGTCCAATACCCTTCGGTGCTTTGCCCCGATAGTAAAATTGCTTTTAGGGTAGCAATCATATCAGGCGAAGCGGGCAAGCCCAATAATAATTGGGTACTTTCCACCAACATATCTTCGGCAATGCCTGGGTTATTTAGACCTTCTAAAAAATGAATTAAATCTGCGCCAACATATAAATTTTCGTTTACCCAGATATAGCCAAAAACTACGGCATCTGTTACTGATGCTCGTTGGGTAATGGTGCTGGTTGTTATCCACGATTTATCAAATTGTGGTGCTTGGTAATAGGCAGTCCAACCAGATACACTTGGTGGATCACCTATCTCCATTCCCATTTTAGACATAGTCCAAAGGAAACTTGCGTGCATTTGTAAGTTGGTTTGAATCGATTCGCCCGAAAGTGGAACAACCTCTAGGGTTCGCCACACACCCAATGTAAATTCTGCGGGGTTTTTAATGCGTACGCCCATCGTGATGGCATCGTAAAAATGGGCACTTTTAAAAAGTGCTTCTAGCACAGGTTGAATTTCGTAATTGCTGTTTCTAAACAACTCAGCCATAGGCTGAATCATATTTTGTTCTACAGTGGCATTAATATCAGTAGCCACAAAAAAATTATAGAGCCTTCTAGAAATATATGCGGCCAATTCATTGGTATTGAAAATCATATCCAACATTTCATCCAATTCATTGGCTCCATCTGCACCAGATTTGCCTGTTATTTTAGTGTTGTTGTAAAAGGCCGAAAACTGTTTATCATTAGTATCGTGCGCATCTTCCCAAAACAAAGAAGCAGGAATTCCTTCGTTTATGATGCTATTGTAATCAATCACCCAACCTGTTAATAAACGTGCTGCTGCTTGCACATCGCTCTCGGTAAAATTGGCATCAGCGCCTTTTCCAATACAAAACAACTCTTGTAGCTCCCTTCCATAATTTTCATCAGGCGCATCTTTATGATTAACGTTGCCATTTAAGAAAAATAACATTGCGGGGTTTAGCGTTAACTCTTTAATTAGGGTTTTGAAATTGCCAAAATTATTGGTTCGGAGCATCTCCAAATATTGGTAATTTGCTTTACCCACAAACACATCCCAAGTTTGAATGGCCAACAAATTATGCCAGAATAAAAGCATTTTTTCACCAAGGTTCGCTTCTTGGTTAATGATGTTTTTTATCCACCATCCTTTTAAAGAAACGATTTTGCCACCTTCAAAATCGTTGTCATAAGGTGCTTCAATCCAAGTATCGCCTAAAGCGGTATATGGGTCGGTAGAAAAATCCTCATTCAACCCATTATAATCGTTAATGGGCGGAGGGGGTTTGGCACTTGGGGTTAATAGTTCTGTAATTGATTGCTCTAATGTTAGCGTTTTATAATGTTTAAAATCTGCCTTTTTTACGCCAAAAAGCGTTCTTCGCAATAAATGTATAGTTTGTTCCTCTCCCCAAGAGCCAGAATATGCCTCTAAGCCCAAAGATGACGAGGCCGTTTGCTGATTAATACGTTTAAACTTTTGCTTTGTATTATTTAAATAAACTGGTTCTTGCTTTCTGTATTTGGCAATTAGTTCATGTTTGTTTTTTGCACGAGGATCTTTGTTTTTAAACATAAAGCTTGATTTTGTATATATAACACCTAATAACGAATATACCCTTTATTTGTATCTTTGTTTAACCCTAATATGGGCAGAGAAGACACAGCCCAATGGTGGAAAGAGCCGACTCAGGATAGCTATCGGGTTTATAGGCAGACACTAATATAGGTAAAGTTAAACCCAATTTTGTTAATGTGTATAATTTTGTTTGCATAGCAAACTCTTA
>JALSJD010000048.1 GCA_026989535.1 Cyclobacteriaceae bacterium
GGGTAAAGCCAAAATTATTTCTTGCACATTCCCATTGGTTGCAGCCACTCGATTTATTAATGCATCAATAGTTAAGTCGGCAGGGCCAATGCCATCAATAGGCATAATTACACCGCCCAAAACATGGTAGAGCCCAAAATGTTGGCTGGTATTTTCGATGGCCATAACATCGCGTGTATCTTCCACCACACAAATAATTGCATTATCTCTTTTGTGGCTTGCACAAATAGCGCAAGTGGCACTGTCCGAAATATTAAAACAAGAGGTGCAGTATTGCGTATTTTCTCGCAAATCAACCAATGATTCGCTGAGTCCCTTTACCTCTCCTTTTTCTTGCTTTAATAAATGTAGGGCTAACCGGAGTGCTGTTTTTTTACCAATTCCAGGGAGCTTTGCTATCTCCTCCACGGCATTTTCTATTAACTTAGAGGGGTACTCCATTATACAATTCTAGCATCAATCCCAACTTCGCAAATGGCTTGAGCCAAAGGCTTAAGTTCATTTCTTTCGCCCAATTTTACAGCACATTTTCCTTTATGATGAATGAGAAAAGTACATTGTTCGGCCTGTTCATTCGTATGCTTACAAACTCGTATGAGTGTTTTAATTACGTGTTCAAAGGAATTAACATCATCATTATAAACAACCAATGAGTTAGGCTCAATTATTAATTCATCTAAATCTAATGCTGGTAATTCGAGTTCTTTCATCTTTTTAATCCATCTAATTTTACAAAGATATAGATTATTGCTCTATACTTGTCAAAATATTTTTGAAGACCTACTAATTATAAAAGATGCACCCAGGTTTAGTAATCGGAATTATAGGAGGATATTTTGGATTACTCATTCTTATATCTTACCTCACATCAGGCAAAGGAGACTCCAAAGCATTTTTTACAGGCAACCGCCAATCCCCTTGGTATGTGGTGGCCTTTGGTATGATTGGAGCGTCTCTTTCTGGAGTTACTTTTATTTCGGTTCCAGGCCAAGTGGGGGCATTTATATCGGACACCGAACCCGTGTATAAAGCCTTTAGCTATTTTCAGTTAGTGTTAGGCTATTTGTTAGGCTATTTTGTGATAGCTAATGTACTTATGCCTATGTACTACAGGCTTAATTTAATTTCCATTTACTCTTTTCTTAACCAACGGTTTGGAATTAAAGCCTATAAAACGGGCTCATTATTTTTTCTTCTTTCTCAGTCAATGGGAGCTTCTCTCCGACTCTTTTTGGTAGTTGGCGTATTGCAAATTGCTTTTTTTGATGCTTATAATGTCCCATTTGTGGTTACTGTAATGTTAACCATCCTTTTAATTTGGGTTTATACCTTTAAGGGTGGTATTAAAACCATTGTTTGGACCGATACACTGCAAACTTTTTTTATGCTGCTCGCAGTGGGCATCAGTATTTTTTACATTGCCGATAAGCTTGATTTATCTTTTAGTGGTTTTATATCAACCATTGAGGAGCACCCTTATTCCAAGGTATTTATTTGGGATTGGCAGAGTTCCAAATACTTTTTTAAGCAGTTTTTTTCAGGTGCATTTATCGCAATTGTAATGACGGGGCTCGATCAAAATATGATGCAAAAAAACTTAACCTGCAAAAATATTGGGGAAGCAAAAAAGAATATGTATTGGTTTGGTTTTATACTGGTGCCTACCAATTTTTTATTTCTAAGCCTAGGGTTGCTTTTGTATATGTATGCCGCCAAAATGGGCATTGTCACTCCTGAACATACCGATGATCTTTACCCTATTCTTGCACTTAATCATTTTTCTCCTTTTATAGGCATCGTGTTCTTACTAGGCATCATTGCAGCTGCTTTTTCGAGTGCAGATTCGGCCTTAACCTCTCTTACAACAGCCTTTTGTGTAGATTTTCTAAAGCTAGAAACCTTATCCGAAAAGGAGCAAAAACGCAAAAGACTTTGGGTTCATGTAGGATTTTCAATCCTTGTGTTTTTAATAATTGTAGGCTTTAGAATTATTAATAACGACAGTGTAATTACAGCTGTTTTTGTTGTTGCTGGTTACACTTATGGCCCTTTACTTGGGATGTTTTCCTTTGGGTTATTTACTAAAAGAATCACAAAGGATCACGCTATTCCTTACATCGCTGTGATTGCACCAATACTTTCGTATTTGTTGAGCACTTATTCTGAAGTGCTGTTAGGTGGTTACAAATTTGGGTTTGAGTTATTGATTGTAAATGGTTTAATTACGTTTATCGGTTTGTGGATTTTTTCTAAAGAAGAAAAGACTTAACCACAGAGGGCAACCGAGAGGTAGAGGGGTACACAAAAAACTTATTAAGCTGAATCTCTCAATTTAGGTAATACTACGGCTCACAATTCCAATTCAATTATTGGATCCCAAAACAACGTATCAAAGTGTTGAATTTGATTATCTATAATCTCAACCCCTTCAGTTTCGAGCCTTTCTTGCATAGGGTTACGAGCATCAAAATGATGTTTCCCTGTGAGTAAGCCACTTCTATTTACTACTCTGTGCGCAGGTACTTCGGGCATATTATGCGAGGCATTCATAGCCCAACCCACCATACGAGCACTGCCTTTGCTGCCCAAATAGTTGGCAATAGCACCATACGAAGTAACCCTGCCAGAAGGTATTAATTTTGCTACTTCATATACCATTTCGAAAAACCCTTGTTTAGCCATTCAAACGCTTTTATACAAGACTACAAAATATTATTTTAAGCTAAACTTTAAGAGGTCTGTTTTTTGGTTTAAAAAAGTAACAAAGCTTAATTTGTAAATGAGAAACAACTGTTTATTGCTTTACAAATTTTGCCTTAATTACACCCTTATTAGTAGATGTGTGAATTGTGTATATGCCACTACTTAATTCCTGTAGTGTACAATTAAAGTTTTGTATTAACTCCGTTTTTTTAAATGTGTTGGATTTAATAATTGTACCGTTTGAATTAATAATTAAATAACTGTGAACAGTATAATTAGCAGGTAGTGCTACAAAAATTTGATTATTAACAGGGTTGGGCCAAATACTGAGTATGTCGTTCGGGAGTGATTTATTCAGTCCAGTGATAACAACAGGATCTGACATATCAGAAGTGCAACCTACAACAGTTACCTGAACCGTATAAGTGCCTGCAACAAAAGAGGTAATATAGGTTTGTTGGGTGGCTCCATCAATACTAACCCCATCCATAAACCATTGATTGCCAACGGTGCTGCTTGAGGTTAATGTGTTGTCTTGTACAGATATAGTGGGTTGATCAGGTATAGAATTTACTATTATGGTTATTTCGGCAGTAGCTGTACAGCCATTACTATCTGTGCCTGTAACCGTATAAGTAGTAGTAGCAACAGGCGTAAAAGCTACCCCATCAGTTATACCATTATCCCATAAATAAGACACTGCATTGCCCGAGCCTGTAAGGATCACTTCTTCTCCAACACAAACAGTGGTAGCAGTAGCATTTGCCGAAACCTCTGCACTTTCCAATCTATTTATGATAAAGTTGCAATTGCTACTATTACTACTGGCATCGGTAGCGGTTAGGGTAATCGTCATGCCATCGGTAAACGCAGCCCCAGAAACTGGGCTTTGGGTAATGGTAAGGTTAGGGTCTTCGGTATCGGTAGCTGTAGCTAGACTGGTATAATCGGGTATTACTGTATCGGCACAGGTCAGTTCCTGATTAGCGGGGCAGGTAATGATTGGCGGGGTAGTATCGGGTAGTTTGTTAATAATAAAGTTACAATTGCTGCTATTACCACTAGCATCGGTAGCGGTTAGGGTAATCGTCATACCATCTGTAAAAGCAGCACCTACTAGCGGGCTTTGTGTAATGGTGGGGTTGGCATCGCAATTATCGGTAGCAGTTGCCAAGCCAGTGTAATCAGGCACAATAGCACCCAAAGCAAGTGATTGGTTGGCAGGGCAAGTGATAACAGGGTCTATTATATCTGTAAGTTCGTTTACTGTAAATGTACAACTACTGCTATTGCCACCTGCATCGGTAGCGGTTAGGGTAATCGTCATGCCATCGGTAAACGCAGCCCCAGCAACTGGGCTTTGGGTAATGGTAGGGTTAGGGTCTTCGGTATCGGTAGCCGTAGCAAGACTAGTATAATCGGGTATTACAGCCCCTGCACATAATTGCTGATTGCTGGGGCAGGTAATAGTTGGTGCAACAAAATCTCCACCAAATACCACATACACCCGTCCGGTGCTACTTCCGAAACCACTATCTCCAAATATAAAATCAGAAAACCCATCTCCGTTTATATCTTTGCCTCCATCAACAGGTCTGCCAATATTTGAACTACCCGAAATTGGAATATGAAACCCATTGATGCCATCTAGTGTAGCAGGGTTAAATGTGGGAGAAAATCCTCCTGTAGTACCATAAACAACATAATTATCGGAGGAGGCCACCATAAAATCATCTATTCCATCCAGATTCAAATCTCCAGCTGGTGCGGCAAGTAATACATGATTTTCTAATACAAACCCATTAGCCCCGTTTAGGTCGCTCATAAACAAGCTATCCGGAAAAGTAGTTGATGAGCCTAATATAATGTTGTTTTCTGAAAAACAATCATCTATGCCGTCATCATTAATATCCCCTATGGGACCAACAAAAGTTAAAAAGTTATTCCCTTGGTTATCAATAAGAAACCCGTCTGTTCCGTCAACGGCTGTAATATCTACCAGTGCATCAAAAGGGGTGTTTTTCCCAAATAGTGCGTAGCTAATTGCGCTTGAAGCACTATTCCAACTTCCAATAAGCATATCGTTAACCCCATCATTATTTATATCTCCTGCACCACCTACCTTATATGCTGGTCGCCCGCCTTCAAACGTGTCTGTTCTAAATCCTTTGGTGCCATCTAACCAAGAAATATCAATGGATGCAGGGAAGTTACTGGTACGACCAAATATAATCCAGCTTTCTCCTAACCAATGAGGCGTTCCTATTATAAAATCATTGATTCCGTCTCCATTTACATCGCCCAAAGCAGCCGCCTGATTACTGCCCGAGGTATCAATTAAAAAACCATTGGTGCCACTAATATCGTTAACCGTTATAAGTGCCGGAAAAGTAGCTGTTCCGTATAATACTATTTCATCTTCATTACTAGCACTGGAACCAATGATTACATCATCTATTCCATCGCCATTTATATCTCCAAGCCCAGCAATGGTAGAACCTCGCCTTTCGTTAGCGACAATAGCCTCCACAATAAACCCATTGGTGCCATCTAGTGTAGTAAGGTCAAATGGTGTTGGGAAGCCAGAGGCGGAGCCAAAAATAATATAAGCCCTTCCAGCTAAGTCCAGTGTGTCCACAAATTCATTGCCATTTCCAAGTGCAAAGTCTTCAATGCCATCATTATTAACATCGCCAATAAACTGCACTTCATTACCCAGTTTTCGAATGGCATCTAATCCCGGGATAACAAACCCATTGGTGCCGTTAAAAGGTATAGTTGTGGGGTCGAAAACAGCAGGATACCGCTGCGCATACGTTTGATACCCAGTAAAAAGAGATACTAAAATAATAAAAGCTACTAATTGGCAATTTTGATACTTTTTTTTCATTGGTAGAGCGGTTGTTAAACATTTAATTGGTGTACCATTTGCAGTTGGCGTTTGTAATCTACACAAAGATAAAGGTTACAGTAAACGTATGCATCACCATAAACCGTTATAGTGAAAATTCACTATAAGTAGGGAGTTGTAACATTTGGGTCGGGGTTAAGAATATTAGGCTAAGCGTCTGTTAAAATAAATAATAAGGCTTGCCCATTAATTGACTGGGTTCGGAGAAGGAATGCTGTTCGCTTAATACCCCGAATTTAGGTTTTAAAAGCCGAGGTAATTTCTTTGGCGTATTCGATGAACATCTCTTTTGTATCAACAGATTTTCGCACCTTAAAAGTTTTGCTTCCTTGCCATAAAAGCTTTTCGTCTTTATTCCAAAATTCAATCAACAATACTCCTTCTTTATAATTAGTGGTAGTAACATTATAGTCTGGGTAGTACACCCTATTATATTGGTAATTATTAAAATGTTGATTATTAACGTTACTTGTACTTGATGTTCCTAGCGTTATTTGATAACTCACAATTATGTCAGATTCACCTATTTTTTTATAGCCCTTTTTTAGTAGTTCGCTAGTGATGGAGCGTTCAATTAAACTATCTAATTCTTTTTGCTGAGGCCTTAATTCCTTGGTATCTCTTGCGTAAAAAGAAAAGGAATCGACTGAAATTTTATTTGCATCAACCACATAAAAACTTATCACCTTGGGAGTACAGGTGCTTATTAAAAATAATAATATAATTGGATTCAGTTTTCTCATAGCTCATCAAATTTAAAATCATTGCCTTTTCCATACGCTATTAGTTCGCTTAAAAGTTGCTCTTCAAGCGTATCAATCATTTTAATTTTAAAATCGCTATTATCAAATATTTCCATTACTTCAAATCTCCACACCTCTCCATAATTGGTAAGCGTATAACGTTTGCCGGTTCTCATAATGTTGAAAGATGCGTTCATAAAAAATATTGATTTTGCCCTTCAAATTTAATGGTTCTCCATAAAAAAACTACATTTGTGATTTCAATAATAAAATTAAGTATGTCATTAAGCATTATCGGTTCTATCTTAGAAATATCGGAGGTACAGCAAATTAAAGAGAGTTTTAAAAAAAGGGAGTTTGTTGTGGAGTATGCCGATAATCCCTCGTATCCTGAGTTTATAAAATTTGAACTTATTCAAGATAAATGTGCCCTACTCGATGCATTTAAGCAAGGAGATAAAGTAAACGTGCACTTTAATTTAAAAGGCAGAAAGTGGACTGATCGAGAAGGGAAGGTGGTTTATTTTAATTCGTTACAAGCTTGGCGGGTAGAGGCAGAAGGTGGGTCGCAACCTAATAATACACCAGAGGCTGCCCCCTTAGAAGGCATATCAGAACCTGAATGGTCGAATGATGAACCTAGCGGTGGCGGTGACTTGCCTTTTTAATTGGTATTAGAGTGATTAGGTGTTTTTACCTATTTATGGTTTTTAATCAAATAACTACCTTTATCCTTAGATTTTTAAAAAACCACTATAATTACTAACTAAACCCAATGGCAGCAACATCACTTTATATTGTTGAAGACGATGAAATATATGCACAGTTTTTAAAGGCTAATTTTAAAAATGAGTATAATGTATTAACATTTGTTACAGCTGAAGATTGCTTGGAAGCATTAAAAGAGGTTACTCCAGAAGTTATGATACTTGATTATAATTTACCCGGCATGAGTGGGATTGATTTATATGATGAGCTTAAGTCTAAGTTTACAAACACAAAATTTATTATGTTAAGCTCCATCGATGATGGCACTCAAGTACTAGCGTTTATAAAAAAGGGCGTTAACGATTATGTAGTAAAAGACGATAATGTTATTACATCGTTAAAAATGGTACTAAAGGAAGGAGACAGGTTTTCTGTGAATTAAAAATTATGCGTTGAGTATTAGCCTAAAACTCACCCTCGAGTCCTTTTGCGAAAAACTAATTTTTCCATTTAAAAGGTGTGCATAATTTTGTGCAATATAAAGCCCATTGCCAAGGGCACTTTCGCCATGGGTTGGTCGGGTGCTTAAAGAGGCTCCTTGTTTAAACAGTTGAGCTATTTCTTCCTTTGGAATAGGCCCGCTTTCGGAACCAATCTCAAAAAATACACCCTTACCTTGTTTTCCTAATTCTATACAAATAGTGCTCGCCTTAGGTGTAAATTTAACGGCATTAGATACCATATTATCAACAACTCTTTCCAATAATCTTTTATCTGACCAAGCGGTCATATTATTTGTTTTTAAATCAAATTTGATGTTTTTGGCCTCTGATTGTTTCGAGTAGTTTTTGATAGAATCGCTAATTATCAGGCTAATATTCAACTCCTCCATTTGTACCTCAACATCTCCATTTTCAAGGGCTCTCAAATCCATTAAGTTTCGCACCACTGTGAGGCCTTCTTTAATTACCCACTCCATTCGGTTAAGGTAATCTAATTGTTCTTCCTTAAGGTTATCTGCCGTAAGTTGTAGTAAATTACTAAGCGCAAATAGTTTATTAAAAGGCGATTTTACATCATGAGAAACGAGCTTAAGCAATTGTTGCTTTTCCTGCTCCAATTCATTAATTCTCTTTTCGAGGGTTTTTATGTTTTTGTTATTAGCCATACTAATATTAGAACACCTAATAGTATGAATTTTTTAAGTACTCTCAAACATAACTTTATAATAATCCAGTTTTGCTAAAGTAAAGTTTAGTAATTTAGTCGTTTAGAAGCTAAAGAATAAATTTGCAATCTAATAAATGAAAAAAAATAATTATTTTGAAGCATTACTATACCTACTTCGTGTAATTGTATATGCTGATGGAGTGTTTGATGAAGATGAATCGAACGCCATTCAAGAGATTTGTAACCTCGAAGATATTTCAGAGTCATATTATAAGGACTTTTACGAGCGTGTGAAAAACTTATCTGAAAAAGAAATGTACCTAAAAGGAATAGATTATGTACAAAAATGTTCTCGAGAAGAACAAATTAAAGTGTATGTGTGGCTATATAAAATGGCTGAAGTAGATGGCACTATACATGTTAAAGAGGTTCGTTTTCTTCTTTATTCTTTTAGGCAGGCAGATATTGAGTTTGAAGAAGTTGAAGAAGTTGCTAAAAATAGCCCGAAATTGAAAAGAGGTTAAATTTAGTTAAATATAAGTTGGTTGTTAATTAACATTTCTAGGATGTCACAAAAAGTATTTATAGTGGAGGATGACCCTGAATACTCCGAGTTTATAAAAGCAAATCTCAGGCGGAAGTATAAAATTTACTCGTTTACAAATGCAGAAGATTGCCTGATAACTTTAAAATCTATTATACCAGATGTGTTGGTTTTAGATTACTATTTACCAGGGATGAGTGGAATTGACCTGTATGAAAAAGTAAAAGATACACTACCAGATGCAGTTAAAGTTATTATTTTAAGTTCAATGGATGACGGGAAATTGGTTCTTGATTTTATCAAAAAAGGTATTCGAGATTATGTAGTAAAAGATGATAATGTGATTGAATCGTTAATTTCGATTATAGAAGGAGAAGAAGATAAATACATTGATTCCCTATTTGATAATTAAACATTCTGCGTTTTTACTCGCAAATGATGTTAAAAACCACATTATTTATTTTTTTAGCAGGAGCTTTAATTTTTAGCGGAGTCTATTTCTTAACCAATCTGCCAGGGTCTGTTAGTCAAACTAGATTAGCATCAAATTGCCCTCCAGGTTTTCAATTATCTAAAGATAATACCTGTGTTTCTAGAAACCTCTATCAGCAATACAGTTCTCTTCAAAACTCAGGCGTTGGCGGGTTAAAATCAGCCTTACCCATTCCTCGAGATGGTTTTACCCCTCAGCAAATTGATTTGGGCAGGCTCTTGTTTTTCGATCCGGTTTTATCAAAAGACAGCACTATTTCGTGTGCTAGCTGCCATAACCCATACCAAGGTTTTGCCGATGGAATGCCTGTAACTATTGGGGTAGGAGGTGCCTTACAAACTCGCTCGGCTCCCACACTTTGGAATGTAGCCTACCTTAATTCTTTCTTTTGGGATGGCCGTTCGAATTCGCTCGAAGACCAAATGCAAGGCCCTTTGTTCTCCCCCATCGAAATGGCAACTACACGCCAACAACTGCTTGCCGTGTTAAATGCCAACGAAACGTACAAAGCATTATTTACCGAGGCCTTTCCTGCCAAACCAAACGATTCCATCCAGTTAAATCATATTTATACTTCGATAACTGCTTTTGAATCAACGTTAATATCACTTAATAGTAAGTATGACCAATATGCCCACGGCTATGCCGAAGCCTTAAATGACAAGGAAATTGAAGGATTAAATATTTTTAGATCTTTTGTGGCGCGCTGTGCCGAATGTCATACCCCTCCGCTATTTACGAATCAACAAATAGCGGTTATTGGTGTGCCAGAGTTGGAGGGCTTACCATTTGACCCCGGAGCCGAAACCCCTAATAAAGATTCCACTATGCGTGGAGGATTTAAAGTGCCATCCTTAAGGAATATTGCAAAAACAGCTCCTTATATGCACTCTGGTAGCAAAGAGACCTTACGTGATGCAGCTGAATTTTATAATTTAGGCCGAGGCCATGCCGTGCCTAAAGAGGAAACCCTTTATTTACATTGGCATATTTGGGAACCTAAGTTAACTGATGATGAATTAGATCGGTTGGTAGATTTTATGAATACGTTAACAGATGAATCCTTTATGCCTATCGTTCCCAAAGAGGTGCCATCGGGGCTTCCTGTCAATATAATTAACCCAACTATTGATAAGGTAAAAGCCAAAAGAATGGCTTCAATACATAATTAAATTGTAGTTTGCTAATTCAAAATTTGATATATATGATGTTCTCTAATAAATGGTTTCGTCTATTCTTTCCAATCGCTCTTTTTGCCGGGGGCTTAATGATTGGGAAATCCTTTTTTACTAAAACTGCCAGCTATGTGCCTTCACCTGTTGCCGTTAGGCAGTTTAGCACCAATGCTGGTTCAGATTCTACCGGTGTAGTTTATGCAGATCCTTTAAGTGGGGATGTCATTGAAGTAAAGGATGGAGAGTCTATTCTGGAGGCTGTTAAAAAAGCCAATCCAGGAGATTTAATACGGGTATATCCAGGCAAATACAAAGAAACTGTTTACATTGATAAGGACAATATTAGCTTTCAAGGTGTAATAATTGGGGGTGAATGGCCTACGTTGGATGGTGAAAAGGAGTTGAACGATGCCTTTCTATATTCGGGCAATGGCATACGAATCGAAAATTTTAAAATCATTAATTACAAAGGCAATGGAATTATGGGGCAGGCAGGCAACAATTTCGTTCTTCGTAATAATTGGATTGTGGATGCCGGTGTTTATGGTATTTTTCCTGAGTTTGGCAAAAATGGCTTAATTGAGCATAATGTTCTCTCAGGCATAGAAGATGCAGCTATTTACGTAGGAATGTGCGATAATATTGATGTACGCCATAACGAAGTATATGAAAATGTGGCGGGTATTGAAATTGAAAATAGCCGCCATTGCTTGGTTGAAAATAATTATGTGCATAATAACACGGGAGGCATTCTTGCCTTTATTACCCCGGGCTTACCTATTAAAACCGCCTATGACATCATTATTCGCAATAATTTTGTGGTAAATAATAACCATCCAAATTTTGGAGCACCAGGTTCTATCGTTTCCGGTATTCCTCCTGGCTCAGGTATTATTGTAATGGCAGCCGATGATGTTACCATTGAAAACAACATTATTACAGGAAACGATAATGCGGCTATTGCCATTACCGATTTAAGCATGGGAGCTAACCTCTCTAACGACCCAGATTCTGAGCCAAACCCAGATAGAGTGGTAATACTTGATAATTATATGGAGAATAATGGGAATAATTCGGTGGGTGAAGTAAAATTACTGATGAAAGCTTCTTTGTTAGATAGCGCACCTGATATTATTGCCATAGGCGGAGGAACGGGGAGTTGTATTAGAGATAGAGAGCGATATAATACCTTTGGTTTGGGCGATTGGGGTCAATGTACCACAGGCGATACCAAAGAAATTGTTACCATGATGCTCGATAAACCAGTGGCACCAAGAGCCATTACCATGGAAGAAAAAGGAAACTTAACCTATTATGGTATTTGTGCTGGTTGCCACGCGTATGATGTGCGAATGATAGGTCCTCCTATTAATGTTATTCAGGCTATTTATGCTAACAACCCTCAAGGGATGGCCGATTTTATTGCAGCACCTACACATCGTAGAGAGGATTATCCTGAAATGCCTCCACAAAATTATTTATCACCCGAAACAAGGTTGGCCGTAGCAGAGTATGTTCTTTCCCTAACTCAGAAGAAGAAATAACAACACCTACTTGACCGTTATTTCTGTGAAGAAAAAATCTCAAACAACCTCAACGTCCCTTTCAGATGCCTCTGAGGTGGAGAAACTCTACACGAACTCGGGCGTTGGAAAAATTCAAACAATCAACTTCCCAAATCGTTTATTAAACCCCTCTATTCCTTGGAGTCCTCCAGTATGAATGGCAAGTACTTTGCTATGGGTTTCAAGTTTTTGGTTGGCTGCCATATCCATAATGCCATACATCATTTTACCCGTGTAAATGGGGTCTAAGGCAATGTTGTTCTCTATCTTAAAATTATTGATAAAGGCAATCAACTCACGGGTGTGCTTGGCATAGCCGCCAAAATGATACGCATTGCTAACCTTCCAGTTCGTTAAGTACTCCTTATTAATGGAAGCAAGCCATTTTTTGACTTCTCCTGTTAAAAAATCACCTTTTAAAGAGGAAACTCCAATAACCTTTGCTGCTCCATCGGCTTTGCTAATAAGCCCCGTTAAGGTGCCACCGGTACCAACGGCACTAATAATATAATCGTAATTAGCTACTAACGTATCGTCTATTATTTCTTCTGCCCCTCGAATTGCCACTTGGTTGGTGCCGCCCTCAGGCACTAAATAAAATTCGCCAAATGTAGCTTCTAAATTATTTATAAACTCGGGTTCAGTTTTTAATTTATAGTCAGTTCGGCTTACATAATGCAAATCCATTCCCATAAAAGTTGCCTGCCTTAATGTGGGGTTTAGCGGCATCGTTTCTTCTCCACGAATAATGCCAATTGACTTAAAACCAGCTTCTTTGGCAGCAACAGCAGTGGCAATTATGTGGTTGGAGTAGGCTCCTCCAAAGGTGAGTAAAGTGGTATGCCCTTCTTCTTTTGCTTTGAGTAAATTATACTTGAGCTTATACCATTTATTGCCTGATACCTGCTCGTGCACCTTATCAATCCGCAGCATATCCACCGTAATATTATGGGGGTTAATGGCTACTTTAATAGGGTCGATGGAGGGTGATTGTTGCTGTAATAGCATAGTTACAAAAATAGCCGTAATGGCGCAGAGATGTTAATCCAAAAGGTAAAAAGTTTAACCGCAGAGGCGCAAAGGGAAAACGTAAACACAAAGGCTCACATAAAAACTTATTCACAAACTCAGTGTACCTCTGTGCCTACTTTGTGAATCTCTGTGGTAAAACTAGAATACAGTCAATCGATATAATATATCTTTGCAGTCTATGTCAGAGAATCAACCTTACGAATCAGACGAGCTTTATGAGCACCATCGAATCATTGCTGATCCTAACCAAAGCTTATTGCGTATTGATAAGTTTTTAATGGATAAGCTGCCCAATGCTACCCGAAACAAAGTGCAAGCAGGCATAAAAGAAGGACACGTATTGGTGAACGGACAAACGGTAAAACAAAATTATAGAGTACATCCGGCTGATGTAATTACGGTTGAGTTGCCTGAACCACCTAGAGACACGGAGGTGGTTGCTGAAGACATTCCATTGGATATTGTGTTTGAAGATGAACACTTATTAGTGGTGAATAAACCCGCTGGAATGGTGGTGCACCCTGCCTATAATAATTGGACAGGCACTTTGGTAAATGCCTTGGTGTGGCATTTTAATCATTTACCTGAAATGAAAGGCAATGAAGGTCGCCCAGGTTTGGTACACCGAATTGATAAAGATACTTCGGGCTTATTGGTAATTGCCAAAACCGAAAAAGCTATGAATGGCCTAGCCAAGCAGTTTTTCGATCATAGCATAGAGCGAACTTATTATGCCGTAGTATGGGGTGAACCTAATGAAGAAGAAAGTACCATTGATGTAAACTTGGGTCGTAGCTTAAAAGACCGAAGAGTAACGGCTCCTTTTCCAGAGGGCGATTTTGGAAGAACCGCCATCACTCATTATAAAGTATTACAGAATTTGCGCTATGTTTCTTTGGTGCAATGCAATTTAGAAACGGGCAGAACCCATCAAATTAGGGCGCACCTAAAATACCTTGGGCATCCATTATTTAATGATGCTACCTATGGAGGCGATCGGATTGTAAAAGGAACACAGTTTACCAAATATAAAGCCTTTATTCATAACTGCTTTAAAGTAATGCCTCGGCAAGCGCTCCACGCTAAGTCGTTGGGTTTTATCCACCCCGTTACCAAAAAGCAAATGCAATTTGATTCTGATTTACCCGAAGATTTTGTACAGCTTTTGGATAAGTGGGAGAGTTATGTGCAACATCATTAAACCGTTTAACGTCATTCCCACGAAGGTGGGAATCTGTTCATTTCAATGTTGCTATGGTATTAAATTTATAAATACGGCTTGTTCTAATTAAAACAAATCTTAGATTTGAAATTGATGCGAACGCTTATACACTACATTTTTTATACATTAACAGGGTTGATTGGGATTGCCAACCAACTTTTGGCGCAGCCTTCAACTCAAAACGAGGGTTTTGTTGCAGAGGAGGACGGAATCTTCAGCATTGAATCCGAGATACACCAATCCATTTTGGCTCTAAAAATGGCCGAAGTAACTTTAGAGGACACGGTGGCTGCCAATCAGTTAGCTCAAATTGGCTATTTAGCCATTGCTCAATCGGGCTTTAATGCAAGGGCAAAAGATATTAGCCAACGCACTGGGTATTGGATGTTGCCTTACCCCATCGCCATAAAATATGGGCTAACCGTTAATACGGTAATTGATGAGCGAAAAGACCTTTCAAAGTCCACACAAGCGGCTTATCGTTATTGGCAATATTTAGTTCAATTCTATAAAAATGAAGAAACAGCAGATTTAGTGTTTACTGAAAGTGCCATTTCCATAGGTAAATATGAGGCTGATTCACTCATGAGTACAGCAGAAAAAAACGCCCTAACCTCTCGTAACGAACGGCTTAAACAGATAAAAGATATTTACCAACAAACCTCCATTAAACCAGTTGGGCCAACAGAATCAATGGTTTGGGTAACGGCTAGCCAGCCCATTTTATTGGAGGCCATTCATCATTTTACACAAATTCCTTCTTCGGAGCTTATTAGTTTAAACCCACAGTGGGTAAGTAATTTATACGACCCAGCCTTTGGTAAATTAAAATTGCCCTTAAAATATAAAGAAAGCTATCATAAGTATTTGGCTAAAATGGATCAGAAAACCAGAGATGAGCAAGTGCTGTTAGCATCGGCTAATGATAAACGGCTAAAGCAATTAAAAGGGAATATCCCAGATTTAACTCGACACAAACCCATTCGTTACAAGGTAAAAGCAGGCGATAACTTAGGAAGAATTGCCCAACGACACCATGTAAAAATATCAAGCATTCGAGCATGGAACGAGTTAAAAAGCGACCGAATTTATGCAGGTCAAAAGCTTATAATTTATGTGCCAATGAACCAGAAAATTGAAAAGGTAGAAGTGGCTAAGAAAACACCAAAGAAAAGCAAAAAGTCAAATCTAGTGGCTATCGGATTAAAAACAGGTGAATACCAAGATTATACGGTTAAATCAGGCGATACACTTTGGGCGATTTCTCAGTTATTTAAAAATATTACTGCAGATATGATAATGGAAGATAATGGCATTAATGAGAACATTGCGCCTGGTCAGGTGTTAAAAATCAGAAAAGTAGAATGAGTGAAAGAAACCCTTTACAGTCCTTATTATTCTTGCTGTTAGTGGGTTTACTTGCCATAATTACAATGTGGGCTTTCCCCAAAAACGGCATTGCCATTACCGATTCCATCACCTTGAAGTACGAAAGCCTAGATGATTTTTTTGGCAGCAACGATTCTTCTTTGGTTGTTTCGGTAGAGGATTCACTGTTTAATATTGTGGGCATAGATACGGTAGCCTTACGAGATAGTTTAAATCGAGCAGCAAAAATTAGGCACGAGCGTGTTACCAATATTCAACAGCCAGATTCGAGTTCGAATAGCTTACAACTCTTTTACGAATCGCTCCTTAGGCTAAAAGCCAAGGGAGGCAAAATTAGGGTAATGCATTATGGCGATTCGCAAATTGAGGCTGATCGAATGACCCGCTACATACGCAATGAGCTGCAAAAAGAATACGGAGGAACGGGCCCTGGGTTTGAGCCTGCTTTTCAAGTAATTAGAACAGGAGCCGTTCGGCAAGATCAATCGGATAATTGGTTGCGCTATACCGCCAATGGTAAAAAAGACAGCACCATTACACATCGAAATTATGGCTTATTAGCCAGTTTTTCAAGGTTTTGCCCACCACCAGATTCAATGGCAAGAACCGACACATTATCTGCGTGGTTAGAAATTAAGCCTGCGAGCTATGGCTTTTATCGCGTTCGTAAATTTTCGCAAATGAGTATGTTGGTAGGTGGCAATACCCAGCCTGTGCGCATATCCATTTCGGTAGATAGTGCCGTTATTCATACAGAAATATTAGCCGCCAATACCTATAATCGTAAGATTAAAGTAAAATTTAAACCCACCCCAGGGGTTATAAAAATCGAATTTAAAGGGCTAGACAGCCCTAATGTGTATGCCCTTTCGTTTGAAAGTGGAACTGGAGTTATTGTGGATAATATTCCGTTACGAGGGGCTTCGGGCACTTTATTTAGAAGAATAAGTAGTACACAATTAGAAAAACAATACGCAGCAGAACCCATTCGATTAGTTATTTTGCAATTTGGCGGTAATTCTGTTCCTTATATTGATACCAAAGAGCGGGCGAAAAAATTTGGTAATTATTTAAAATCAAATATTCGTTATTTACAAGCAATGTTGCCCAAATCAAGCTTTCTGCTTATTGGCCCATCAGATATGGCCACAAAAATTAAAGGCGATTTTGTTACCTACCCTATGTTAGAACCCATTCGTGATGAAGTACAAAAAGCGGCTTTTGCGCAAGGAGTTGCTTATTTTGATATGTACGAAGTAATGGGAGGCAAAAACTCAATGGAAGATTGGGTAACAGCCGACCCTCCTTTGGCGGGAGGTGATTATGTGCATTTTACCACCAAAGGAGCTAATAAAATGAGCAAGCTTTTTTACGATGCTCTTCGAAAAGATTTTGATAAATACAAAAGTATTCCCGAAGATAGTTTGCAAACCGATTCGCTACGCAATGAAAATTAGTTCACTTATTTTAATTGCTGGCCTATGGCTTTACAGCCAAAAAAGTATGGGGCAAAATGAAGCTCTACGCTTAAATGATTACCCCTTTTTAGCGCTGGATAAAAATCAGTTAACTTTTTATGGAGACACCACCCATTTTAATACCGTGTTCGAAAAACTCGATAGTATGGTATTTTTAGGAAGTGGCAAGCTTTCCATTTTACATATTGGTGGCTCGCACGTACAAGGGGGCACCTTGCAACGTACAATGCGCTCTAAGTTCGATCATTTAATGCCGGGTATCGGGGGCGAAAGAGGTTTCTTTTTCCCTTATATAATGGCACGTTCTAATATGCCTTCTGATTATCACGTAATATACTCAGGCAGCTGGAAAGGTTGCAGAAATGCAAAAAAGAATGCGGTCTGCACTTGGGGGGTGTCGGGTTATAATGCCACCACCACCGACAGCTCGGCTCATATTAAGCTGTATATGAGCGATTTGCAAAAGAAAAACTATCGTTTTAATAAAATAAGAATTTTCTATCAAATGGATGCTGATTCCTACCACACACAGCTCGATTCTATTTATGGCTCCGTATCCTCTACTACCGATTCTTTAGGGCAGTTTATCGAATATAGTTTTGCCACCACCTTTGATACGCTCGCTTTTTCCTTGTTAAAAACCGATTCATTACAATCACATTTTACACTACGAGGCATCCAATATATCACCAACGAATCAGGCATTACCTACCATAGCATTGGGGTAAACGGGGCAAGCGTTCCTGCTTATTTGCGGTCATACGATTTTGGCAAAGAAATTAAATTTCTAGCCCCCGACTTAGTCATTTTTGGCATTGGCATCAACGATGCTAATGGCCCAACAAGCAGGTTTAGCCAAACAAGTTTCGAAAATCATTACAGAGATTTAATAAAATGGTTTAAAGCGGCCAACCCTAA
Source organism: Cyclobacteriaceae bacterium (assembly GCA_026989535.1). Lineage (GTDB taxonomy): Bacteria > Bacteroidota > Bacteroidia > Cytophagales > Cyclobacteriaceae > JAKISE01. The sequence continues at coordinate 18,052 of JALSJD010000048.1, forward strand.
GGTGAATTTTATCTTTTTAACCAATAACGATAGTTATTACCGAAGGCGGTATCCCAATCAAAATGTGTTTAAGGTGGTTAAAGCAATGCAAAATTTGGCCAAAGAAAATAACGGGGCTGTGTGGAATTTGTTCGAAATTATGGGGGGCATTGGCAGTGTTAAGTTGTGGGAAAAAACCGGCCTTGCCAAGTCCGATAAAGTGCATTTTACCACCAAAGGCTACCAATTGCAATCCGACTTGTTTTTTGAGGCTTTTCAAAACGCCTATGGTGCTTATATAAAAAGTACAACTAACCCTGTGCCCATTGATTGAGCAGCTAAAGAACATATTGCTCTACGATGCAGAAACGCCCCTCCTTTTTACGAGGCTTTATTTTTGGGCCTTCTTTGCCATTGTATTGGGAGTGTATTCTTTTATTTATAAAGATAAGGCACTCCGAAACGCCTACTTATTTGCAGTCAGCCTCTTTTTCTATTATAAAACCAGTGGTTTTTTCGTTTCTATTTTGCTTGTTTCTACCCTCACCGATTTTATTATTGGCAAGCAAATTTATGCAAGCAAGGCAGGGTTAAATAAAAAATTATGGCTATCGTTAAGCATATTTATCAACCTATTTATTCTAGTTTATTTTAAATATGCCTATTTTTTTACCGATGCATTTAATAATTTATTAGGCACCGATTACACACCCATTAATCATTTTGCATATTGGAGCAATTCTTTTTTTGGAACCCACTTTAGGTTCGAAAAAATTTTACTGCCTGTGGGCGTTTCGTTCTTTACCTTTCAAACCATCAGCTATTCGGTAGATGTATTTAGAGGACTCGTTAAACCCGTAAAAAACATCCTTGATTTTGGCTTTTTTGTTTCCTTTTTTCCGCAATTGGTGGCCGGGCCTATTGTGCGAGCGGCAGATTTTGTACCTCAGCTATATAAAAAATATACGCTTACCAAAGTAGCATTTGGCACGGCTCTATTTATGATTTTAAATGGGTTAATTAAAAAATTATTTTTGGCTGATTATATTGCTGTTAATTTTATAGATCGGGTATTTTCAAACCCATTGAGCTATACGGGTTTTGAAAATCTAATGGCTTTATACGGCTACTCTTTACAAGTATATGCCGATTTTTCGGGCTATACCGATATTGCGATTGGCTTGGCATTATTAATGGGTTTTACACTGCCTAAAAACTTTAATTCGCCTTATAAAGCCAGTAGCACAGGGGAGTTTTGGAAACGATGGCATATTTCCCTCTCCAGTTGGTTAAAAGATTACCTTTACATACCGATGGGTGGCAATAGGTCAGGTTCGGTGTTTAGCTATGTTAGCTTATTTGTTATTGTGTTTTTTATCTCGGTACTATCCGCCAATATTTGGGTGCCCGTAGCCATTGCAGCAGGAATGATTTCTGTGTATTTTATTGGCAAAGTGCTACCAGCTTTTAGGGAGTGGGTAAGCACCAATATTAACTTAATGATGACGATGCTGCTTGGCGGCCTTTGGCACGGAGCAAGCTGGAATTTTGTGGTGTGGGGAGGTCTGAACGGTTTAGGAATCGTAGTGTTTAAATTATGGAATAAGGTGTCGCCTTGGGCGGATAAAGATAAATGGTATAACCGATTTATTGGTATCTTATTTACGTTCAATTTTATCACTTTTACGCGTATTTGGTTTCGCTCGTCTGATTTTGACATTGCGAGCCAAGTGCTAAGCCAAATAACTACTCATTTATCGTTTGGCGTAGCTTGGGAGGTGCTACAAGGGTACCAATGGGTATTTATAACTATGTTTATTGGGTATTTTATTCATTGGTTACCCACCAAGTTGAAAGAGGGGTACAAAAACGTGTTTATTAAGTTGCCTTATGCGGTGCAAGTGGTAGTTACTTTTGTCATTACCTTTTTCTTGTACCAAGTACTTTCGTCTGATATGCAACCATTTATCTATTTTGCGTTTTAATTTGTTGGCTCTGCTACAAAACTGTTAGTTTAAAAATACCTTAATTGCACTCATAACATTATTAAAATGACAGTATCCAATACGGTACAGGCTTTGCTCGAATTTTGGCACTCAACGTCCGCCAAATGGCGGACGCCTCTCCCGATGAGAAAATCGGGACAAGTTGTTCCAAAATCCTGTGCGAGCACTTGACTGTCAGATACTTGAAATGCTCATAACAAAGATTTATGAATTAATCAGGTTTGGCTTATGCCTAAAGGATTGTAGAATTAAGCCCAAAGGGCTATCGCCCTGCGATTAAAAACCAAGGTCTTTTTTTACACTAGGTTAATAACTATCTTTAGCCCTATTAAAAACAACCTCTTTACACCTCTAAAAAACAACTATATTGGCAACTATTACTCCTACCCTCGATAAGCTCCTTGGTATTCAATACCCGGTTATTGTAGCACCTATGTTTTTAATTTCTAATACGGCTATGATTAAGGCTGCTCTGGATGCTGGTGTAACCGCAGCATTTCCTGCACTAAATTATAGAACCAACCAAGAATTAAGAGATGCCATTGCAGAAATTAAGGCGCATAGCGATAAACCTTTTGGTGTAAACCTTATTGTTAATAAATCGAACCCTAAGTATAAAACACAGCTAAAAACATTAATAGAGTTAAAGGTTGATTATATTATTACCTCATTAGGTAGCCCCAGAGAAGTAATAGCCCAAGCGCATAAAGTAGGCATTAAAGTGTTTTGCGATGTGGTAGATTTAAAATTTGCCAAAAAGGTAGAAGACCTTGGAGCTGATGGAATTGTAGCAGTTAATAACCGAGCTGGAGGCCATTGTGGAGCCATATCGCCAAGCGATTTATTAAAAGAGTTGAAAGAACACTGCTCCATCCCCATTATTTCGGCTGGGGGTGTTGCCAATAGTGGTGATATAAAAGATGCCTTAAGCTTGGGTGCTTCTGGTGTGCAGGTAGGCACCATTTTTATTGCCTGCGATGAAGCCCCCATTAGCCAAGGCTACAAACAAGCCATGGTTGATTATGGCGAAAAAGACATCATTTTATCCACAAAAATTTCAGGAACAGCCATTACAGTAATTAATACCCCTTACGTACAACAAGTAGGCACCAAGAAAAACTTTTTAGAGTGGCTACTTAAAAAGAATAAATGGCTTAAAAAGTATGTTAAAATGCTCATTATGTTTAGAGGGATGAGAAAAATTGAGAAAGCCGCTTTTAGTGCCACATATCAAAATGTATGGGTAGCAGGCCCAGCAATTGAATCGGTAAAATCAATAAGGCCATTAAAAGAAATTATTGCAGACCTTGTAAGCGGTTTATAGCGTCCACTCAATTTAAATGTATAACAACCTATGCTATCACTCCGTAAAAATTTGTTTTTTTAGCAAGTTTTGCCCGAAGACTGAAGTTTATGAAAAATGGTTAAAACCATTTGTGTAAATTATAAATTTAACATAGCCCACGGTTTAAACCGTGGGCTATGTTAGCCTAAACCACAAAAACCGTTTTAACGGTTTTAACCTAAATTGAGCGATTCACTAAAGCGATAAGCACTAATGTGCTGATTTTAAAAGACCTGCAAAAATACTCGCAATCCGCCAACTGGCGGATTGCTGTGTTTTTTGTAAACTTTTAATTATCAGCCTCTTAGCACCAGCCAAAAGGCAGGCAGGCTTTCTCATCTCTACTGAATCGCTCAATCTAGGTTTTAAATAAAACATTAAATTCATTCCATAAAATATATTATACAAGAGTCAGATTGTTGTTGTTTTTTGGTCTAACTATCGTCCGACCTTGATTACCTTGTTAAAAAAAACAACTGACTTTTGCTTGCAGCTACGCTGCGTTAGGCTTCACTCAAACAATATTCAACGCTCCAACATTACAAGTTATTAACATTCTAATCGTATTCTAATCTGTTTTTGTAATAACAACTAACAAAAATTTACTATCTTAAATCTTAGACGCATAAAATCCTTCTATGAATCAGAATTTAAGTGTGATATTAGCCGTTATTGGTTTTGGCGTTGTTGCGTTGTCAGCAGCTCAGCTAGCTGGTTATTTTCGTAAAATTAAGCTGCCATTAATAACAGGGCTACTTGTTATTGGCATTTTAACTGGCCCTTTTATTCTTAATTTAATTCCGGTTAGTTCTATTATCCACCTAGGCTTTATAAACGACATTGCGCTAGCGTACATTGCGTTTGCCGCTAGTGCTGAGTTATACCTCCGAGAGATGCGCAGCCGAATTGATAGCATCAAATGGATGACCATTAGCCAGCTTGTAGTTACGTTTTTATTAAGTGGTGCGGCTGTATTTTTCCTTTCGGAGCAAATTCCATTTATGCGTGAGTTTTCAATAAGTTTGCGCATTGCAGCCTCCTCTCTCTTCGCTGTTATTTTTGTGGCTCGCTCTCCTGCTTCGGCCATTGCAGTAGTTAACGAAATGCGTGCCAAAGGACCCTTTGTACAAACAGCCATTGGCGTTACCGTACTTAAAGATGTTTTTGTAATCCTCCTTTTTTCGCTTTGTTTAGAAGTATCAGTTGCCCTTTTTCAAGACACCAAACTTAGCTTAAATTTTGCCGGAATTCTCCTATTAGAATTGGCAGCAAGTATTTTTGCTGGTTTTTTATTAGCTGGTTTTCTTACTAAAGTATTACAAACTAATTGGAAACAAATACCCAAAGCGTGGCTCATTTTAGCAGGGGGCTACTTAATGTATGTGCTCCATCATTGGTTAAATGATTATACCTACGCTCTTTTTCAGCATAGTATTAGTATTGAACCTTTACTTGTATGCATTATCGCAAGTTTTTGGGTTACAAATTACAGTAAATACAGGGCAGAGTTTTTACGAATTTTAGAACGTTCGGGCAAGTATATTTATGTTCCCTTTTTTCTTTTAGCTGGCGCCAGCTTACAATTAGATTTGCTTACAGATGTAGCAGGAATTGCATTTTTATTGTTTTTTGTTCGGTTGGTTTCACTAATGGTTGGAGGTTATATTGGAGGAGCCCTCTCGGGAGATTCTCCATTATTTAAACGATTGGCGTGGATGCCCTATGTAACACAAGCGGGCGTTGGGCTTGGGCTTGCTACCATAGTAACCAACAATTTTCCCGTATGGGGAGCACAGTTTTCTACCATTGTAATTGCCGTTATTGTTGTTAATCAAATTGTGGGTCCCCCTTTGTTTAAATGGGCTATTAATAAAGTAAAAGAAGGGCATACCAGAGCAGATACACCTGCCTTTGATGGAATTAAAGATACTATTATTTTTGGTTTTGAACCTCAGTCTGTAGCATTAGCCAGGCAGTTACTAGAGGCTGGTTGGGAAGTTAAAATAATTACTTTAATTAAAGATGTTAATAAAGAGGAGTATAAAGATTTAGACATTTATTATGTGGAAGAGCTATCACTAGAAATGCTAAAGAAGTTAGATGCCAAACTTGCCGAAGCCATTGTGCTAATGCTTACCGATGAAGAAAATTTAATTTTATGCAATCTTATATACGAGCATATAGGAACCAGCGATGTGGTTGTACGCCTTAATCATAGGTATAATTTTAATAGATTTCATGAGCTGGGAGCTTTAATTGTAGATCCCTCAACCGCTATCGTTTCATTACTCGATCACTTTGTGCGTTCACCTCAAGCTGCCTCTTTATTATTAGGTATGCAAAAAGGCCAGGATACCTCTGACATACAAGTGCTAAACCCAGATATTCAAGGTTTGCTTATTCGTAATTTGCGCCTGCCAGCAGATGTAATCATTCTATCTGTAAAAAGAAGGGGCAACTTAATTATATCGCATGGTTACACCCGATTACGTGCAGGCGATACGCTCACAATGGTGGGCTCTAAAAAGAGCTTGGCGGAGGTTTCTCTTAAATTTGGATATTAGAGCATTATTACAAGCGTGGTGAAGCAATTTGTTTGTTATATGTTTGTCTATAAACTCCAATAAACAATATTCAAAAATCAACTAAATCTCAATAACCTAATTTTTTTTATCTTTGTTTTACTGTAATAAATAAAGAGACCGAATAATAGGGATGGATGAAATAATAATTAATAGTGAAAAATGCCGTGTGATAAAAGGTTTTGAAAGATACCATATAAGTGAATCAGGACGAATATACAGAACTGAAACAGGCAAAAAAAGGTCTTGGAGGACAAAGGGGAGGGTATTTATAAACGAAACTAAAATTCATTTTAGAATTCAAAATGATAAACTTCGGCAAGGGTTTGCGAGTTTAACTGATACAGAAGGAAAATTACATAATGTAGCAGCAGCTCCATTAGTTGCCATTGCTTTTGGAGTGCTTTTGGAAAAGCTAAACAAGAAAAAACAAGCGATTGATTATAGGGACGGGAATAAGAGAAATTTACATTATTCTAATTTGTTTGTTGCAAAAAACACACACACAAATAATAAATTGGATAGTAGAGATGTAAAGCATATAAAGAAGCAGATTAAGTTAGGGGTTCCACTAAGAAGAATAGCTTGGGTTTTTGGGGTTTCCGAAATGCAAATTAATAGAATTAAAACTGGGGAAAATTGGGGAAATGGTAAAAGAAAAATAAAGGCCCCCGTAGCACCGTTTGAAATTAAAGATGGTAGAATAAGAAAATATATTGCAACCTTTGATAAAAAGAAAACAGTAATAAGAATAAAAAAACCATTTATCATTAAACGAAATCCAGATAAATCCACTGATAACTTAATTGTAGGGATTGTTAATGGATATAAATTATCATTAAAACACACGAACATAACTAGTGCTAAACGTATTATTGAAAAGTTAAATAACTATTTCTTTGATTTAAAAACATAAACAAATACACTGCTACATTCGCTCAAACAGCATAAGGGGCTAGTGCTAAACTGTAAATTCGTGGTTTTAGATTTTCCTACGCGGCTTAGTGTGCCGTTAGAGTCAATAAGCACTATGCATTAGCAAACCTAAACACGAAACCGTTAAAACGGTTTTCAAAATAAATTATGAACATAAATTACGACAAAACCACAGGTCTAGTGCCTGCCATTATCCAAGATTATTACACTCATAAAGTATTGATGTTGGGCTATATGAACGAGGAAGCATTTACCCGCACCCAAGAACTTGGCAAAGTTACTTTTTTTAGTCGCTCGCGTAAAAGGTTATGGACAAAGGGCGAAACGAGCGGCAATTTTTTATGGGTGAAAGAAATAAAAAATGACTGCGATAGTGATTCTTTATTAATTAAGGCGACCCCTGTTGGCCCAGTTTGCCACACCGGTGCAGATACGTGTTGGAACGAAGAGAACAAATCCAACCTCCAATTTTTAAGTACGCTGGAAAACATCATAGAAAGCCGCAAAAAGAACCCAACAGACACCTCTTACACATCCTTATTATTTAAAAAAGGCATTAATAAAGTAGCCCAAAAAGTAGGGGAAGAAGCGGTAGAGTTAGTAATTGAAGCCAAGGATAATGATAAGAACTTATTTTTAAACGAAGCCGCTGATTTACTTTACCACTATCTAATCTTATTGCAAGCCAAAGAATATAATCTAAATGAGGTGATTAAGGTGCTAGAAGAAAGGCATAATAAGTAAGCCAAGCTTTCCTGTATTCAAAAATGCAGTTTGCAAACGGATGCCTCGCAGGGGATCTTGGTTTATAAAACGGTTGCTTGCAAGCTAGAATAATACCCATGTAAAATCTTTAAAAATTGGCCTGCAATAACCTTCCGCTTAACTGCAATAGTGTAAGCTCGGCTACTTTGGCGCTATACTTAGCTTGGTTGTAATTTAAGCTGGCATTTAGGTAGTTTAATTGTGCCTGCCTAAACTCAATAGAGGTTACCTGCCCTAAGGTATATTGCTCTTGTGTTCGGCTAAAATTACGTTTATTGGTTTGTAAATTTTTCTTTTCGGCCTGCAACACAAATAAGGCTGTTTGGTAAATAGTCCAGGCATTGCTCACATTACGTTGAGTTTCAAGTTGAGTTCGTTCAAGGTTTAATTGCTGGTTTTCCATTAAAATGAACGTGTTTTGTTTCCTTGTTTTGGTAAGGCCTCCATCAAAAATATTCCAGGTAAGGCTAGCTCCTATTGTAGGGCCCGCGCTATTTTGCCTATCAAAAAACGAGGTGGCACCAAAGTTATTAATCGAGTAATTATAAGCAGCACTTAGCCCTATTTTAGGAATGGCGGCTGTGCTAACAATGCGTTGGTCGTGTTGGGTGTTGATGAGCAAAGCCTGTTCTTGCAAAATGCTTATATTGGTGGTTTTTGCTTCATCAAGCAAAGTGGCTACATGTAAGCCTTGTGCATAGGCAATGGTGGTATCCACCATAAATTGTGTTTGTACATCGCGCCCAATAAGTAAATTAAGATTTCTTTTTTGATTTTCGAGCTCTTGCAAAATGGTAAGATAACTGATGCTATCGTTATTATAATCTACCTCGGCATTAAGTAAATCCAATTGTGTATTTTGCCCATAATCCGAGCTGTACTTAGCCCTGATAAGCCTGTCTCCTGAAATATCTAACCCACGCCTTTGTGTACGAATATTTTGAGTTAGCCGAGCAACCTCGTAATAAGCAGTAAAAATATTGAGCAACGAATTTTCGATGATTAATCGGGCTTGCAGTTCTGAAAGTTGGTAGGTATCTTTTAATTTTTGATAATTATAAGATCTTCCAAACCCATCAAAAAGGGTGTATGCTAAACCTATAGAGCCGTTATAGCGTTTGGTTTGCACTCCACTAACACTTTGCACATCGCCACTTTGCAATGTATTTTCTACATCAGAAAAGGAGAAATTTGCACTTCCTGTACCCGTTACCGAAGGCAGATAGCCGCTATTCATTAACCCTGCATTATTTTGGGCTATTATTATATTATTTTGGGCTGTTCTTATATCAAAATTATGAGCCAGTGCCAAAGCTACTGCTTCGGTTTTGGTAAGTATATTTTGTGCAGTGGCAGGGGCAAAACCAACCCACAATATGGTTGCTATAATTATATTTTTATACCTCATTTTCTTCATAATTTTTTTCAATAATAGCTCTGGTAACTTCTTCTTTAGTAACTTTTTTACCGGTAACATACCACCTAAAAAATACGGTTAAGGAGTTGCTTACCGATAGTAGCAAAGGCAGCATAAGTAGGGTTAAAAAAGTGCCAACTGCAAGGCCATACGATATTGAAATGGCCATAGGTTTTAAAAACTGAGCCTGACGACTTTTTTCGAGTAAAAGTGGTGCCAAACCGGCAATGGTAGTAATGGTAGTTAAAAAAATAGCCCTAAACCTGGATACCCCTGCCTTAACCAGTGCATCGTCAAATTTTAGCCCTTCTTTTAGGTAACTGTTAAACTTGCCCACCAGCACCAGCCCATCGTTAACCATAATGCCCACCAAAGCAATAATGCCTAACCACGATAAAATATTAATAGAAAAGTTGTGTACATAATGCCCCCAAACAATGCCTATTAAACTAAAGGGTACCATTAAAATTAGCAATAGTGGTTGGCTGTACGATCTAAATGTAAATGCAATAACCACATAAATTAGCATAATAATTACCAAGCCCACCGAGTTTACCGAGTTTTTGGTTTTTTCGGCTTCCCTGTTTTGCCCTTCGTAACTTGCAGAAACCGTTGGGTATCTTGAAATAATATCTGGCATTATGTGGGTTTTAATGGTGTTCATTACGGCTACTTCGCTGTCATCCGGAGATTTTAAATCGGCTGTTACCTGAATCTCTCTTTTACCGTTTAAGTGGTTTATAGCCACTTCGCCTCGCTCAATTTGATAGCTAGCAATTTCTGAAAAAGGCACTTTAGATCCGTCAGGAGTAGATATCCACATATCGTCTAGGTGTTTGATAGACGACCTGTTTTTTTTATGATACCGTACCCATACTTTAACTTCATCTTGTCCACGTTGGAAACGTTGTACCTGAAAACCAAAAAAACCTGAACGTACTTGGTTCATAACCGATTGCAGGTTTAGCCCGAGTAGGTAGGCATCATTTTTTAACTTAACTCGTATTTCTTTAATACCAGCAGGGTCGTTATCTGAAATATCTTTTAAAGCAGGGTTACTGATTAGGTACTCTTTGAGTTCTTTTTTTGCGGCTTTTAGCTCAGGAATGTTGTTACCCAATAACGATACAGCCACAGGGCTTCCGCCAAAATTCATTCCTGAACCAAACGTGAGGCTTTCTACTCCATAAAAGGTTCCAGATTTTTCGCGGATGGCATTGGTTATTTCATACGAAGCAAAATCGCGCAACTCGCCCGGTAGCAGGTTTACAGTTAAGCTTGCTTTGTTGGTGCCAGGCCCAATACGTTTTATAATATTTTGAACCACCTGCTCATTATCGGTCTGTTTTTTAGTATAATCGTTGTTTACCAACCACGCAGCCTTTTCTATCTGCGAAATGATAGAATCGGTAATTTTTTCGTTAGTGCCCTGAGGCATTGTGAGGCTAATCGAAATCCGATCGCTGGCCATTCTTGGGAAAAAAGAAGTTTTAACTATTCCACTTGCAATTCCTCCCACAGAAAATATTAGCAGAGCAATTGGTATGGCAAATCCTAAAAATTTATTTTTTAAGAAAAACATCAGATAGGGAGCATACATTTTATCTCTTATAAACATTAAGAATTGATCTGCTCTTTTGTTTATATGGGAGAAAACCTTAAACAATCCTGTGGGTTCTTTCTTTTTACGAATTAGCGCCTTTGAGTGTGCAATATGAGCGGGCAAAATAATGAGTGCTTCTATTAAAGAAACTCCTAAAGTTAAGATGACAACGGTTGACACTTCTTTAAAAAATTCGCCCATTCGCCCATCTAAAAAGTAGAAAGTAGAAAAAGCCAACATGGTAGTTAAAATAGCCGAAACGATAGGGGGTATTACCTCAATGGTGCCATCAATAGCTGCCCTAATAGGCGATTTTCCTTTTTCGTAATGCTGAAAAATATTTTCACCAATTACAATGCCATCATCTACCAAAATACCAATAACGATAATCATACCAAAAAGCGATAATACGTTAATGGTAACACCCAATTGCCCCGCAAAAATAAACATGCCAAAAAAGGCAATGGGTAAACCTGCTGCTACCCAAAAGGCAATGCGTACATTTAAAAATAATGCCAAAAGCAGTAGCACTAATAACATACCAATAACGGCATTTTCGGTGAGCAGTTTTGTTCTTTGTACTAAGGTAATTGAGCGGTCGCTTGCAATATGTAGTACCACATTATCGTGCTGTTGGTTAAAGGTTTTAATATAGGATTTAATATCAGTAGCCGAAACTATCAGATCTTCGTTATTGGTGTTATTTACCTGAATATTGATGGCAATGTCTCCATTATAGAATATCCTATCGGGATTTTCATTCCAAATATCTTTAACATCAGCTACATCTTTTAAGTAAATAATAGTACCGGCTTGGTTCGCTTTAACAATAATATGACTTAGCTCATTGCCATAATACTGCCTGTTTTTAGCTCTAATCAGGTAATCTTCGGCTTCGGTTTTTATATTTCCTCCTGTAATTAGCAAATTCGACTGGCTAACCGCATTGGCCACATCTGCAAATGATAAGTTATACGCTCTTAGGTCTATTTCGCGTACGGCAATTTCAATCTCTTCTTCGGGAAAACCCGTAACAAATACTTGCGAAATGCCGCGCATTGTGCGTAAATCGTTTTCTACATCTCTGGCATATTGCTTTAATGTTGTTAAGGGCACGTTTTTGCCGCTTAATGTAAAACTTATAGTGGGGGTGGTGTTTTCTACTTTGGCTATTACTGGAGGATCCATGCCCGAAGGAAAAGAGGGTACTCTGTCAACGGCATTTTTTACATCGGCCAGCACCACATCAATGTCTTTGTTCATTTCAATTTCCACATTTATAGTGGCGGTGTTTTCGCGCGATACCGATGTAACCCTGTCAATGCCAACTACTCCTTTTAAGTTGTCTTCTATTTTTAGCACAATGCCTTCTTCCATCTCTTCAGGAGAAGCCCCGGGGTAAAACAGCGTGATGGTAATATTTTTCGAATCGGTTAAAGGGAAAAAGGAGGACTTCATGGTTTTAGCACCTAAAATTCCGAATACTATAAAAGCCATTATTATAACGTTTATAGCAACAGGAAATTTAATAAAGTAGGCTATTACTTTTTTCATAACAGATATGGGGCTGAGTGTAAACTTATTTAGGTGTTGATGCACTGTTATAAACCTTAACAGCCATGCCATAGTAGGCTCCTGGTACAGGTTTAGATATAATTACAGTACCCTCTTTTAGGCCTTTGACCACTACCGTTTTATCTTTAAAGTAAACCGGGGTTACCTTAACCAACGCAAGTACTGTATCTTGCAACACAAATACTTTTTCGTTATTTATCAACAGTTTTCGTGCGATTTCATAGGCGTTTTTTTCTTGTTTGGCCACCAAATGGGCTTCAAGGTACATCCCTTCTTTTAAGCCTTTGCCAGCTACCTGAACAAAGGTTTTTACAGTTTGTGTGGCTTGATCAACCTTGCCATTAACTCGTATTATTTTCCCCTCCCAACTTTGCGAGCTGTCCAAGGTTTTTAATGTAACAGGGTTGCCTATTTTAAGCAAGTCGATATAACTTGCATTAATGGCTACCTCCATTTCATATACATTGGGGTTTATAAACTCGCCTAACTTTTGCCCAGGCCGCACCAACGACCCTGGGTTTACCAATGTTTCGGTTAAAATGCCATTATAAGAGGCACGAATGGTGTATTTACGTAGCCTTACTTCTAAATTTTTTACGTTGTAGTACGTGGTGTAAATATTTCTGCTCGATACAAAAAACTTTTCTTTTTCTGAGTTTGTTTGAGGTAATTTGGGTATTGGTTTATTAAAATCAAATCCTGTTAAGTAATTACGCCACTTCTCATATTCCGCAGGAAAATCAAGCCGAACATCGGGCATAATAGAAGTAATGGTATTGTACAAATTGCTTTTTTGTGCCTGCAAAGTCGCATACTCTTCCTCCTTATTAATCTTTAAGATTACTTCTCCCTTTTTATAGGCAACACCAGCTTTAAACTCTTTGGCTGTAGGGTGTAAAACTCCTTGCACTTCGCTAAAAATCTCGATTCTGTTTTTAGCAACCAAGTTGCCATTAACTTTAATGGTAATAGGAATGTCCTTGTTTTTAACAATATCAACAAATACTGTTTTAATAATTTTTCTGGCTTTCCGTTCAGGTTTTTGGTTTGCTGCAATCATGGCTTCAACAATAAAATACGAAGCAATAATTAATGCAATGCCTAATGCGATGGTTATATATTTTCTCATAATATCAGTTATTAGGGGTTAGAATTGCCTTCTGCCAGTTTTATATTGGTTACAATTTTTTTTAATACCTGTACAGTAGTGTCTAATTCTGTTTCAGAGATGTTTTTTTGGATAGTGTTAATTACATTGTGCAATACTGGAAAAGCCTTTAGCAAGGTATTCCTTCCATATTCAGTTAAATAAACAAGGTTTACCCTTTTGTCATTTTTGGCAGGCAAGCGTTTAACTAAATTTTTCTTCTCCATTGTATCTACAAGGCGCGCCAACGATGCTTTGTTGCGATTGGTTAAAAAAGCCAGGCTATTTTGGGGTTGTCCATTATTCTTCATTAACATAATAAGCATAACCAATTGGGGTTGCGATAGCTCAATTCCGTGTGTTCTAAAACTATCGGCTATAAAATAATCTGTTAGTTTCATCGACCTGCCTAACCAAGGCAAAATCGATTTTTCTATTTCTAAAGGTGCGCTCATCTAAAATTAATTTTGCACAAAACTAAGGGGGTTACACTTAAAAGGTTGCAGATGCAACTAATAGTTAGCAAAAACTATATTAGTTGTAAATGGAACTGATTTTGGGAGTTAAATCAGGATAGGTGGTAATTGCAAAAAGCTCTCCGCTTTTAATCGCAGGGCGATATCCCTTTTGATTTAATTCCTCGACCCAAGGGGAGAAAATATTTTGTTTAAAAGGTTGCAGGAGTTGGTGGCTTTGGGGAATATTAAAACTAAGACTGTTTTAAATAAAAGCAATAACCCCAAACTTGTACGACACAGCACATTAGATTTCGTTTTCTAAATATTATATAATATTTTTTCTAATTTATTATATTTCGTTTTACATTTGATTTAGTATCAAGTATCTTTAACTTATAAGAAATTTTTTCTAATTAGTGTTGTATCGCAAAAGTTGATGTTATTTAACTTGACACTAACTTTCAGAAACTGACCTAAAGCCAAATATTATGAATAGTCTCATTAAAATAACTTTATTTCTATCATTCACTTTTATAATTTGCTTTTCAGCTCTGGCTCAGGACAAAATTTATAAGAAGAACAAAGAAGTAATAGAATGTACTATCAAGGAAGTTGGAAGTGAGGATATTAAATATTACACTCCGGAAGTTCCAGAAGGTGTTTTACTTTCAATTGCCATTGATAAAATATTAAAAATAGAATTTGCCAATGGCAATCAAATGGCTTTTCAGGATAACTTTTCGAATCCTGAAAACTATGTAGATCAGCGAAAAAATGCTATAAAAGCTAATTTTTTAGAACCGTTGAGAGGTAGCACAAGTTTTACACTTGAGCGAAGTTTAAAGCCTGGGAGAAGCATTGAAGGAACTGTTGGAATAATTGGATTGGGATGGGATCCCAACGGCTATAAAGGTGCTGGTGCGTATGTAGGTTTTGGGATAAAGTTTTTGTCTAAGCCAGATTATTACTTTAGAAAAATGCGTTATGCGCATATTCTAAAAGGATTTTATGTCAAGCCTGAAATCCTCATCAGTTCTTACAAAGTACTTCCATTTGAAAGCGGTTATTTTGGTTTGCCAGGAGCACCTGCAAGCTCTTCACAAGAAAAGGTTTCGGTAACCTCCGCTGTGTTTCTGATAAATGTTGGCAAACAATGGGTTTTTGATGACGCCTTTGTGTTAGAGTTATTTGGGGGAGTTGGATATGGCTCCAAATCGAGAAATGATGTGCCTCAATATTCCATATTTGTTGGAGACGAGACCCCGTTAACAGGGAAGCTTGGTTTTAGGATTGGCTTTCTTTATTGACTCCATAAGAGCAACTCATGCTTTAATTCTCAATTAAAAGCCGAAATGATTTGTCCCCAATTGTCTAGACAGTTTTCTTACTATTTGTTATTTGTAAATAAGCAACCATCAGGATTTTCGTCATTACCGAGCCTTACGCTCGGTAATCTCTGGGTTCAACCAAGTCCAAATTAGCATTCCGTTTTACATACTTTTTTATTGTGTTACCTCCTAACTCAAAGGTTATCAAAATAAACAATAGAGGCTTGCCATTAATTGACTAAGAAGTGCTGTCGGCTTTAAAGAATGGAGTAAAATGTTGCAGGTGCAACCAATAGTTAGCAAAAACTATATTAGTTGTAAATGGAGCTGATTTTGGGAGTATTTAAAGGATAAATGGTAAGTGGCTAAACCAAATAGCACCGAAGCTCCAATAAGGTAAAATGAGATACGAAAAGGATTCCCTATTTTTGAGTAATTAGTTAATTTAATCACTTGCAAACAACTCAAATGAAAAACATATTATTCTCTCTTATTGCCATTTTTGCTATCGAATTTGCTGCTTTAGCACAAGATAAGCCTGCTTACCAAATCTATAATCAAAAAGGGAAACCGGCTAACTACAATAAAATGATAGAAGATTTAGTCGAAAGTGATATGGTGTTTTTTGGGGAGTATCATACCAATCCAATCTCGCACTGGTTACAAATTGAAATGGCCAAAAATTTTTATGAAATTAAAGGAGATAAATTGTTTTTTGGAGCCGAAATGTTTGAAAATGGTAACCAATTGGTGCTTGATGAGTATTTAGCAGGGCTCTATCCTGAAAAGAAAATGATGCCTGAAATAACACAATTGTGGAAGAACTATAAAACGGATTATAAACCTTTGGTAGAATTTGCCAAAGAGAACAAACTACGTTTTATTGCCACTAATATTCCCAGAAGGTATGCTGCCATGATAAATAAGAAGGGGATGGATGCTTTGGATAGCCTAAGCCCCAAAGCTCTTGCAATGATTGGCCCCCTAAAAGCCCATTTCGACTCAACTGTATATGCAACCATGGCCGATGTAATGGGAGAACATGTGCCTCCTAATATGCTAAACATTCAAACAGCACAAGCGGCTAAAGATGCCACAATGGCTCATTTTAGTTTAAAAAATTATACAAAAGGAAATCTTCTGCTCCATTTTGAGGGCACCTACCACTCTAATTATAACAGAGGTATTATCTGGTGGGTTAACAAAATACAACCCGGTTTAACTATTAAATCAATTACAACCGTAGAGCAATCGGAATGGGATGAGATGACCGAAGATCAAAAAGCTACAATTGCTAACTATACCATTGTAGTGGTTGATAATATGACACAGACCAATTAGATCACGTCCTGAAATAGGTTAACTAAAATAATAATAAAAAGTCAACCTAAAACAGGACAAAAATGTCTGCCAATCCAGGCAGGCTTATCGCTTTAGTGAATCACTCAATTTAGGCAATAGAGAGTTGGCACGACACTAGCAACTCCATGGCTTCATCGGATGCAATCCCCCTAAAACAAAAGTTATCAAAATAGATAATAGGTATTAACCTGAGCTCGACCAAGGAATAGCTCAGGTTATTAATTATCTTTGGGTTTATATGCAGATAAATTTAGTCGTAAAATTAACCCTCATCCTTGTTTTTGGCTTTTCACTCAATGCAAACGCACAACGTAAAAGCAAAAAAGCTAAACCCAAAAGTGGTTTATACATTCAGCAAGAGGCCGAATATTACTTTATTGAAGGTGAAAAGCAATATATTTTAGAAGATTATGCCAAGGCAGTAACTAACTTTAGGTCGAGCATTCAGCTAGTGCCAACTAATGATGTTGCCTATTTTAAACTCGCTCAAATTTATAATAAAACCAACCAACTGGCTGCGGCTAAATTATCTATTAAAAAGGCACTAGAGCTAAATAATAAAAATTCCTATTATTATTTATTAGCGGCCGATATTTACACAAATGCTAATAATCTAAAAGAGGCCACCCAATATTACGAGCTACTTATCAGCAAAGTGCCAGGCGAGGAGCATGTTTTTTTTCAACTTGGTGCTATTTATTTATACCTACAAGAGTATGAAAATGCCCTTTTTACCTACCAAAGAGCCGAAAATCACTTTGGCGTAAATGAGCAAACGAGTGTTCAAAAACAAAAAATATATTTAAAACAAAATCAAATTGATAAGGCGATAGCTGAAGGGCAGAAATTAATAGGTGCGTTTCCTAACAACCCCAAGTATGTAATTATGTTAGCGGAGGTATTATCTGCTAATGGTAAAGAAACTGAGGCCATCGGCTTAATTGAAAACTTGCTAAACAAATCGGATGATATTGAGGATGTTCGGCTACTTTTGGCAGATTTATACCGCAAAACAAAGCAACTCGATAATTTCGAAGCCCAACTAAATCTTGCTTTTGGATCACCCAAGGTGCCAATTGATGCAAAAATAAAAGCGGTTATGAAATACATGGCTTTACTGCCGGATACTAGGTTAGAGGCTATTTTACCCAAACTTTGCGATAAAATAGTGAAGGTTCACCCAACGGATTTTAACAGCTTTTTATTACAAGGGGATGTGTATTCTACTTTCTTAGAAAACCAGTTAGTTAATGATAGCGAAATAAATATGTTTAAGGAGAAAGCTGTACAAGGCTACACCAATTACATACGGTTTGATGAGTCTAAATTTAATGTGTGGCAAAACCTGCTTAATTTAGAGTTACAGCAAAATGCGTTTGATAGTGTAATTGTTCATAGCCAACAAGCCTTAGCCGTTTTCCCGAATCAAACTTGGTTGTATTTGGTAAGTGGCGTAGCAAACTTAAGTGCTAATAACTGGAAAGAATCTATCTTCTATTTTGAAGAAGGGGTAAAAAGATCGGGTACCAATAACCAAATGCTTGAGCTGTTTTACGGCTATTTAGGTGATGGCTATCATAAGATTAAGGAGTATCAAAAATCGGATGAGTATTACGACAAAGCGCTAATGATTAACCCCAATAACGAATTAGTATTAAACAACTATAGTTATTATCTATCTTTGCGCGAGCAAAAACTTGAAAAGGCCCATAAAATGTCGCTTAAACTTATGCGACTTAATTCTGAAAATTTAGCTTATTTAGATACCTACGCTTGGGTGCAGTATAAAATGGGTAATTATGATGAAGCCAAACGTGTACTCAAAAAAGTAGTGGAGAATAAAGAGGCAAATGCTGAGAATTACGACCATTACGGAGACGTACTTTATAAATTAGGTGAAATAGAAAATGCTAAAATACAGTGGTTAAAAGCCAAAGAGATGGATGCTGGCATAGAAAACATAAATAAAAAAATTGAACAAGGTAAAATTATTCAGTAAGCAATTAAGTTTCGTGTTGGTGAGCTTAATTATGCTACAATCATGTAGTAGTAGTAAACTATCGGTATTTAGCAAATCTTATTCTGCCGAAGACCTTAAAATTGAAAAATTAGACTTTGATTACCTTACAATCAAATCTAAAATACAATTTAAAGAAACGCACAAAACCACCAAAGCCACCGCTCTTATTCGAATGAAAAAAGACAGCATAATCTGGTTTAACCTTTCAGGAGCATTAGGGGTGCAGGGCGTGAGAGCTATTATAACCAAAGACTCTGTGAAAATTATAAACAGGGTAGAAAAAAAATACTACCTCTACGATTTTGATGAAGTAAGCAAGGAATTTAAGTTTCCGATAGATTTTAACCTCATACAGTCTATGATTGTTGGCGATATGCCCAAACCACTTGATAATTCAAACTCCATTAAAAAAAGCGGAGAACAGTACATTATTAAGCAAAATATTGAAAATATTAGGATTACCAACTTGGTAAACTTGCAAACAATGAAACTCGTAGAGGTTAATGTAACAGAGAAAGAAACCGATAACTCGTTAAAGTTGCTATACAAAGATTTTAAAGATGTGAACGGGCAAGGGCTACCCTTTTCTATTTTTATTTCCCTCATTCATTATAACGAGTTTGGGGAGTTAGAAACTCAACTCACCATCAACCATAGTAGAGCAGAGGCTTCTGATAAACCCCTTAGATTTCCTTTCTCCATACCTAAAAAGTATGAAGCCCAATAAATCATTTTGCAACGCTATTGCAAACGAAACCGATAGCTATCGGGTAGAGAAATCTACCAAAAGAAATAATTGCGTACGCCCACTTTTTACATTTATAAATAGCAGTGCAAAGGTCTATTCCTCTCTTTTTTTGTTGCTTTTACTTGTTTTTGGTCCAGCTGCGTTTGCTCAAAAAACGAAGGCGCAGCTTCAAAAAGAAAAAAAAGAAAACCTCTTAAAAATTAAAGAAGCACAAGCCACGCTTAAAAAAACTTCGGCTCAAAAAGAAGTAAGTATTGGCCAGCTTAATGCCTTTCAATTTCAAATTAATGCACAAGCAAATTTAATTGCTAATTACAAAAGTGAAATAGCCCTTTTAACCAATGGAATTGAGCAAGACCAACAAATAATTAATGCCTTAGAAAAAGATGTGCATAACTTAAAGCAGGAGTATGGGGCAATGATTTATGCAGCCTATAAAGCTAGTAAGGGGCAAGATAAGCTCACTTTTTTATTTTCATCCAACTCTTTTAATCAGTTTTTTAGGCGCATTCACTACCTAAACCAATACACCGAAGCTCGCAAAAAGCAAGTGCAACAAATAAATGCGGTGCGCAAGATGCTTTCTTCCCAAATAAATACTACTGAAGCAAAAAAAACAGAGCAGGTTGAGCTACTAACTGCCCAGTTGCAAGAAAAAGAAAAGCTGGAAAAATTAAAAAGAAAAGAGCAATCTGCCATTGCCTCATTAGGAAGCAGGGAAAAAGAAATAAAAAAAGAAATAAAAAAGAGGAACAAATCACTTGCTACGCTCAATAAATTAATAGACAACATTATTGCCAAAGAAATTAGAGCTGCCGCAGCTGCCGCAGTAAAATCGAAAAGCAGTGCCACTACAACCAAAACATTATCAGCCGATTTTGCTAAAAACAAAGCCAAATTAACTTGGCCTGTAAAAGGTTTTGTCTCTCAACGTTTTGGCATTTCTAAAGACCCTGTACTTAAAGGAGTGCAGCATAATAATCCGGGCATAGATATTCAAACAGAGCCAAACTCGCAAGTTGCCTGTGTGTCAGATGGCAAAGTTTCGCGCGTGTTTATTGTACAAGGGTTTAATAGAGGGGTTCTTGTTAACCACGGAGACTATTATTCTGTTTATGCAAAATTAAGTACCGTTACAGTAGAAAAAGGACAACTAATTAAAGCAGGCGAAAGCATTGGTACAGTACACACAGGGGGGGATGGCATTGCTGAACTCCATTTCGAAATTTGGAAGTCGTTTACCAAACTCAACCCAGAAAAGTGGTTGATGGGTAAGTAATGTAGGTTATATCTATTTATTTTATAGGCTAATCTATATGAGTTAACCTCTTAATACCTATCTTTACAGCTTAATTTAAGCATATAAAAAAATGAATCTACAATTTGCATTTCTAGGAAGCTTAGGTGGTTTTGAAATATTCGTAATAATTTTTGCATTACTTCTTCTTTTTGGAGCTAAAAAAATACCCGAATTAGCACGTGGTATGGGTAAAGGCATCAGAGAGTTTAAAGATGCTACCAAAGAAATTAAAGACGAAATTGAAGACGGCATTAGCGAAAAGCCTGTTAAATAAAGGTTAAGCACCTTGTTTTAAGCCACATTCATTGCTTTTTTAAGTGTAATGTGGCAGAATTAAAATCTGCATTAGATTTAAGGGAATTTCTATTAATGAAGCATACATTTATACTCACACTCCTTATACTTAGCCAATTTTCGATGGCACAAACAGGAGTAGATGCATTTATAGAAAACACCACCTACGATTTAGTACAAGACCGCTTAAGTTGTATGCAGGGCGAAATGCCCTTGCATTTTAACAATAAGGTCTATGGGTTTATCAACTATTTTGCGGTAAGAAACAGAGACTACACCAAAGAAGTAATTCGCAGGTCAACCATTTACTTTCCTATTTTTGAGGCCTATTTAAAGCAGTATAACCTACCCGAAGCACTTAAATATTTGGCTATTGTTGAGAGTGGGTTACGCCCTCAAATTATTTCGAGAGCAGGAGCTGGCGGCCTTTGGCAGTTTATGCCTTATACAGGCAGTATGTTTAAATTGCACCAAGATTGGTATATTGACGAACGCTTCGACCCCTATAAAGCTACGGAAGCTGCGTGCAAGTATTTAAGCAGTTTGTACGCTATGTTTGGCGATTGGGAGTTAGCACTGGCCGCTTATAACTCCGGCCCAGGCAATGTACGAAAAGCCATTCGCAGGTCAGGCTATAAAAAAGGATTTTGGGAAATTTATAAATACCTGCCGCGCGAAACTCGCTCGTATGTGCCACAATTTGTAGCAGTGGCCTACACCATGCACTATGCAGAAGAGTATAACCTGCTGCCAAACGCCCCAGCTTTTTTTATTGAAAGTGACACCCTTATGATAAAAGGATATGCCAATTTAAAAACCTTAGCTCAAAATTTAGATTTTTGCTACGCTGACCTCCAAAAGCTAAACCCTAACCTAAAACGATTTGGTATAAAATCCACTAAAGTGGCTTACCCCGTACGCCTGCCTGTTGATAAAATTGAAGAAGCTAGAACCAACCGTGATACCTTACTTTACTTGGCTGCTTTAAATGGCAAAAAAGACTTAGAGTATTTAGCAAGAAAAAGCCCCGGGAGTACTTACGGAAGGGATAAGCATACGTATAAAGTAAAAAGTGGTGATGTATTAGGCGTTATTGCAAATAGGTATAACGTGCGGGTGTCTGATGTTAAAAAATGGAACAGGCTAAGAAGCAACACCATCCGAATTGGGCAAAAATTAACTATTTGGACCTATCCTAATACAAAAATAAAAGCTGCCCCTGTTGCTGCACCAGTGGCAAAGCATGTGCCTATAAACTTTAATGGCAAAAAAACCCATACCGTACAACCAGGCGATACCCTTTGGGATATTTCTAACATGTACAAAGGTCTAAACATCGAAAAAATAAAGACACTTAATAACCTGCAAACCGACAGGCTAAAACCAGGGCAAATATTAATTATTGGCTAACACACGAGTAAATGACAGTAAGATCGTCATTCCTGCGCAGGCAGGAATCCGTAAATATCGGAAAGCTGCAATGAGAACAAAAACATTAAAACTTAGTCATTACGGCCTTTTTGCAATATCCTGTAGGGCAGATTCCTGCCTGCGCAGGAATGACGTGCCACGAGTATTTATGGTTTGGTAGAGGGTGTTTTGCGGTTAATAGATTACTTCTCCCTCGCCCTTCCGCTTTAAATATTAGAAGGTAGGATGGGGTTCGTAATGATGTTTAGGCTTAAATTTGTTAGCAACAACCACACAAAAATAAAATACTGATAATGAGGCACTTATAAGGCATATCAATGGTAGAGCAAAAATGCGGATTGCCACGCTACGCTCGCAATGACGTGAATTGTTTTGCGTAACATCAGTTATATAAGTACCTTTACTAGTTACCTTATCAAAAACTTATTTTCGAATTTATATGCAAAAACTGTTCTCTAAAATTATACTATTAACCCTATTAACAGGCTCATTTTCTTGCTCCGAAGAAATGATGAATGAAAGGTTGCTAGTTAAAGCCTCAGGAAAACCGGGAGAGTTATTTATAGTAATGGATTCTATCCAGTGGAAAGGCGAACTTGGAGAGCTCATTAAAAGCTCAGTTAAATCTCATGTGCCCGGCCTTCCTCAAGATGAGCCTTACTTTAAAATACATTATATTGAGCCTACACAATTCAAATCCTTTTTAAGAAACGTAACCAATATACTTTTTGTAGCTACACTCGATAGTAAAACGAAAGGAGGAGCTATTGTAAGGAGTTATATTACCAAAAAATACATTGAGGAACATCCAGATAAATACCGCATTTCGCAACAAGACGTCTATGCCAAAGGGCAATCTGTACTCTATCTTTTTGGAGCTAACCAAGAAGAACTGGCAAATAAAATTGCGGAAGACTCCGAATTTATCCGTAACTTTTTTAATAAAAAAGAAAAGGAACGACTTACAAAAGCACTGTATAAAAGCAAAGAACGAAAGGGCATAAATAATACATTGCTTAAAAAGCATAATTTTTATATGCGAATTCCTAATGGCTACCGAATTGAAGAAGACGTGCCGGGTTTTGTTTGGCTTAGGCAACCCGACCAACGTAATTTAGGAATTGATAAAAACATTTTTGTTTCTTACACTACTTATATGTCCGAAGATGCCTTTAAAAAAAGTGCGATTATAGCATGGCGAAACGAAATTACAAGAGAAAGAATTTTTGAAGACCCAGATATGGAAGGTTCGTATATGGAAACAGATACGATTAATATTCGTGTAGCGTATAATACAGTGGAAATTGGTGGTAATTTTGCCAAAGAAATTAGAGGGATTTGGAGAACGCACACCAAAGGTATTGGAGGTCCTTACCTGAGTTATGTAGTGCTGGATAAAGAAGCAAATCAAATTTTTTATATTGACGGTTTTGTAGTGAGCCCAGGCGTACCAAAACGAGAAACTATGCGCGAACTCGAAACTATTTTAAGTACTTTTAGAACAAAAAGCCAAAGAGTTAAAGCCACAAAGGTCAAATAAAACGATTGAGTGATAGTCCTTCAATAGTAAATAAATTCACTTGTAATTTTATTACATATAATGTAACTTTGATGCATTAATGAGAGTAGTAAGCCGTAAGAAACTTGTTGACTATTATAGTAATCATTCAACCAGTAAAGTAGCATTAGAAGATTGGTATAAAAAAGTTAACAAGGCAAAATGGATTAATTTCAATCAGCTTAAAAATGATTTTCTAAGTGCTGATTATGTGGGGAACAATAGAGTTGTTTTCAATATTAAGGGGAATAAATTTAGGTTGATAGCTATTATTATTTACATCTCGCAGAAAGTATATGTTAGATGGATAGGTACTCATGCAGCGTATGACAAGATAAATGCAAAAGAACTTTAGAAATGGTAGTAATTAATACAATAAGTCAATATCAAGAAGCTTTGAACAAAATTGATGTGCTGATGTCGAAAGTGGGTGACAACCTTTCTTATGATAATCCAGAATTTGTTATGTTAGATAGCCTTTCTAACCTAGTTGCTGATTATGAGGATAAAAATATAAAAATAGAAACACCTTCTCTTACTGATGTTATTAAGCTCAGAATGTTTGAAATGGGATTAAAACAAACAGATCTTGCCGATACTCTTCAGGTTCCAAAAGCAAGGGTAAGTGAATATCTCAGAGGTAAAAGAGATATCACTTTAGAGGTTGCTAGAAAACTTCATCACGAGCTTAAAATTGATGGTGATATTATATTACAATAGCCTCACAAAACAATAAGTATGAATAGTTTACATTATACACCAAATAATAATTTATTAAGGCTGGCTAAATTGAATGCTTTTGCTCAAAAAATGTATGATGCCAACCTTGACAACGATCATTTTAAAATGATGGATATAACTAATCAAGAAGTACAAGATTTTTTGCAGAGTTTATATGATAATAAAGTTCAGTATATGCTTGTTGGTGGAGTGGCAACTGTTTTTCACGGACATATTCGTACTACTCAAGACTTGGATTTATGGGTAAAAGAAACACCCGATAACAAAAAACGATTAATAAAGGCATTCCATCAAGTAGATGTTTCAGCAGCCGATCGTTATGAAAACGTTCCTATGATTCCTGGTTGGAGTACAGTTACTATTGGAGATAATGGCTTTGTTGCTGACCTTATGGGTTATATGAAGTTATTTAAAAAAGAGCATTTTGACGAGTGCTACAAAAGGGCTAGACACGGAGAATTTGATGGCATACCCATTACTGTTATAATGCTTAACGATTTAATTGAAGAGAAAGAGAAATCTGCTAGGCCAAAGGATTTAGAAGATGTTAAACATCTTAAAATTATTCAAAAGAAAAACAAGAATAAAGGGCTATCTATGTAGTCTCACAAAAAGATAAATTATTTCGTAACAATCCCTTACCACCTTGTATCGAAAAGGAAAATGAAACTAAAAATCAACAAACAGGATGCCCTTGATTATCATGAGCAAGGCCAACCGGGTAAAATAGAAGTTGTTCCAACCAAATCAATGGATTCGCAGTTGGATCTGGCCTTGGCATACTCGCCAGGCGTAGCCGAACCTTGCAACGAAATAGCCAAAAACAAAGAAGATGTGTATAAATACACGGCCAAGGGCAACTTGGTGGGCGTAATATCTAACGGTACAGCGGTACTTGGCTTAGGTAATATTGGCCCCGAAGCCTCCAAACCAGTAATGGAAGGCAAAGGTGTTTTGTTTAAAAAATTTGCAGGCATTGATGTATTCGATATTGAAGTTGACTCCACCGACCCCGATGAATTTATAAAAATTGTGAAAGCCTTAGAGCCAACATTTGGGGGCATAAATTTAGAAGATATTAAAGCCCCCGAAAGCTTTAAAATCGAAAAAGCCCTTAAAGAGCAAATGAATATTCCGGTAATGCATGACGACCAACATGGAACCGCCATTATCTCTTCGGCTGCTCTTATTAATGCACTCGAAATTATAGGTAAAAAAATAGGCAAAGTTAAACTGGTGGTAAATGGTGCGGGCGCAGCGGCCATTTCGTGTACTAAGCTGTATAAAAGCCTTGGTGTAAAAGCCGAAAACATTGTTATGTGCGATAGCAAAGGGGTTATTAGGCAAGACCGAGAAGGGCTGGATGATTCTAAAAAAGAATTTGCCACTTCCAAAAACCTTCATACTTTATCAGATGCCGTTAAAAAAGCAGATGTTTTTATTGGTTTATCCATTGGCAATATTTTAACAGCCGAAAACCTTAAGTCGATGGCAAAAAAGCCTATCGTATTTGCATTGGCCAACCCAACACCCGAAATAAGCTACGAGCTAGCCATTGCCACTCGAAAAGACGTGCTGATGGCTACAGGCAGATCCGATCACCCCAACCAAGTGAATAATGTGCTGGGGTTTCCCTATATTTTTAGAGGAGCCTTGGATGTTAGAGCCACCAAAATTAATGAAGCAATGAAATTGGCAGCCGTAAAAGCCATTGCTGAATTAACCAAAGAACCTGTACCCGAATTAGTGCTAAAAGCTTATGGAGACAGAACCATGAATTTTGGCCCTAACTATTTAATTCCCAAACCATTAGACCCTCGCCTAATTTATACTATTTCGCCTGCGGTTGCCAAAGCTGCGATGGAATCGGGGGTTGCCAAAAAAGAAATAACCGACTGGAATCAATATGAGAATGAGCTCAAAAGCAGAGTTGGAGCTGATCAAAAAATTGTATCCAACGTAATTGCAAGAGCTAAGCAAAAGCCCAAAAGAGTGGTTTTTGCAGAAGCCGACCATTACAAAATTTTAAAAGCAGCAGAAATCACCTGTTCTGAAGGCATCTCGATACCTATACTTTTGGGTAATAAAGAAAAAATTGAAGGATTGATAAATCAATACCAAATGAATTTATCAGAAGCCACCATTATTGACCCAATGGATGCAGCAACCAAAGATACCATTAAACGGTATGCTGATATTTTTTATAAACTACGAAAACGAAAAGGGGTAACCAATAAGGAGTGCCAAAAATTAATGCAAAACCGTAATCATTTTGGTCCTATGATGGTAGAGCAAGGCGAAGCCGATGCCTTTATTTCTGGTCTTACCAAAGATTACGCTCAATCGGTAAAACCCTCATTACAAATAATTGGCAAAGCCAAAGGTGTTAATAAAGTAACAGGTATGTTTATTATTTCGAGTAAAAAAGGAGATTTCTTTTTTGCAGACACCACCATTCAGCTAAATCCAACAGCCGAAGAAATGGTAGAAATCATTGACCTTACTTCTCAAGCGGTAAAAATATTTACCAATAAACCTCCTCGCGTGGCCGTATTGTCGTATTCAAACTTTGGGTCTTCAAGTGGCGAAGTGCCTCTAAAAGCTAGAAAAGCAGTAAAATTAGCCAAAGAAAAATTTCCTAACCTGGTTATTGATGGCGAGATACAAGCCAATATAGCGTTAAACCCAAGCATTCAGCAAGAGGTGTATCCATTTAGCGAAATTGCCGAAGAAGGCGCAAACACATTAATTTTTCCTGATTTAGCCTCTGGCAATATTGCGTATAAATTATTAATGGAGCTCGGTGGAGCAAGTGCCATAGGGCCTATTTTATTAGGCATGAAAAAACCTGTACATATTTTACAAATTGGTACTTCGGTAAAAGAAATAGTTAATATGACAGCCGTTGCAGTGCTTCATGCCCAACTCTTGAATAAAGAAAAATGATTGCTTACGTTAAAGGAAAACTTGCACATAAAGATCCAGCTCATGTAATAATTGATGCCAATGGCATTGGGTATTATATCCATATTTCGCTTAATACATTTGCTCAAATTAAAGACCAGGAAGCCTGCCAGTTGCATACGTATATGCATGTAAGAGAGGACGCCCAAACACTTTACGGGTTTAGTGGTCATGCTGAAAAAAAACTATTTATGCACTTAATTTCTGTTTCTGGTATTGGCCCCTCCACAGGGCTGGTAATGCTTTCGTCTTTATCTTCAGAAGAAATCACTTCCGCCATTATAAATGAAGAAGTAAGTGTGATCCAGAGTGTAAAAGGAATAGGGAGTAAAACTGCCCAAAGAGCTATTTTAGAACTTAAAGACAAACTACGAAAAGAAGGGTTTGAGCCTGCAGATGATAAACTTTTAGCGGGTTCAAACAATACCTTAAAGCAAGAAGCGTTATCTGCATTACTAACCTTGGGTATTAATAAAAATATTGCCCAAAAAAGTATTGAAACTATTCTTAAAAAGAGCGATAATTCCATTAATTTGGAAACTTTAATTAAGAAAGCACTTCAAAACGCATAAGCAACCTAAAGCTTAGTGATACAATACAATCATAACATATGTTTGATAAGGAGAGGATTGTTTGTTTTTCTCATACTATTTTTTGGCACAAATGCGAATGCTGCATTTCAACAGCCTTCTGATAGTACAACTGTAAAACAGGATACGATACCCACGAGCCAAGATAATCAGTATCAAAAATATATTCCTTCTACAAGGCCTTCTTTTAGTTCGCCCGATAGACTCGGGGACCCTTTTAGTAATAAAACGGGGTATTCCCCCTTATTATTTGGCAACCCATCCAATTTAGAACTTCAATATGAAATAGATACCTCCTTTAATTATACTATTTCTGAACGAATGGGAGCCATTTACTATCGACCTATTTCGTCTATTTCTTTTTCAGAGTATGATCGATACCAAACTGAAATAATGCTAAAATCCTATTGGAAAGGAAGGGGCGAAGAAGCAGACGGAGAAACCGCACTTACGGGAAGGCGACTCATCCCTAAAATTTACATAAGCCCAGTATTTGACCGGGTTTTTGGTGGTAGTTATGTAGAAATAAACCCACGAGGATTAGTAAACCTCGATTTTGGCGGCAAGTTCCAACGGATTGATAACCCAAGTTTGCCATTGAGGCAACAAAGAAATGGAGGATTTGAATTTGACCAACAAATAAGCATGAACGTGACAGGTAAAATTGGCGAAAAACTAAGAGTTACCGCCAATTTTGATAATAATAATTCGTTCGATTTTCAAAATAACTTAAAAGTAGAGTTTACAGGCTTTGACGAAGACATTATTAAAAAATTAGAAATTGGCAATGTAAGTATGCCCATTAGCAACAGCCTTATTTCTGGCGCACAAAATCTTTTTGGTGTAAAAACGCAACTTCAGTTTGGCAAACTATTTATAACAGGAGTGGCCTCTACCCAGCGTGGTAAACAAGATCAAGTTACCGTTGATGCCGGAGGTGTTCAGTCGCGAGAATTCAATATTAAAGCCTCTGGTTATGACGAACAAAGGCACTTTTTTCTTGGGCACTTTTTTAGAGACCACTACGAAGAATGGCTTCAAAACATACCCCGAGTTACTTCTGGTGTTCAGATTAACCGTGTTGAAGTGTACATTATTAACATAAACAATAACACTGAATTTCAACGCAACATAGCTGCCTTTATGGATTTAGGGGAAGGCAGAGTGATTTACCAAAAAAACCAAGGAATAATTAGCGATTCCGGAAAAGGAGATGTGCCAAACGATAATAGTGCCAACAACTTATTTGAGCAATTACGTGGGCTTAATAGAAACGTAGATGCCATCGATCAAGTGTTAGAGTCATCTCCTTTTGATATGGTTCAGGCGACACATTATAACAAATTACAGGCCCGTAAGCTAAACGAGCGAGAGTTTTACATAAACGAGCAGTTAGGTTATATATCGCTAACCAGTAAGCTTAATAACGACCAAATGTTGGCTGTTGCTTACGAATATACCTATAATGGCATTCGTAAACAAGTTGGGGAACTTACCGAAGATTATGCCTCATTGCCAGAAAATGAGGTTATTTATTTAAAAATGTTAAAACCCAACAAAATTGCTCCATTAGATAATTTTGGCAAAAGAATCCCCACTTGGGATTTGATGATGAAAAACATCTATTCTTTGGGCGGAAGCCAAGTGAGTAAAGAAGGGTTTCAACTAAGAATTTTATACCGTGATGATAAAACAGGTACCGAAAAGCCAAGTATAAACGAAGGAGTAAACACAACAGATGTTCCGCTTATTGAGCTATTAGGCCTCGATCAGTTAAATCAAGCTGGAGACCCTCAAAAAGATGGAAATTTCGATTTTATCGAAAATATTACCATCAACACCCTGTCTGGTCAAATTGTTTTTCCTGTAGTAGAACCATTCGGGGATTATTTATCGAGCAGGTTCGAGCCTTTTGAGTTTGAGCTCAAGCAACGATATGTGTACGACACATTATACGGCACCACCAAAGCAGATGCAGAGCAAGACACTAATAAAGATAAGTTTTTTTTACAAGGCGCTTACAAAGCGGGTTCTTCGAGCGAAATACTTTTAAATGGTATAAAAATCTCCAAAGGCTCTGTAGAAGTTTCTGCTGGTGGTATTCCTTTGGTAGAAGGGGTTGATTTTACGGTAGATTATAATTTTGGCAAAGTTCAGATATTAAATGAAAGCATTATAAATTCCGGAAAAGCCTTAAAAGTTACCTATGAAAAAGCAGACATTTTTAATTTTCAATCGCGTACCTTACTCGGTGCCCGAGCCGATTATCGATTAAGTGATGACATAACCTTTGGTGCCACTCTTTTACACCATTTTGAGCGGCCATTAAGATCGAGGCCAACCATTGGAGAAGAACCTCCTAAAAATACCAAGTATGGGTTTGATCTAAATTTTAAAAAAGAGTCAATTCTAGTTACCAAATTAGTGGATGCTATTCCTCTTATTCAAACCAAAGAAAGGTCTATTATAACTGCCAATGGAGAGTTTGCGCAATTAATACCGGGCACTTCTAACCTGGTGAATGGAGAAGGCACATCGTATATAGATGATTTTGAAAATACCGCTACCCCGTATAGCATGAGTAATTGGATTCGTTGGAAACACGCATCAACTCCTAAAACAGAAGATAACCGGTTCGACCCCAGTGCAGGTGCTCAAGATGATATTACGGCTATGTATAAGCGGGCAAAGTTATCGTGGTACACCATCGATAATGTTTTTTATAGAACAGGAGGACGCTCTAAACCTCAAAATATAACCGATGAAGACATTGCCAACCATTTTGTAAGACCTATTTCTCCCCAAGAGCTGTTTCCACAAAGAGATAGAGAAGTAATAAACACTAATTTTCCTACGTTTGATATTGCGTACTTCCCCTCCGAAAAAGGGATTTATAATTTAAATCCGGATGTAACTAATAATGGCCTTTTAAGAAATCCGGAAAGGAATTGGGGAGGAATAACTGCCGCAGTAACTACCGAGGTGGATTTTGACAAAGCAAATATTGCTTATATCGAGTTTTGGCTGATGGATCCTTTTCTGCAAAGTAGCAGTGGCCTAAATGTAGTGCAAGATGGCATCATCAACCAACCCAATGTAACGGGTGGCCAAATGTATTTTAACCTAGGTAATGTATCTGAAGATATTATACGCGACCGTAAAATGGCTTTTGAAAACGGGCTGCCTGCTAATGGTGATAAAACAACCGCTACTATTACCGAAAACAACTGGGGCTTTGTTACCAATGCACAATATATTAATAATGCCTTCGATAACGAACCAACCGCTAGGCTAAACCAAGACGTTGGGCTGGATGGAATGAATAATGACGAAGAGCTTATAAAATTTCAAAACGAACTAAGCCAACTACCTCCAACCTTAAACTCTGATATAGTTGATAAGTTTAGGGCGGATCCTTCGAGTGATGATTTTGAATATTTTTTAAGTGAAAAACTGGATCAGGAAAATGCGAAAGTATTGCAACGCTATAAAAATTTTAATGGAGTTGATCAAAACTCCCCTGATTTATCAAGCAATACCCTGCCCTATTCTCCTTCGGGCAATACCATACCAGATAACGAAGATTTAAATAATGACCACAGTATAGGCAACTTAGAAGAATATTATGAATACAAAGTTGACCTAAAACCCGGGCAGCTAAAAGTGGGCGAAGGTTATATTATGGATAAAGTAACGGATACCCGCACGGGAGACGAAGTTAATTGGTACTTATTTAGAATTCCAATATCGCAACCGGATAAGGCAGTTGGCAATATCTCGGGGTTTAAATCAATACGATATATACGTATGTATTTAACAGGGTGGTCGCAACCTGTAGTGCTAAGAACCGCTAATTTTAGATTTGTTGGAAGCCAGTGGCGAAGGTTTACAGGCAATCTGGAAAGCAAAAGGTTTGATGAAATTCCTGAAAGTCAGGATTCGAAACTAACTATATCGGTTGTTAATATTGAAGAAAACAGCCAAGGAGGAGAAACCGGGATTCCTTATGTGTTGCCGCCTGGCATACGCAGAGACAGAGACAATACCTCTGTAATTGAAAGAAGCCTCAACGAACAATCGATACAGCTTTGTGTAGAAGATTTACCAGATAAAAATGCACAAGCTGCATTTAAAAATGTGGATATGAACTTGGTAAATTATGGGCGAATTAAAATGTTTTTACATGCACAAAGTCAAACAGCTCAAGATGACGAACTTACTGGCTTTTTTAGGTTTGGCTCAGGTTTCGATAATTATTACGAAATAGAAGTGCCTCTAAAAATTACCCAGCCAGGCACCAACGATGCCACCGAAATATGGCCACTAGAAAACGAAATTAATGTACCATTTCCTGAGCTTTACAAGCTTAAAGCCAGTAGAAATGCAAATGGCGTGGGTCTTGAGTTACCATTTTCTGATACTTTTAACCAATATACCCTTACCATTGTTGGTAACCCAAAACTTAGTGTGGTAACCAACATTATGATTGGTATTAGAAACCCCGAAAGCCCAGATCAGCTGCCAAAAACCGCTTGTATTTGGGCAAATGAGTTACGTGTAACCGATTTTAACAGGCAAGCTGGTTGGGCAGGCAAGGCCAATGTTAACTTAAAACTGGCTGATTTTGCCACCATTAGTGCTTCAACCCGGTACACCAGCTTTGGGTTTGGGGGTGTTCAGTCAAAAATATCAGACCGAACCCAAGAAACCAGTTTCGATTACGATGTGTCGGGTAATGTAAACCTTGATAAATTTTTGCCCTCAAAAATGGGCATTAAAATACCTGTTTTTGCCAGTTACGAAAACAAAACAATTACTCCTTTTTTCGACCCACTTGATTCCGATATTCCCTTGGAAAGCAGCCTCGAAGGCAAAGGTGATATTGAGGCTCAGGCAGAATATAGGAATGCGGTTATAGATCAAACCGAAAGGCGAAGTTTGAATTTATCGAATATGCGCAAAGAAAAAACCAATCCTGATAAAAAAGACAGGATTTATAATATAGAAAACTTCAGTCTTTCATTGGCCTACAGCGATAGAACCCAGACTAACGCCAGCATTCAATCATACCAACTTAGAAAATATTCGGGAGCTATAAACTATAATTTTAGCCCTCAACCCATGGTTTTTGAGCCTTTTAAAAACGCTGAAAAAATGAAATCGGATTGGTTAAAACTAATCAAAGACCTTAATTTTAATTTTGCGCCTTCTAATATTACCTTACGTGGAGAGTTAGACAGAAGCTACCTAAAAACACAATACAGAAATAAGGATTTAACGATTGATGGAGTGGAGGCCAATTATGAAAAGATTTTTACTTTTAATAGAATTTATGGGGTGAAATGGAATTTTACCAAAGCCTTATCATTCGATTATTCTGCTATGGTTCGCTCCATTATTGATGAGCCTGAAGGTGAAATAACCGAACAAGCCAAGGAGGTTATTGTAACTAACCTGCAAGGGTTTGGGCGGATGAAAAGTTTTGATCAAAAAATAGGCGTTAACCTCAAACTACCGTTAGATAAATTGCCTATTATCGATTGGATAAATGCAGATGTTCGGTATTCAACCGATTATAGGTGGACGTCTGCAGCCTTAAATCAGATAGATACCTTAGGAAATAGAATTGAAAACGCACGAACAATATCAACCACAGGCAAATTTGATTTAGTAAAATTATATAATAAAGTTCCCTATCTTAAAAAAATTAACTCACCCAGTAGAAGGCGGTCGAGTAGGTCGAAAACACAAGCAGCTGATACCCTTAAAAAATCTGAATCAAAAGCTGGGAAAGCCTTTTTAAGGGCATTAATGATGGTGCGCTCCATTAATGCAACCTATAGTATTAAAGACGGAACCACTTTATCCGGCTTTAAAAAGAGCCCCTATTTATTTGGTATGGATACCGCTTGGGCTGCCCCAGGCTGGGATTTTATTTTAGGAAACCAAGACCCCTCCATTAGAACGAGGGCTGCCGAAAATGGCTGGCTGGTAAATAATGCGTTACTAAACGACCCATTTAAACAGTATCAAACCATTGACTTAAACATAAAGGCAACCATTGAGCCATTTAAAGATTTTAAAATTCAAATTGATATAAAGAAAAATAAAACGGCACAATATCAAGAGATTTTTAGAATTGACTCCCTCGGACAAAATTATGAATCTTTCGCTCCCTCCAGAACAGGTAGTTATAGCATCACATTTTTAGCCATCAAAACTTCATTTTTAGACAATCGTACAGATAACGA
Source organism: Cyclobacteriaceae bacterium (assembly GCA_026989535.1). Taxonomy (GTDB): domain Bacteria; phylum Bacteroidota; class Bacteroidia; order Cytophagales; family Cyclobacteriaceae; genus JAKISE01. The sequence continues at coordinate 52,452 of JALSJD010000048.1, forward strand.
ATCCATTATATTTGAACAATTTATTGAAAACAGAAATGTCATTAGCAGTAGGCTTAATCAACTTACTGGAGATACGCTATATACAGTTAATAATCAAGATGTGCTGATTCCTGCTTTTATTGCAGCCTATGGTGGCCAAAATGCAGCCACAACCGAGTTAACTTCATTTCCAAAAATTCCATTGCCCAATTGGCGGTTAGATTATTCTGGCTTAGGGAAAATAGCGAGTTTACGAAAAAAATTCTCTTCCATTACCATTTCACATGCCTATATTTCATCTTTTAGTGTAGCTAATTATGCCAATTCTTTATTTTATAATAATGCCAATGACCTTACACTAACAAACAACATCGAAAATCAAAAACCAGCTACAGTTGTTAACGACCAAGGAACATTGGTGCCCACATTCGTGTTTAATCAGGTGTTAATTACCGAGCGTTTTGCACCACTTATTAAAATAGCCATTAGAACCAGAACAAGGCTTAATGCCTCCATAGAGTATAAAACTGAAAGAAGCATTGCCTTAAACATTGCTAATACTCAAATTACCGAAATTCAAGGGAAAGACTTTGTCATTTCATTAGGGTTTACAAAGGCCAATGTAAAATTGCCATTTAAAATTCAGGGTAGAACTACCACCCTAAAAAACGACCTTGACTTTAGAATGGATTTTACCCTAAAAGACACCAAAACCGTACAACGAAAATACAATGATGGGTTAACAAGTGAAGAGAAACCCACAAGTGAAATAACTGGTGGCAATATTAATTTTCAGCTAAGGCCTAACGTAGGGTATTCATTAAACAACAGGCTAACCTTACAGTTTTATTACGAACAAAACATTAATGAACCTCGTATATCAAACTCTTTTAAACGAAGCACAAACTCTTTTGGTGTTCAGGTTAGGTTTAGCTTAGCGCAATAAATTATAACCTGTTTATAGAGAAGAGGAGCTACTAAAAAGCTATAAACTTTGCTAAACAACGTTTATAGAGGCTATGCAACTGTTTTAGTATTTGCAACTGTTCAACCCGAAACATGCAATAGCAACCCTATCGCATCACCCGAGTTCAAGTGTATTAAATTTTAAAAACTTGGGCTCGGTAGAACCCATAGATTACCGAGCCTTACCTGCCCTCCGTACAACTTTGGGAGGCGGGCGCTCGGTAAAAACGTTGGTCTCAAGCCTTAGGAACTGTAAAGAAATAAGTCGTTGAAATTGACGCATTTATTTTTTTCTTTATCGAGGCAAAATTTTCAAGCGTAGCCGTAGCTACGGTTTAAAATTTTAACGATGAGAAAGAGCAAGAGAAAAAGTCAAAACGATGAGTTATTTCTTTACAATTCCTTAGTTAAATAAGAGGTGGACTTTATCCGTTCATAGAAACCAAGAACTCTGCGTTGTTTCGAGTGCCTTTCATTTTTTGCAATAAAAACTCCATCGACTCTACAGAATTCATATCGCTCATAAACTTCCTCAATATCCAAATACGCTGAAGCTCCTCTTTATCCATTAATAAATCTTCTCTTCTAGTACCAGAAGCTGGCACATCAATGGCAGGGTAAACACGCTTGTTAGCAAGCTTTCTGTCAAGCACAAGTTCCCAGTTACCTGTTCCTTTAAACTCTTCAAAAATAACCTCGTCCATTTTAGAACCGGTATCAATAAGGGCAGTAGCCATAATGGTTAACGAGCCGCCATTTTCTACATTACGAGCCGCACCAAAAAAGCGCTTAGGCTTATGCAAGGCATTAGCATCTACACCACCTGAAAGTATTTTACCTGAGGAAGGCACTGTTGTGTTATGCGCTCTTGCCAATCGAGTAATTGAATCGAGTAAGATAACTACATCGTGCCCACATTCAACCATTCTTTTGGCTTTTTCAAGTACGATATTGGCCACTTTTACGTGCCTATCGGCTTGTTCATCAAAAGTAGAAGATACCACTTCTGCTTTTACGCTTCGGGCCATATCCGTTACTTCTTCCGGGCGTTCATCAATTAATAAAATAATAAGGTAAACTTCCGGATGATTTTCGGCAATGGCATTGGCCACTTCTTTTAATAAAACCGTTTTACCTGTTTTAGGTTGTGCCACAATCATCCCTCTTTGGCCTTTGCCAATGGGCGCAAATAAATCAACTATTCGGGTGGAGTAGCGGTCAGCTTTAGAACTAAGGTTTAATTTTTCGTCAGGAAAAAGAGGGGTTAAAAATTCAAAAGGAATTCGGTCTCTAATTTCTTCGGTTGTTCTTCCGTTTACCAAACTTACCTTGATTAGAGCAAAATACTTTTCGCCTTCTTTAGGAGGCCTAATTTGCCCTCTAACGGTATCGCCTGTTTTTAAGCCAAATAATTTAATTTGAGAAGGAGATACATAAATATCATCTGGGCTTGCCAAGTAATTATAATCGGATGAGCGCAAAAAGCCGTAGCCATCTTGCATCATTTCCAGCACTCCTTCGTTTTCAATGAGTCCTTCAAACTCGCGAATAGTAGCAAGGTTTTTTTTCTTTTCTTGAAAACGCTCACTTCTAACAGGTTTTTCTACAGGCTTCGTCTCCTTATTACTCGCTTCCGTTTCACTTTCTGCTTCTGGCTTTTCAGTATTCCCTTTATTTTTTTCTCGTAACTTCAACACGTCAGGATGAACACGTCTTTCCTTTTTTTGTTTCGATTCAGGTTTTTTGTCAGTCTTTTCTTTCACGTCTGGCTTAGGAGTAGCTCCTTCTTCAAGGTCAAACGATTTTAACAAATCATCTGCATTTTCTTTTTCTTCCTTTTTTGTAGCTGGCTTTCTAGGATTTTTTCGAGCAGGACGGGCGTCTTGCTTGGGTTCAGCCTTTGGCTTGGGTTCAGTCTTTGGCTTAGCTTCTACTTTAGCTTTAGGCTTACTTGGTAAATCTTTTTCAGGTGTAATGGCCTGCTTATCCAAAATTTTGTAGATAAGTTCTTTTTTTGGTAGTTTTTTAAAGTTAGTTACCTCTAACTTTTCGGCAATCTCCTTTAATTCAGAAAGGAGGTGCACATTTAATTCTTCTAATGTGTACATAAATTTGTGTAATGTGTGTTCTTGATTAAGAACATGGTAGTCTGTTAAGATCTATAAAATGTTATTTGTGTGGTCGTTTTAACTATCGGAATGCAATAAACGATTTTGATTGAACGGCTACCAGAAATGGCTTTGTTCGTTATTGGTAGTGCAAGTATAGGGGTTTGCTTTATTATTTTCAAAGAATAATCGAGTATTTGTACAAAATCAATATTTATGGCAGTGTTAAGTAGCTTTTATTGATGCTTATTACCTTATTTTGCAGCTTAAACACTGCCTAAGGTTATGTTACAAATTGCCCAAATCAAAGAAAATAAAGAAGTTGCAATTAGCGGATTACTAAGAAGAAACTTTAAAGAGGCTGAAAAAGCAATTAATTCACTTTTGAGTTTGGATGACCAACGGAAAGCCATTCAACAGAAAAATGATGATGCATTAGCGGAGGCAAATCAGCTCTCGAAACAAATTGGGCAACTTATGAGCCAGGGCAAAAAAGAAGAAGCCGAGGATGCAAAAAAGAAAACAGCCGTTTATAAAGCTGAAAGCAAGCAATTTGGCGAAGAGCTAAAAAGTGTGGAGGAAGAATTACAACAATTACTTTACACCATTCCTAATGTACCCAACCCTAAAGTGCCAGCGGGCAACTCCGATAAAGACAATAAAGTACTAAGCACGCATGGAGATGTGCCCTCGCTATATGATGGTGCCACTCCTCATTGGGATCTTATTGAAAAATATGACATAATCGATTTTGAGCTGGGTAATAAAATAACAGGTGCAGGGTTTCCTGTGTATAAAGGCAAAGGAGCTAAACTGCAACGAGCTTTGGTAAATTTTTTTTTAGATGAAGCCACCAATGCAGGTTATAATGAGGTGCAGCCTCCCATTTTAATTAACCAAGCTTCGGGTATTGCTACAGGGCAGTTGCCCGATAAAGAAGGGCAAATGTACCATGCCACCGAAGACGATTATTATTTAATACCTACAGCCGAAGTGCCTATTACCAATATGTACCGTGGCGAAATTTTGAAAGAAGAAGACTTGCCTAAAAAACATGCAGGTTTTACACCTTGTTTTAGGCGAGAGGCTGGTTCTTGGGGCGCGCATGTACGCGGGCTAAACCGACTTCATCAATTTGATAAAGTAGAAATTGTGCAAATTCAACATCCTGATAAATCGTATAAAGCGTTGGACGAAATGAGTAATTACATTCAATCTTTACTTAAAAAACTGGAGCTGCCTTACCGGGTATTGCTGCTTTGTGGAGGCGATTTAGGTTTTACATCGGCCATCACTTACGATATGGAAGTATTTTCGGCAGCGCAGAAAAAATGGTTGGAGGTTAGCTCGGTAAGTAATTTTGAAACCTACCAAGCAAACAGATTAAAACTTCGCTTTAAAGGAGTGGATAAAAAAACGCAATTATTGCACACGCTTAATGGAAGTGCCTTGGCTTTACCACGAATTGTGGCTGCTATTTTAGAAAATAATCAAACGGCCAACGGTATTAAAATACCGAAGGTATTAGTGCCGTATTGTGGATTTGAGATGATTAGTTGAGTCCACTCCGAAAACACCCAAAACCAAAATAACTCTTTTTGTGAAAATTGTCTGTTTTCGGAGTGGCCTCAATACTAAAAAGGGCATAAATAGTAGATTTTCAAAGCTTAAGATTGGTTTTGAGTTCATTTTTAAAATATTTATAAATAGTTCGGGCTAGTTCGTAATTAGTCGGTCAACAACTCTACCTAATGCCACGGTTTAAACTGGCCATTAAAAAAGCCTCTCCAAAAATTTGGAGAGGCTTTTTTAATATTAGGGGACAAACAATCTTATGCTTCTACTTCATCCACCGAAACATACGAACGATTGTTTCTTCCTTTAGTGAAATTTACCACACCTGATTTGAGTGCAAACAAGGTGTGGTCTTTACCTAAACCAACATTGATTCCCGGGTGGTGTTTCGTTCCTCTTTGACGAACAATAATATTGCCTGCGATTGCAGCCTGACCACCATATATTTTAACGCCAAGTCGTTTACTTTCCGACTCTCTTCCGTTTTTAGAACTACCTGCTCCTTTCTTATGTGCCATTATCTATCTTAGTTAGAAATACCTTCAATTAAAACCTTTGTGAAGTCTTGGCGATGCCCGTTACGAACCTTATAGCCTTTCCTCCTCTTTTTCTTAAAGACAATTACTTTGTCTCCTCTTACATGCCCCAGAATTTTACCTGAAACCTTGGCGCCCTTAACTGTGGGTGCTCCTACTTCAACCTTGCCATCGTTATCCATTAACAATACTCGGTCGAATTCTACGGAAGCGCCTTCCTCGCCTTGCATTTTTGGTGCATAAACGAATTGGTCTTGTGTTACTTTGAACTGCTTGCCGCCTATTTCTACTATTGCGTACATCTTAATTATTTAACTTTATCTCAGATTTTCCAAAATGGAGTGCAAATTTAGGGGTTTAGTTTTCTAAAACCAAGCCTTTTTAAAATGTGGCAATTATTTACAAAAACCTCAACTTGTTAGGCATCAATATTTTTGAGCGCATATTACAAATATTTTCAAATTTGCAATTGTCTCAAAATGAGATATATAGAATTAAGTTATAAATTCAACACTTGTACATATATAGTTGATTATCAATAAGATATACTAGTTTTTTGTATTATTTTAATAGCAAATATGGCAAAAAAATCTTTTTTTAAAGTGCTTGATTTTTCCATATTGTTTCCTCTTTTTTGTAGGCGGTGAACCCACCAAAAAGCGCTTTTTTGTAGCAATTTCAATTGTGAAATAAATATCGTTTCTCCCGATTGCTATCGGGATGCTTTTTATTGATTACACACAATATTTAGCGGGGAGTACTATGTTTAATTTGAGCAGTAATTATAAATTATAAGTCTAATGTCTGAAGAACCCATATTAAAAGAAAACAAAGGACGGTTTGTTCTTTTCCCGATAGAGCATGATGATATATGGGAATATTATAAAAAAGCAGAAGCAAGCTTTTGGACAGCCGAAGAAATAGACCTTAGCCAGGACATAAAAGATTGGGCTAATTTAAACGATGGCGAACGCCACTTTATTAGCCACGTACTAGCCTTTTTTGCGGCAAGCGATGGCATTGTAAACGAAAATTTAGCAGAAAATTTTGTATCTGAAGTACAATACACCGAAGCTAAATTCTTTTATGGTTTTCAAATTGCCATCGAAAACATACATTCGGAAACATACTCATTACTTATAGATACCTACATTAAGGACAATAAAGAAAAAGACAAATTATTTAATGCCATTGATACCCTGCCGTTTGTAAAGAAAAAAGCGGACTGGGCTTTACGTTGGATTGATGAAGGCTCTTTTGCAGAAAGACTTATTGCTTTTGCTGCCGTAGAAGGCATTTTCTTTTCTGGTAGTTTTTGCTCTATTTTTTGGCTAAAAAAGAGGGGTTTAATGCCCGGCTTAAGCTTTTCTAACGAATTAATATCAAGAGACGAAGGTTTGCATTGTGATTTTGCCTGCCTCCTTTATAATAACCACGTGGTTAACAAACTCGACCCTCAGGTTATCACCAATATAATTGTAGATGCGGTGGATATGGAAAAAGAATTTGTGACAGAAGCATTGCCCGTTGGCCTTATTGGTATGAATGCTGAACTAATGTGCCAATACATTGAATTTGTGGCCGACCGTCTATTAATGGAGGTAGGTTGCAAAAAACAATATGGAGTATCTAATCCATTCGATTTTATGGAGCTTATTTCCTTGCAAGGCAAAACCAACTTTTTTGAGAAAAGAGTTGGAGAGTACAAAAAAGCAGGCGTTACCTCCGACCAAGACGAAACACCTAAGTTTAGTTTAGACGAAGACTTTTAAAACCCATTTATTATCCTACCCAAACCTGAATAACCCAATGCTAGTAGTAAAAAGAGATGGCCGACACGAATCGGTAAAGTTTGACAAAATAACAGCGCGAATTGAGAAGCTTTGCTATGGATTAGATTCTAAATACATCACTCCGATTGATATTGCCAAAAAAGTAATTGCAGGTATTTACGATGGTGTTTCTACGGTTGAGCTTGATAATTTGGCAGCTGAAACTGCTGCTTCGCTAACCACAAGCCACCCCGATTATGCCAAGCTAGCAGCAAGGGTAGCCATTTCAAATCTCCATAAAACTACTAGTAAATCTTTTTCAAACACTATGAAAAGGCTTTACACCTATATTGACCCTAAAACCAATAAAAATGCACCTCTAATTTCGAAAGAAGCCTATGGGGTAATTAATAAGCATGCCGCTTTATTAGATTCTAGCATTATTTATGACCGTGATTTTGGGTACGATTATTTTGGATTTAGAACACTAGAGCGTTCGTATTTAATGCGATTAGATGGGCAAGTGGTGGAACGCCCTCAGCATATGTTAATGCGTGTGGCTATTGGTATCCACATGAGTGATGTGGATGCAGCCATTGAAACCTACAACTTAATGAGCGAAAAGTGGTTTACGCATGCCACACCTACGCTGTTTAATGCGGCTACCCCTAAACCACAAATGTCATCCTGCTTTTTACTTACCATGAAAGACGATAGCATTGATGGGATTTATGACACGCTAAAGCAAACCGCTAAAATTTCGCAATCAGCGGGTGGTATTGGCATAAGCATTCATAATGTACGGGCAACAGGCTCTTACATTCGGGGCACCAACGGCATCTCCAATGGCATTGTTCCTATGCTTCGCAACTTTGATATGACCGCCCGCTACGTTGACCAAGGGGGGGGCAAACGTAAAGGCAGCTTTGCCATTTATTTAGAGCCTTGGCACGATGATATTTTCTCTTTCTTAGACCTTAAGAAAAACCACGGTAAAGAAGAATTAAGAGCCAGAGATTTGTTTTATGCCCTTTGGATTCCTGATTTATTTATGCAAAAAGTAGAAGCCAACGAAGATTGGGCACTATTTTGCCCGAACGAAGCACCCGGCTTAGCCGATTGCTATGGCAATGATTTTGAAAGACTTTATAATAAATATGTAAAGGAAGGCAAGCAGCGTAGAATGGTGAAAGCCCAAGATTTATGGTTCGAAATCCTTGAATCGCAAATGGAAACAGGCACGCCTTATATGATGTATAAGGATGCCGCCAATAAAAAATCGAATCAAAAGAATTTAGGGGTAATTAAGTCTAGTAATCTTTGTACTGAGATTATTGAGTACTCTGCCCCTGATGAAGTGGCCGTGTGTAATTTAGCTTCATTATCGTTACCCAAATTCGTCATTGATGGCACCTTCGATCATCAAAGATTATACGATGTAACTTATACCGCTACTAAAAACCTGAATAAGGTAATTGATGGGAATTATTACCCGGTAGAAGAGGCAAAAACCTCAAATATGCGCCACCGCCCTATTGGGCTAGGCGTGCAAGGGTTAGCCGATACGTTTTTATTGCTTCGTATGCCATTTGAATCGGAAGAAGCAAAAGCATTGAACAAAGACATCTTTGAAACGATGTACTTTGCTTCGATGACGGCATCTAAAGATTTAGCGATTAAAGATGGTGCGTATGAAACCTTTAAAGGGTCACCTGTTTCTAAAGGAATCTTCCAGTTTGATATGTGGGGTGTAAATCCTTCAGATAGATGGGATTGGGCAGGGTTGAAAAAAGAAGTGAAGAAAAATGGAGTTAGAAACTCTTTATTGATGGCACCTATGCCAACGGCTTCAACTTCTCAAATAATGGGCAATAACGAAACGTTTGAGCCTTACACCACCAATATTTATAATAGAAGGGTGCTTTCGGGTGAGTTTGTGGTGGTTAATAAGCATTTATTAAAAGACCTCATCAAATTAAACCTTTGGGATGATGCAATGAAAAACCGATTGATTCAAGCCAATGGGTCGGTACAGGATATTCCTAACATTCCTCAACATATAAAAGACCTGTATAAAACGGTGTGGGAGATTTCGCAAAAAACGATAATTGATATGGCGGCAGACCGAGGTGCCTATGTATGCCAATCGCAAAGTATGAATGTGCATATATTAGACCCTAACTTTGGCAAATTAACCTCTATGCACTTCCACGCTTGGAAAAAAGGGTTGAAGACTGGCATGTATTATTTACGTTCTAATGCGGCCACTAATGCCATTCAGTTTACGGTAACCAAAGAACACGAACAAGAAGTAAATACCGAAGCACTTAAAGAGCAAAACCAAGCAGATATGGCTTGCTCATTGGATAACCCCGATGAGTGTATTGCGTGTGGTAGTTAGAACTTTTTTTAGATGTACATAAAAAGAACGTTTCCCCGCACTTGTTGCGGGGTCTCCATTTTTAAGGACGGGACAGGACATGTTTTCTGTCATTTACCTACGCTGATCCGCCAACTGGTCGGATTCCATTCTTGCAATGACGTATAATTAATATTATCTTTCGTATCTTTACTATATGAATTATCAACAGGTTTTGGAGATACGAGCAGACAAGCGATTTGGGAAACCTTGCATCAAAGGAACTCGAATCACCGTTTACGATGTATTAAACTGGCTCTCTAATGGAATGAGTCGGGAAGACATAAAGTCGGATTTTGAAGAACTAACTGATGAGATGATTGATGCCTGCCTTGCATACGCTGCGGACAAAGAAAGAAGGTTGATTACTGTTACGTGAACCTCCTGTTTGATCAGAACATATCACCCAAAATACTAAAATTTCTACCCTCTGGTTTTTCCAATTGTCAACAAGTGCGCTTCGTTGGATTGGAAAATTCATCAGACTTTGAAATTTTTGAGTACGCCAAAAATAATAATTTTGCGGTGGTCACTTTTGATTCAGATTTTGTTGACCTTAATGCTATGTATGGGACACCTCCGAAAATAGTGTATCTTAACACAGGAAATCTAACAACCAATAATGTTTCTGAGCTGCTTATTTGCAATGTTTTGAGAATTAATCACTACTTAAATTCAGAATCTGACGATATACTTGAGATATTAAAGAATTAACACGTTATTTCGTAGTGCAACGGAAAAGTCTTATTCATTTATAAAGGCCTCCTAATGGTTAAGACTCCTGCGGAGTGACTTTCTAAATTAATGAGAGATTCCCTACCATTGACGCTACTACTACCCGCCATTATCCTGCTTGACGAACCACCTGACAAGCACGAAGTCCATCAATGTTCTGTATACGCGTAACAGTACCGTTAATCACTTTACCAACAACGCCTACTACAATCGTCATTGTCTGGTCGTATGCCAGACAATCTCGTCCGTAACCAACGGACATTTACAAGGTGGTTATGGTCTAAGGGATCCCCCGACATTTCTGAAGAAGAAATTCGTGGTATGACGTGCAGGAGTGGTGAAAAGGAAATTAGGAGAATGACGTTTGTTAAGAGCAGTTTTATTTCTAGTATTTCTATTGCCTCGCAACAATTCCTGTTTTACATTTGCCCCCTCGTGAATAACAGACAAACCATATTTACTACCATAACTGCCATTCAAGGCAGGATGATGTTTGGTATTACGATGACATGTATTACCCGTAGGGGTTAATATATCTTACCTCCGCCACGGAGTTTATGCGTAAACTCCTCTCTCAATTACAACACTTTTCTTACTACAATAATGCAAATTTTAAAATTTGGTGGCACTTCCGTTGCCAACGCAGAAAACATAAAACGCGTAAAGGACATTATAAAGTCCAAATCGCAAGAACAGCCGCTCATTATCGTGGTTTCGGCCTTTAGTGGTGTTACTAATAAGCTAGAGCAAATAGCCAAAGAAGCTGCCAATGCAGATAAGTTTTACATTAAAAGCATTTCAACACTTGAAAACCAGCACAAAGAAGCGGTTGCTCAATTATTTGAGCATAAGAACACTGCTGCTCTTTTAGCAAAGGTTGATGAACTCATTATTAAACTTCAGGAGGTGTGTAAGGGGGTTTCTTTGGTAGATGAACTAACCACCAGAACCTACAGCCAAGTTGTAAGCTTTGGAGAGCGACTTTCTTCATTAATTATAGCAGAATATGTAAAGTTAGAATTGCCAGAAGCCACATTGCTCGACCCAAGAACTTTTATTTTTACCCAAACAGGTACTTCTTCGGTAGATTTTAATAAAACCAACAAAGCCATTATTGCGGAGCTAGGCAATTGCCAAGGCATCCATATTTGCCCGGGTTTTATTGCCTCCTCCAAAGCCGGGTTCTTATCTACCCTCGGCCGAGGAGGCTCCGACTATACGGCTGCCATTATTGCTGGGGCTTTAGGTGCTTCTATCTTAGAAATTTGGACTGATGTAAGTGGTATGATGACGGCTGACCCTCGAATTGTGAAGCGAGCGCACGTTATCGAAAAAATCTCTTACGAAGAGGCGATGGAACTATCTCACTTTGGGGCTAAGGTGATTTATCCTCCCTCTATAATGCCTGTTTTAAAGAAAAAGATACCTATTCAAATTAAAAACACCTTTGCCCCTGCCCATCCTGGCACCTTAATTTCAGAAGACTCGAATGGTTCAAGTACCATTATTAAAGGCCTAACCAGCATAAAAGATATCGCCTTGATTTCCCTCCGAGGGCCAGGAATGGTAGGAATCCCTAATTTTTCTCACCGCTTATTTAGGGCATTATCCAATGCAGAAGTAAACGTAATTTTAATTACGCAAGCCTCCTCAGAGCATTCTATTTCGGTGGCTATTTTGCCCGATGTAGTTGAAGCCGCTCGCGAAGCCATTGAACAAGAATTTGAGTTGGAAATAAATGTGGGAAAAGTAGCCCCCCTTAAAATTAAAACTACACTTTCCATTATTTCCATTGTGGGCAATAAAATGCGCGACCAGGTAGGTGTAAGTGGTAAAATGTTTAATACCCTTGGCCATAATGGGGTAAATGTGGTGGCCATTGCCAATGGTTCTTCGCAACGAAATATTTCGGTGGTAATCTATTATAAAGATTTAAAAAAGGCCTTAAACAGTGTACACGAAGCCTTCTTTTTATCAGACACTAAATCACTAAACGTATTTATTGTGGGTGTAGGTAATGTGGGAGCCACTTTATTAGATCAGATAAAATCGCAACAATCCTATTTATATACCAAACACCAACTAGATGTAAAAGTGGTAGGCTTGGCCAATAGCCGCACGATGAGTTTTGACACAGATGGGGTTTCTTTAGAAAATTGGAAAGAGGTGTTGGGCAAAGGACAACCGATGCAAATTAACTCGTTTATAGCAAAAATGAGTGAACTCAACCTACGAAACACCGTTTTTGTTGATAATACAGCTTCCGAAGACGTTGCCTCTACTTATGCCCGTGTGTTAGCAGAGAGTATTTCTATTGTAACTCCAAACAAAGTAGCTTGTTCTTCTAGTTATGCCAATTACAGTGAGTTGAAGACATTAGAGCAAAAATTTAGAACTACCTTTTTGTTTGAAACCAATGTGGGCGCAGGGTTACCCGTAATTTCTACCCTTAATGATATGGTGAAAAGTGGAGATGAAATTTTGGAAGTGCAAGGAGTTCTTTCGGGGAGTCTTAATTTTATTTTTAACACCTATAATGGCATCAAAAGTTTTGCCTCCGTGGTGCGCCAAGCCAAAGACGAAGGTTATACCGAACCCGACCCAAGGCTTGATATTAGTGGCAAAGATGTAATGAGAAAACTACTCATTCTCGCCCGTGAAGCAGGAAATGAATTGGAAGAAAAGGATATTAAAACAACTCCTTGTGTGCCTGTTCATTGTATGGAGTATGAAGGGGAAGCCTTTTTTGAAGCTCTTGAAAAAGAGGAAGCCTTTTTTAAGAAGCAATACGAAGCCGCTCAAAAAAATGGCAAAAAGCTAAAGTATGTAGCCAAATTTAATGCCGAAGAAGCTTCTACACAACCAATGGAGGTAGCTTCTGATCATCCATTTTACCATTTAGATGGCAAGGACAATATTGTATCTTTTAAAAGTAGAAGGTATTTTTCGCAGCCTTTGGTAATTAAAGGTGCCGGTGCCGGTGCCGAAGTTACGGCCAGTGGTATTTTTGCCGATATTATTAAGTCGGCCAATACGTGAAATTCAACGCCATTCTGTAGCGACACGAAGTGAGTGAATAATCTCATCAATATATAAAGGGATTCTTCAGTCGTTCCTCCTTCTGAATGACGAAAAAACAAACAATGACGAATAATAAAATAAAAGTATTTGCCCCAGCCTCCATCGCAAACGTATCGTGTGGGTTTGATGTATTTGGGTTTGCAATACCTAAGCTGGGTGATTTTGTGGAGGTGTGGTTTAACGACACAGGCAAACTCATCATCGAGTCGATTACGGGAGCAGAAGGATTGCCAACCGAACCCGAGCTAAATGTAACCACGGTAGCTGCTAAAGCTCTGCTTGATGCCGTGGGAGAAAAAAGAGGCGTTTCGTTCAGCATTCAAAAAACCGTAATGCCAGGTAGTGGGCTAGGTTCTTCTTCCTCGGCAGCAGTAGCAGGAGCTTTTGCGGTTAATGAGCTATTGGGCAACCCATTTACCCGAAAAGAGTTACTGCCCTTTGCTGGGGCAGGCGAGCAGCTAGCCTCCAATCAGCTTCATTTCGATAATGTGGCTCCTTCTTTACTAGGTGGATTTTCGGTAATTAGGAGCAATAAAGAAATGGATGTGTTGTCCATTTCTTATCCTGATGATTTATGGATAGTAGCAGCTCACCAGCAAGTAGAAATTAAAACCAAACAAGCCAAGCGAATGCTAGGTCAAACAATGCCTATTTCTAATGCCGTTATTCAATTTGGCAATGTGGCGGGTTTGGTGCTGGCGTTAACCTCTCATAATTACGATTTGCTAGGCCGCTCGATGGTGGATATGCTTGCCGAACCTAAGCGGTCAACCCTTATTCCTCAGTACGATGAAGCCAAAAAAGCAACCTTAGCCGCAGGTGCCATCGGTACCAATATTGCAGGCTCAGGGCCCACCATTTTTAGCTTTTGCAAAGGAAAAGAATCTGCCCAAAAAGTGCTGCAAGCCTATAAAAAGGTTTTTCAGCACGCCAATATTAAAGTCAATTATTATCAATTTCAAATTAATCCACAAGGAGCTATCCGTGTATAAATATGAATTATTTTAGTACCAATAACCCCTCCCAAAAAATAAGTTTTCAAGAAGCCGTTCGTAAAGGATTGCCCGAGGATAATGGCCTTTTTTTGCCCGAAGAAATCCCTGTTTTGCCCGATGCTTTTTTTAACAACCTACCCAACCTAAGCTTACAAGAAATTGGGTTTGAGGTAGCCAAATTATTTATTGGAAACGAAATTCCTGAAAATGAGCTAAAAACATTGGTGTACGAAGTGCTTTCGTTTGAAACCCCTGTGGTTAAGGTGGAAGAAGATGTGTATTCGCTAGAGCTTTACCACGGCCCCACGTTAGCATTTAAAGATGTAGGTGCTCGGTTTATGGCACGTTGTTTAAGTTATTTTAACAGAGTTAAAAAAGAAGAAGTAACTGTGCTGGCTGCCACTTCTGGCGATACAGGCAGTGCCGTAGCCAATGGGTTTTTAGGCGTTGAAGGCGTGCAAGTTGTGCTGCTTTACCCCAAAGGAAAAGTAAGCCCATTCCAAGAAAAACAAATGACTACCCTTGGTAAAAATATTAAAGCCATAGAAATTGAGGGGAACTTTGACGACTGCCAACACTTGGTAAAAAAGGCCTTTTTAGATAAAGATTTGAACCAAGAGTTAGGTTTAACCTCTGCCAACTCCATTAATATTGCACGGTTAATACCGCAGACTTTTTATTATTTTTATGCCTATGGGCAATTACAAAAAAGCACCAACAAACCCATCGTGTTTTCAGTGCCCAGTGGTAATTATGGCAACTTAACCGCAGGCTATTTTGCCCAACAAATGGGGGCACCCATTCATCATTTTGTGGCCTCCACTAATGCAAATGATATTGTGCCTAACTACTTAGCTACTGGAGTATTTACACCTAAACCAAGCGTGCAAACCATTTCCAATGCTATGGATGTGGGCAACCCAAGTAATTTTACCCGCCTTAATTATTTATTTGGCAAATCTCAAAACAAGTTTAAAGCGGCTGTTTCTGGATATACTTACACCGATAAGGAAACCAAAGTATCGTTAAAGCATCTTCAGCAACTGGGCTACACAGCCGACCCACACGGAGCTGTAGGCTATTTAGGGCTAAAGGAATATCAAAAAGGGCATGAGGTAACGGGCGTATTTTTAGAAACTGCTCATCCTATCAAGTTTAAAGAAGTGGTAGAACCTACACTAGGCATTAAATTGGAAATTCCTGATTCGCTAAAAGTGTTTTTAGAAAAAGAAAAGGAGGCGCTTAGTTGTTCAGCTAACTACGAAGATTTTAAAAATATCATACAGCATTTATAGCATAAAAAAGGGAAGCAATTGCTTCCCTTTTTTATGCTAATTTCTTCTACATTTTCATGGTTACTCCAACTCCGCCTAGTACACCAGTACCACCACCAACTTCAGCATTTACACCCCATTTGTCATCCCAAAACCACCTAGCTCCAACTTGAAGACCAAAATTAACACCATCATTGCCTGTCTCAACTCTCCAACCAAGGTTAGCTCCTGCATACACATCCCATGAGCTATCCAATTCAAATACCTCATCTAAATAAAAGTTGGCCTTTCCTGCAATTACAAGTGTATTAAAATTGTAGTTAGTACTAAACTGAGGCGCAACAGTTATTACTGAGCTGACAGGAAATTCTATACTTCCATAAAACCCTGTGCCGGCTCCGCCAATATTTAAATATTTTTGTGCCTGCGCATTTGCTACATTCGAGCCAAAAAACATTACTCCTACAAGCGCAATAGTCGTTAATAATTTCTTCATGGTTTTTAAAATTAATTTAATTATATAATGAGACCCAAATATACAATAAATCTTGATTTGGTCTGTACAGCGTATTATCTAATTTTTGCTCTAATGCCAAAGTGCTATTTTTTTATTATGATAGGTTTATAAATAATAGGATTTAACTTTACATACTATAAGCACTTAAATTAGTTATGAGAAAAAAGATTGTTGCAGGAAACTGGAAATTGAATAATACCTTGGAAGAGGGGTTAAAACTTGCGTCTGAAATTACCAATATGGTAACCGATGAGCTAAGAGATGAAGTAACTGTGGTTTTAGGAACACCGTATATTCACCTTTCGGCTGTTGGTAAATTAACCGAAAATGTGGAGAAGCTGCATGTAGCTGCACAAGATTGTAGCACACATGAATCTGGTGCTTACACAGGCGAAATATCTGTTTCAATGATTCAATCGACAGGTGCAAGCTATGTAATTATTGGGCATAGCGAGCGAAGAGAATACCATAACGAAACCAATGAGCAACTAGCCACCAAGGTTGAGTTGGCCTTAAAAGCCGATTTAACCCCCATATTTTGCTGTGGCGAATCATTGAACATAAGAGAATCTGGCAAACATGAACGTTTTGTGAGTGCCCAAATTACAGAAAGCTTGTTTCACCTAACGGAAGAACAAATGAGCAAAGTGGTAATTGCCTACGAACCTATATGGGCCATTGGCACAGGAGTTACGGCTTCCTCAGACCAAGCACAAGAAATGCACAAGGCATTGCGTGCACATATTGCTTCCAAATTTGGAAATACAATAGCCGATGAGGCTTCTATTTTATACGGGGGCAGTTGTAAACCAACCAATGCCAATGAGCTATTTAGCCAACCAGATATCGATGGGGGGCTTATCGGTGGAGCCTCTTTAAAATCGCGCGATTTTATGGACATAATCAACTCATTTTAGCTTGGTAAAGTATCTCATATTCCTCGTAGCTTTTTTTGCAATAGGGTTTAGCTCAACTGCTCAAAACCAACCCTATTGCCGTTTGCAAGGAGCCGTTTACGAAACCCCCACCAAGCAAGGGGCAGACTTTTGGGTATTTGAAGAAGAATCAGAAGCTTTTGCTGATATGCTTATTTATGAGGAAGAAAATAAGTTATATGCCGACCAGCCAGGGATGTGGTTTTTTGTGGAGAATATAGGATTAGCTGATTTTGCTATTTATTTTACCAAGGATAAAAGCGAAGCTGACTTTGTTGTCTGTTTTACTGAATCACCCACGTTTGCCGGCTGCCAATAACGCCTTTGCTATGAGCTACCAAGAGTTTACAATTACATGCCGCCCCGAGTTTACGGAAATACTCATTGCAGAATTTTCAACCTTGGGGTTCGATACCTTTCAAGAAACAGCCACAGGTTTTATTACTTTTTTAGAAGAGGAATTTAACGAAGCACTCTTAAATGACATCCATGAGCGATACTCCTCAACAGCCAATTTTAGCTTTGTACACAAAGAAACGATAAAACAAAATTGGAATAAGGAATGGGAAAAAAATTACGACCCCATCATTATAGACGAAACTTGTGTGGTAAAAGCACCTTTTCATACCCATTTGCCTGTTTACCCCATTGAGTTAATCATAACCCCAAAAATGAGTTTTGGTACGGGACACCACGAAACTACCCACCTAATGTTGGCAGAAATGTTAACGTTAGATGTTAAAGATAAATCTGTGATGGATGCGGGTACAGGAACAGGCGTTTTAGCTATTCTGGCAAAAAAGCAAGGAGCCAAATCCGTATTTGCCTTTGATATTGACGACTGGTGTGTGGAAAACACAATGGAAAATGCCGAAGTGAATAATGTTAGGGTTCAAGTAGTGAAAGCATCCATTGAGGAGGTAAAAATAGATAATGGCTACGATGTTATTTTAGCCAACATCAACAAAAATATATTAATAAGCCAAATGCATTATTATAAAAAATCGTTGAGTGCCAAAGGCGGAACCGTTTTGTTAAGTGGCTTTTATGAAACAGATTTGGGTGATATAATTAAATGTGCAAAGGAAGTTAATCTCGACTATGTACATCATAAAGTGCGCAATAAATGGACAATGGCTCGTTTTAAAGGATAATTGTCATTCCTGCGAAAGTGCAAAGAAACAAGTTTTTTAGTGTTTCTTTGAGCCTTAGGGTCTTAGTGGCGTAGTTTTACTACCTTAATAATTACTAAAAAATAAACATCTCACCTCTATTCTTCCTAAATTTCGTGGTTTAAACAAATGAAGAAACTTCTCATCATAGCTGTTCTTGGAATATTAAGCCTCAAAGGGCAAGGGCAAGAGTTTGAATTTACCTATAAGTTAGGGGTATTTGGTGATGAGGTACGCACATTGCTAAGCCAAACCAATAATGAAGAAATAGCCGCCATTGGCGAATCTTTTGCCATTGCCTGGAAAGACTACTCGCCCGAATTGCAAGCAAAAATTACCAAGCAAACCAAACAATTAAAAAACCAAGGAGCTAAAACGAGGGGTCACCTTAAAGAGTATTTTGGAGCCCTTGCTTCCGCCATAAATGACGAACACGCATCGGCAAAAGTACTCACCAGCTTTTTGCTCGTTTCTCAAAAAGTGCTTAACGAATATCCATTAAGCAAATCTATCACATTTTACCAAACAACTCGCCTCTTTTTTGAAACCGGAGCATTATACCACTCCAAAGGGTATCAACTTTATGCACAAAATAGAGAGTATGTATTTTTATATGGAGTCGAAGAAATTGAGCCTATTGAAGAACCTCCGGCAACCGAAGAAGACGTATTTGAGGATTGGAACGAAGAAGAAAACTACGATGATGCTTGGGGAACTAGCTGGGAAGAGGACACCACCAATTTTGAGGAAGAGCCTGTTAATGAAATAGTAGTAGAGGAAGTACTTACAAGACCCATATTAGGTCCAGCCATCGTTTTTGAACGAGTAAATTTGGAAATTACTACTCCTTTTGATACCAGTGTGGTAAAAAATAGCAAAGGGGCTCTTCTTATTATGGCCCAAGTGTTTGTTGGCCAAAAGGGGCAATTCGATTGGTCTTCGGTTGGCTTATCTCCCGATTCTGTGTATGTGGAGTTTAAAGGATTTGAATTTGATATTACTCAAACACTTTTTTATGCAAAAGGGGCTAATCTTACATACATTCCTATGTTGGAAGAGCCAATACCAGGTGTTTTTGAATACAAACCACAAGAGAACAAAGACCCCAACAAACTCTCATATCCAAGATTTAAATCATTAAGTAATACGGTAAATGTGCAACACCTTGGAGGGGCTGAGTTTTATTATAAAGGAGGGTTTTCCCTTGCCGGCAAAAAAATAGTAAGCGAAGGCAAGTTTAAGGGGCTTGCAGAAATTAGGGTAGAAAGCGCAGGAGGAACTAAGTTTAAAGCTAAATCATTTCGGTTTGTTTTTGCAGATTCTATTGTAACAGCCCAATTAGCCTCTATCGTAATTTATGATAAATATGATTCTATCTATCACCCAGCCGTGCAGGTTAGTTACAACCTTAACTCACAAACACTCATCGTTACGCGCGAAAAAGGCGATTTTAGAAATACCCCTTATGTAGCAAGTATGTACGATATTAACTTTACAGCTGATATGATTAAATGGCACTTGCCAGAGGACAGCCTTTATGTATCTACGATATCTGCCCGCACCGAAATACCCTTATTAATTCAATCAAATGAATATTACGATCGTAATATGTTTAATGAAGTGGTTGGTTTATACGATTATAACCCATTAAAACTAGTGCTTTACTATGCGCAAAAAGAAAAAACAGACCAGTTCTACTCCGATGATTTAGCTGAAGCCAGAAAACTTGACCCGAAAGTATTGAGAGGAGCTATGCTCGATTTAATGAGGAGAGGGTATATAAATTATAACACCCTATCCGGAGAGATTACACTTACCGAAAAAGCCAAACATAAGGGCCGTGCGCAAAAAGGAAAAGCAGATTATGATAACATCTTGTTATTCTCTAAAATTGATCGTGGCTTTAATGGAATTTTAGACCTTGCTTCTCAAGAATTTCATTTTAATGGTGTTGATAAATTTTACCTCTCTCAAATCTTAGATGTTTCGGTTGACCCCGATAGCAATAGGGTAACTATGATGCCCAATAAAGACATTAAATTTAACGGAAAGCTAGCGGCAGGTAATTTTGATTACGTGGGCCACGAATTTATTTTTAGGTATGATAGTTTCTTGGTGGAAATGAATCAAATTGATTCTATCCAGTTCTACATACTCGAAGAAGACAGCCGAGGGGGCAAACGAAAAAAAGTGGACAACTCTTTGGCGGGTATTCCCAAAGAAGGGTTAGAAGTAAAAATAGACTCCTCGGCTACCCAACCACCAGCAGGCACTACAACAACCGGCTTTGACCAAACCGAAGCACCTACCATAGCCAACAATAACCAGCCCAAAGACATGTCGGCCATTAGTGGCACCTCGGGGGTGCTTTACATTAGCAAGCCCAATAATAAAGCAGGAAAGGAGGTAATACCCAATTACCCCAAATTTAAAGGGGGAGGTACAGGCTCGGTTGTTTATTTTGATAGGCCCGAAATATTAGGTGGAGCCTACGACAAATCAATGTATTTTAAGCTACCCCCTTTCGACTTAGATAGCTTAAGCGATAGTGATTTTTCGGCTATTCAGTTTGTTGGCACCTTTTTTTCAAATGGCTGGTTTCCTGAATTTGCCGAAAACCTGCATATTATGCCCGATTATTCCTTGGGCTTCGAGCACAGTGTTCCACCCGAAGGGTACCAACTATTTGGAGGCAACGGGCGATTATTTAATAGGCTATCGCTCGATAAAAGAGGCTTAGTTGGCAATGGGAAACTAGAGTTTTTAACCACGGTACTCGAAAGTGAAGCTTTTATTTTCTACCCCGACTCTGTTGCCAGTAGTGGATTTCAGTACGAAATGCGCAACGAAGAGTTTAATGGCGTGACCTTTCCCCACGCCACAGCCGCTACTTATCACATGCAGTGGTTGCCTCAAAAAGACAGTATGTATGTGCGTAATATAGGCGAGCCGTTTAGCCTTTACGAGGGCGATGGAACGCTAGACGGTTCTTTAATTGTAACCAATAAAGGGGTAAAGGGTAGTGGTACATTGCTCACCCATAATTCAGAAACCTTTTCTTCCAATTACAGCTTGGGTGGCGAAAGCTATAAAGCAAGGCATGCCCGGTTTAATATTAAATCAGACAACCCGGAAAAGCCTGCCTTTTTGGGTAATAACGTGAGAGTGAGCTTTGATTTACCTTCTAAAAAGGCCGAAATTAATCCCGAAATAGCCGGAGATGCCGCCATCGAGTTTCCGTATGCCCAATTTAACACCTCCATTACACGAGCCGTTTGGGATTTGGAGAACCAGAAAGTGTTTATGTCTAAGCCCGAAAATGTACCCATAGAAGATTCGTACTTTTATACGACACGCAAAGATTTGGACTCCTTGGCATTTAATGCTACTGCGGCTGAATACGATATGCAAACGTTGGAGCTTAAAGTAAGCGGTATTCCGTACATTATAGTGGCCGATTCTAAAATTACACCCGAAAACGGAGAAGTGCTTATTTTAGAAGATGCAAGAATTGGCACATTAGTAAATACAACCATTATTTTAGATACATTAAATGAGTTTCATGAAGTATATGATGCCACTGTAACTGTTATTTCCAGAAACGAGTTTGAAGGAGATGGAACCTACCGTTTTATCAACTCAGAAGAAGATACTTTTGCCATTCAACTAAGCGATTTTCACTTAGAAGAGTTTTCCGAAGGAAAAAGAGGACGAACAGCCAAGCACACCGTAGCAAATGGCACGATTGAAGAAGCAGACCAATTGGTAATATCGCCAGGTATGTTTTACCGTGGCAATGTAAAAATGTTGGCTCACAAGCCGGCCCTTGAGTTGGATGGTTTTGTTAAACTCGACCTAAAAAGTATTCCTGATTATGACACTTGGATTGCGTATAATAGTAGTGGAGAACAAGAACAAGTGGTATTT
Source organism: Cyclobacteriaceae bacterium (assembly GCA_026989535.1). GTDB lineage: Bacteria > Bacteroidota > Bacteroidia > Cytophagales > Cyclobacteriaceae > JAKISE01. The sequence continues at coordinate 74,443 of JALSJD010000048.1, forward strand.
AAATTTGATGAAAGTTTAACCTCTCAAGGCAAACTACTATCTGCCGGCCTCCATTTTAAGTACCAGGATTTTAGCTTATATAGTACGTTTTGTTATGATAAAGAAGACGAGCAGGACGAAGACTTTTTTAAACCTTCGGGTTTTTTAAGCTTTAAAGCGGATAGTAATGAGTTTGTGATTATAAGCAGAGATAAAGACCTTGGTTTATCCTACTCTGGCAAAGTATTTGGATATGACGAAATAACTCGAAATATTAGGTTCGAAGGTCCAGTGCGCTTTATTGATAATAGTAAAACGCGTGCCATTAAGGCCTCCGCCATTGGGCTGGGCAATATGGCTACCAACGAGCTCGAATTTACCAGTTTTATGACTATGAATTTTAAAATACCAAGCGCATTATTTGATATGATGGGTGATGATTTTAAAAATGTGGTGGAAGAAATTGGTGCACCCGAAGCCATTGAAGACCGAACGGAATTACTCTATTTAATGGCCGAAATCATAGGCAACCGAGCCACCAAAGCGTACGAAGAAAAATCATCTTTGGAGTATGTGCCACTTGCATCAATGTCGCCAAATTTAGTAAGACCCCTTGTTTTTTCTAACATAAAATTTAAATGGAGCGAAGACCAAAAAGCTTTTTACAACGATGGGTTTGCGGGTATTTCTAATGTATTACGAACAGATATAAACGCAGAGTTTGAAAGCTTTTTCGAAATTAGAAAAACCGAAGGAGGAGAAACCATTAACTTATTTATAAAAGCATCTCCCGACTCATGGTATTATTTTAGTATGGAAGAAGATAAGCTGTTAATGTACTCCTCCAACGAAGCATTTAATACTTTTTTAACCAGTAAAAGCAATATGGGCAAAGCCAAAATTGGTGAGTTTCAATTTGGCCCCATCGACCGAGCTGAAACACTCCAATTTATTAATACATTTAGAGCCATCTATTTTGATATTGATGAAGACTATAACCTTAGCGACCCTACTGCCATTGATGACTCCCCCATTACCCCCACAGATGACCTGCCTAAAGAAGACGATGGGTTTGGCGATGAGGAGGAAGATGATGACGGGTTTTAAAGGCAGGAATCTTATAAAGAAACATAAACCAACTTATAAAGTATCTGCTAAAGGCTAGTAAAAACTAACCAATTGTTAGTTTTATGGTGATAATGCGTTTTTCTTCCATTTCAACTATTTGTGCGGAAAAACCCTCAAAGTCAATCACTTGGCCTGCTTTCGGAATATCTCCTATAATGGAGAGAATTAGACCTCCTAATGTTTCATATTCGCCTTCTGGGAGGTTCCAGCCGTACTTATCGTTTAGATACTCAACCTCGTGCCGTGCACTTAGTGTATAAGTGTTCTCATTTATTTTCTCTTCTTCCAAGGCTTCAACATCATGCTCGTCATGAATTTCGCCTACAATCTCCTCAATTAAGTCCTCTAAACATACAAGGCCACTTGTGCCTCCGTATTCATCTACCACTACAGCAATTCCTTTTTTATCGGTTATAAATTTAACCATTAGCTCCTGAGCACGCATCGTTTCAGGCACAATCACTATGGGTGTCATAATTTGCTTTATGCCTTCGGGCTTTTTAAAAAGCTCATGTGCATGGCAGTACCCTAAAATATTATCGATATTGTACTCATACACCAGTACCTTGGAGTGGCCACTTTCTATTAACGATTCTGCGAGGTCTTCTATTTTAGCTGTAATATCAATCGCTACAATCTCCGTTCTGGGAATCATACAGTCACGTATTTGTAAATTTTTAAACTCTATGGCATTTGTAAATATTTCTTCATCTACATCTGGTATGTCTTCTGCCCCAGGCACTAAGCCGGTTGGGGTTACTAAGTTTTTAAGGTAGGTGTTTAAATCGGCCAGCCCATATACAGGTTTAGATTCGCTGTATGGAAGCCTAAAAACGTAGGTAATTAATTGTTTAGATACCCACGTGATTATAGAAGTGAGTACCCAAAGCAAATAGTAGATTAACAACATAGGCAGAGCTAACCACTTAAGCACTCGGTTAGGCTCTAGCATAAACAAACTTTTGGGCAAAAACTCGGCTGTAAACAACACAATGAGCGTAGATATTAACGTTTGCAGCACCAAGTGGCTGATTGGCTGATTGATAACAGCAGGTAGTGTTTGGCTTAGCCAAGGGTCAATGGCTTTGGCCATAAAGATGCCGTAAACTACCAAGGCAATATTATTGCCAATAAGCGTAGTGCCTAAAAAGCCTGATTGGTTGGTTAAAAATTTAGCTAATATCTTATCAGACCAATCTCCACTTTTTGCTTGCACTTCTAACTGCAATTTATTAGCAGAGATAAAAGCTATTTCTATTCCTGAGAAAAAAGCAGAAAAGAATAAGGCAATCAGTATGATATTTAGGTCTTCCAACGAATTTTGTTCTCCTAATGATTTCGATTCATATAGCGCTTAGCCCTTCGGTTCATCGGAGGTTTGTTTTCTTCTTGTTTTTTCTTGTTTTTTCTAATTTGGTAATATAAAAACAAGGCAATTGATACCATAAAAATCCAATACGAATTTTCAAATCCACTATTAATGGTTTCGTTAATTCCTATTATTATTATACCTCCACTAAAAAATAGCAGTAATATATTTATAAGGTTCGTTTTTGGCTTTTCTTGCATTTTGTTATACGCGTTACAATATTATTAGCAAAAGTAAATATTTAGGAGGAACAAACAGAACCTGTGATAGATTACTGCTTTTTAGCTCCTGTTCATAAACGCCAATAAACAAAAATCAAATACCTGCCGACTGGCTGAAACCTCCATAATAAAAATTAAAAAAAACCTGCTAAGAGTTTGATTATTAGATATTAACCCCCATCAGAGTCCTCTGCGAGAGACTCTGATGGGGGTACTTTGTCATAACTTTAGTTTTTTTTATAAAGTTAAACAATTGCGACAATTTGAAAGGCATCCTTTTTTTTAGCAGACCCTCAATAATAGCCCAAGAAAAAGGTTCTATTATAAAAACCCTATATTTTTCGCAAACTTATTTGGAAACATTCTAAATGCTATTTAGGTTTGCACCTTCAATTAGATACTCGTTCAAGAGTGTCCAGTTTATAAAGAAGCGTGGAGAGGCAGGCTCTAAGAAGCGCTAGCAACCACTCTGGTTCTGCATTAAAGAAACAGAAAAGGTGCTAAATCCTGATCCCAAGGAACGTTTATCAAGTGATAAACACGGGAGAATATAAGTTGTATATAATGAAAAATTCAATTCAACACCAGTCAGGATATCAAAGCACCAACTTGTCGCTTTGCGATACCCTTCTTTCTTTTTTTAAGCACTCATATTATAGTATGTGTTGCTGTAGCTGCTGCTAAGGCACACTTTTAAGTAAGGCTCTTAGCTTGCTAATAGTTTTTCTCCCTGTTAAAATGGGTGTAGAAAACACTATCGCAAAAATCCAATCTCTTACCGGCAGTTTGCAAAATTTGTAAACAGAGTTGTCGGTTCAATCTTTATTTTACACCATTTCAAAAATAAGTATCATTATGTCTAAAAATCTAAAATTTTCAATTAACTCAACCAGTAAATCTCCAGCCAAAACAAGTATTAAGGTACGTGGGTTTAGCCTAACTGTTGATGAGCCGGCAGAACTTGGAGGCACTGATGTGGCTCCCAATCCGGTAGAATACATTCTTGCAGGGTATGCTGGTTGTATTAATGTGGTGGCTCATATTGTTGCCAAAGAACTTGATATTACACTAAACGACCTAAAAGTTGATATTGAAGGATACCTGAACCCCGATCGTTTATTTGGGGTGTCAACCAAAGAGCGTGCAGGTTATACCAGCATACAGGTAAATTTAAAAACTTCTACACAATTTGATAAAGTAACCAAAGAGCAGTGGTTAACTCAAATTGAAGACCGTTGCCCTGTTAACGATAACCTAACTAATAAAACACCTATTAATTTTCTTTTTAACAATTAAAAAATATTATTATGAGTAACACATTAAAATTTGAAACACTACAGCTGCATGCTGGGTACGAAAACGTTGAAGAATCTTCACGTTCGAGAGCGGTGCCAATTTACCAAACCTCGTCTTACACTTTTAAAAATGCTGAACACGGAGCCAACCTTTTTGCATTAAAAGAATTTGGCAATATTTACACCCGAATAATGAATCCTACTACCGATGTATTTGAGCAACGTGTGGCAGCTTTAGAAGGAGGCGTGGCAGCCTTGGCAGTAGGCTCAGGTCAGGCAGCGCAATTTATAGCACTTAATAACATTTTATCGGCAGGCGATAATTTTGTATCAACCTCCTTTTTATACGGAGGTACTTACAACCAATTTAAAGTAGCTTTTAAAAGACTGGGTATTGAAGTACGTTTTACAGAAAGTGATAAAGCTGAAGATTTTTCTAAACTTATTGATAAAAACACAAAAGCTATTTACTTGGAAACTATTGGCAACCCCGGGTTTAACATACCCGATTTTGAGGCCATTGCTGCGCTTGCCAAGGAGCACGACATTCCCTTAATTGTTGACAATACCTTTGGGGCGGCAGGCTATCTTTTCAGGCCCATTGAACATGGTGCTGCTGTGGTGGTAGCTTCGGCTACTAAATGGATAGGCGGCCACGGCACTACTATTGGCGGGGTAATTATTGATAGCGGTAATTATAATTGGGGAAACGGAAAATTTCCTGAGTTTTCTGAACCCTCAGAAGGTTACCATGGACTTAATTTTTGGGAAACCTTTGGGTTTGATAATCCGTTGGGACTGCCTAATATTGCTTTTGCCATTAGGGCTAGAGTTGAAGGTCTGCGTGATTTTGGCCCTGCATTAAGCCCTTTTAACTCTTTTCAGCTTATACAAGGCTTAGAAACACTATCGTTACGTGTTGAAAGAACTGTTGAAAATGCACTAAATTTGGCAAAATGGTTAGCACAGCACCCTCAGGTAGAAACTGTAAACTACCCAGGATTAGAAAGCAGTTCGTATCATACGCTGGCTAAAAAATATTTTAAAAGAGGGTTTGGGGGAGTGCTTTCGTTTACCTTAAAAGGCAAAAAAGAAGAGGCCGCTACTTTTATCGATAGCCTGAAACTGGTGAGCCATCTGGCTAATGTTGGAGATGCTAAAACACTTATCATTCAGCCTGCTGCAACTACACACCAGCAGTTATCTGACGAGGAACAACTAGCAGCCGGTGTGTTGCCCAACCTTTTAAGAATTTCGTTGGGAATAGAGCATATAGATGATATTAAAGCGGATTTAGAAACCGCCTTTACTAAATTAAAATAATGAACCAATTGCCGTCTAAAGTTTCTGTTTTTAAATATAACCAAGAGTTTAGTTTGGAGTGTGGCAGCACACTCCCTAAACTGGAGGTTGCCTATACAACCCATGGTACATTATCGGCCAATAAAAACAATGTAGTATGGGTGTTTCATGCCCTTACGGCAAATGCAAATCCTTTAGAATGGTGGCCGGGGCTAGTTGGTAAAGATTTCCTTCTCAACCCTGATAACTATTTTATTGTGTGTGCTAACATACTGGGTTCTTGCTATGGCACCACGGGCCCTGGTAGCATTAACCCTGCCACTGGGCAAAAATACGGCATGGATTTTCCTTTAATTACCATTAGAGATATGGTAAATGCACATGAGCTTTTGAGAAAAGAATTAGGTATTGATAGCATTTATTTAGGAATTGGGGGTTCAATGGGAGGGCAGCAATTATTAGAGTGGAATGTAATGAACCCTAGCTTATTTAAAAACAGTTGCCTTATTGCAGCTAATATGAGGCATTCGGCCTGGGGAATCGCTTTTAACTCGGCACAGCGGCTGGCCATGGAAGCAGACCAAACGCTACATTTTAAAGAGGAAGGGGCAGGCAGAAATGGATTGAAGGCTGCACGAGCCATCGCAATGCTTTCGTATAGAAACGCCACTATTTATAGAAAAAAACAAACCGATACCGAAGATAAAATTGATGGTTTTAAGGCAGATAGTTACCAATACTATCAAGGCGAAAAACTATGTAATAGATTTACTGCACATGCTTATTGGTATTTAACCAAGGCTATGGATAGCCATAATGTTGGAAGAAACAGGAAGGCAATTCGTAAAGAACTTAAACAGGTAGAGTCCAATGTATTGGTAATTGGTATTAAAACAGATTTGCTTTTTTCGTATATAGAGCAAAAATTTATAGCCGCAAATTTTAAAAATGGCAAATTCGAACTAATAGAATCGTTATACGGGCACGATGGGTTTTTAATTGAAACCGATAAAATTAGTGACCTTATTAAAGGTTTTTTGGATTAATTAAGTGTCTGTCCATAAGGTCGGCTCTCTGCGTTATACCTAAATTGAGCGATTCACTAAAGCGATAAGCACTAATGTACTGAGTTAAAAAGACTTCCAAAAATCCTCACAATACCTTTCAGGTGTTCCTGCGTTTTTTGTAAGCTTTTAATTCTCAGTCTCTTAGCACCAGCCAAAAGGCAGGCAGGCTTTCTCACCTCTACTGAATCGCTCAATCTAGGTTATACTCATTTTAAAAATGCTCATCCCGAGTATCGGAACTCCACTTTTTGAAATTTCGCAAGCCTTTGCCCACCGTACTTTGTACTAAGGAAGGCGAGGCTTAATAGCCAACTTTCTGAATCAGACACCGAGTTTATAGATGGGTACTTTTGTATGCAGGCATGTTCTTTCGGCTATGCCTATACTTGGTGGCATAAAATGAATAATGAATATCTCCGCCTGCCACATAAATAACTTGCAAAGTTGGGCCAGGGTTAACCTCCGCCAATTGGCAGATAAGAGATGTCTTGAATACTTCAAAATTCGTTAATCGATGTTCGATATGTTTTAAAACATGCGTGTCGCTTCGCAACCGCTAAAGCTTTTAGCGAACGCGGAGAAGCTTTAGCATAAGCACAAAAACTGCCAAAGCCCCCTTCTAAAAAGGTGTATTTTACTCCGTTTAAAATAATGTTGTAAAGGTGCTACTGCTTATTTTTGAGAACAATTGAAAACAAAAACCCTCATAGCCTTTGCTTATTTTTTAGTTGCCGCTGTTTTCGGTTTGCTTATGCGGTTTGCTTTTGTACAAAATCTTGGAGTACCCTATAAACACCTACTACATACGCATTCGCATATTGCATTGCTAGGCTGGCTATATAATTTAACCTTGTTATTTATTGGCTACCAGTTTTTTAAAGAGGATTTAAAAACGTTTAATCGTATATTTTGGGTTAGCCAAATTACCTTTTTAGGGATGATGTTTTCATTTCCTTTTCAAGGGTATGCATTTTGGTCAATTAGCTTTTCAACGCTGTACTTATTTGCCAGTTATTGGTTAATCTTCAAGATTTACAAATCATCCCAAAAGCTGAAGCAGCAAGCTGAATACAAGCTCATAAGGGCAGGATCTGTGTTTCTGTTTTTATCGAGCATCGGGCCATTTGCACTTGGTGGCATACTTGCAACAGGTTTGCACCAAACTATTTGGTATAACCTATCTGTCTTTTGGTTTTTGCATTTTTTATTTAATGGATTTTTCTACACTGTTTTTTTGGCTTTACTCATCAAAGAACTAAAAAAACCTATTGCTATTTCTGCTAAAAAAATTAAATGGGTGTATGCTTTAACCGTGTTTTCGGTTATCCCATTATATGCTGAGTTTGCGCTCGATTTAGTGGAGCTTAATTGGCTAATAATAATTGCATTTTTAGGGGCATTTGCCCAATTGGTAAGTGTAGGGTTACTGTTTAAAGAACTCACACTTTATTTTAAGCAAATCAAGTCGTTCTTAAAAAAAGTTATTTTTGGGTTGTCGGTTATTAGTTTACTGCTAAAAGTAAGTTTCCAATTACTAGCTAGTTTTCCAGCATTAAACGCCTTGGTGTTTAACTCTAAGCCAACCCTCATTATTGGGTATTTGCACCTGGTAATGTTGGGTATGTTTAGCTTATTCTTTATTTGGGCATTGCTGCAACAAAAAATTATAAAGGCTAACAAACTCTTTAAGTGGGGTGTTTGGGTTTTTATTTCAGGGATTCTATCTTCTGAAATCGTATTATTTACCCAAGGGTTAGCCAATTATTTTTGGCAATATAACCTGCCTAATTATTATGTGGTATTATACTCGGCAAGTGCACTTTTGCCTTTAGGGATTTTGGGGATGCTAGTTTCATTGTTTTTCTCTCGCAAATTGCGCTGATTTTTCGCAGAAGGGGCAGCTCTTATTTTACAGAGGAGTCCACTCCGAAAACAGACATTTTTCACAAAAAGAGTTATTTTGGATGAGATTTTTATTTTTCGAGATTCGGTAATGCCTTGCTCTGCCATAGCGGCTACGCAAAGGCGATGCTTGAGTATCAGCTAATTGAGGGAAACGAAAAGGTCGCCATCCGCGGTTGGCAGGATTGATTTTGAGTGTTTTCAGAGTGGACTCACAGATACAACCCAATAGCCTCCTCTAAAATCTCATTAATCACTTCAATGGGCAGGTCTTCTTTAGCCTGTATAATTCATGAATCTTCGTGATGAGCATTTCAAGTGGCTGTTAATCAGGTACTCACGGAGAATTTTGAAACGGAAGCGTAGCGAGCTACGTTGAGTAGCAAAATTTGAGTAAAGCCTGTACCGTACTTTAGTCGGTATGCCTGAGTGATAGTCAATTGGAATGCGTAATAGATTATTCATGAATTATACAGGTTAGGGTTAATTCGTAAAATTTTCATTCGTTTACGATTGCCTTGCTCTAGTAATGGGTGGTCTATATTTCTGCCTTCTACAAAGCCAATGTAGGGCAAGCCTGTTTTTCGGTCGCTCCAAAAGTAGCAGAACATTTTTTTCTTATAAAGAAAAAAGGGCAGGCGGTATTTCCAAGCCTCTGTAATATGCTCATTATACTCTACAATATAATCTCGTAGGGCTTGCATACAGCTTTTGGTTGGCTCTTGCAGGTTAAGGAAGTAATTATCTATATCGCGTAGCATTTATTTTAGTTGTTACCCAGAACCTAGGTTAAGAGGCAATTCAAAGGTTCTGTCTCCTCTCAAATGGGCTATATCCTTTCAATTATAAAAAACAAAAATGGGCTAACCCAAAAGATCTGCTCAAATTTTATCCCGTTGAGCAGGAAAAATAAAATAAAGGCTTCCGTTTTTATTATTATTGTGGCTAAAGCGCAAATTGGTTGAAACTTGCTCTTTATGCTATTTTATTGCATACTTTATACTATAAATATTGTATTATTATCTTATGTCCGCAAAGCTGTTATATTCTATTGTTGATAATCAACAAGTTAAAAAGGTTGTAAAACTCGCATCATACAGGCAACTATACACTTTTTATGTACTGTTCCTAGTAGTTGGCACCCCCCATTTAGTAAGGGCTCAGGAGAATATGAGCAATTCAGCAATTGAAAAAGCACTGAGTATGGCATCCAAGTATGAAGCTGAAGGGGATTTTAAAGAGGCTACACGCTATATTAATGAAGCAGGCATTACAGCTTGGGAGAACAAGGATTATTTGAATGCAATAGATTACTTTAACCGATCAATTGAGCTTAATAGCAAAATAAATAATGAAAGCGGTATTTCTAAATTGCAAAGCAATTTGGGTATGATATATACCGATATGAGGCAATATAAAAACTCGTTAAACTATTTTCAATTAGCACTAGATTATCGTTTGGTATATGGGCAAAGAACAGAAATTATTTCTACTTACATAAATGTAGCTGTTGTACTTAATAACTTAAAACGATACGAAGAAGCCGCAAAAAACTTGGAAAAAGCACTAACTATTGCCACCGAAATGAACGATGCCGCACAAATGAAAAGCTGCTATGGTATGTTGGCCGAAACCTACGAAAGAGCAGGCAATAATGAAAAAATGATTCATTATTTTAACCTTTATAAAACTTTTCATGAAATGATTCAGCGCAATAAAGTAAACAAAGCCCAAAAACAGGTTGAATCAGAGCATTTGCATGCATTACAAGTAGAATTGGAGAGAAAAGAAAAGGAACTGCAACTGATAGCCGCTAACAAAGAACTAGAGCAAACAGAAGAAGAACTATCTAATTTAAGCCTGGCAGCCAGGGAGTTATATTCGGCTAATAGCAAACAGGAATTGGCAATTAGCCTGCTTGAAAGCGAAAATAAACTTGATAAATCGATAATTCGGGCCAATAAGATAACGCAGGGTTTTCAAAGAAAAATAATATTGATTTCAATTGCTGGACTGGTTATTCTGATTTTGCTGGTGTTAGTGCTTTACCGGAATTACCGATATAAGAAACAAGTAAATATTCAGTTGGTTTCTCAAAACAAAAAAATTATTGAACTGAACGACAATTTGGAAGCAAGAGTGAAAAACAGAACTAGGGAGCTAGAGATTACAATGCAACAACTGGAAAGAAAAAATAAAGACTTGGATGAGTTTTCGCATGTTATTTCGCATAATTTACGTGCACCTGTTGCAACTATTTTAGGTTTAAATGAGATAATAGACACTAAAAACCCTGGAGCACCTACAAACCTTAAAATATTTAGCCACTTGGCTGGGGTTGTTAAAAATCTTGATGAAATAGTAAAAGACCTTTCAATTATTCTTGAAGTAAGGGATGCCATATCATTACCATTTAAAAATGTTGAAGTTAATAAGGTGTTAGATGCAGTTAAAGTACAATTACAGCAAAGTATCAGCAAATCAAAAATCACAATAAATTTTGACGATTCAGAGGCTCCTGTTGTGCGAACAGTTGAATCCTATTTTGATAATATCCTTTATAATTTACTGTCTAATGCTATTAAATACAGGTCATTAAAGCACCCCAAAGTTAAGATTAAAACTAGGAGGGTGGATGCCGGTTTTAAAATGATTGTAGCTGATAACGGGATTGGAATAAGTGAGGAACACCTTTCTAAAATTTTTATGCCATACAAACAATTTGCTAATACCGAAGAAGGTAAAGGGTTAGGGCTTTACCTAGTACATGTACAAATAGAAGCACTGGGTGGAGAGATTAACGTGTCGAGCAAGTTAAAAGTAGGTACTACATTTGAAATAATTCTTCCTGATAACACTACTAATTGATAAAAAAATGAAACATTACTATTTAACCTTATTTTTATTTTTGCCAATTATTATTTTTGGTCAGCACCCCGAGCACCCAAAAAAAATGTTTGTAGATAGCACTGGGCGCTATTATCAACAGGCATCTCTCCCACTCTTTTTTTTTATAGGTACATCGGCTAATGATAAACCGCTACCATTACAAGCTGTACAAAAAACAGAACTCTATCTTGAGGGGCATGGAGTACATTCTTTTAAGCATAAAAACTCTATAACTAATAAATTTGATGTGCTTACAATTTATGCAGATGGAAGAGCACCTATTACCACTCCTAAATTTTTAAATGCGCCCTCTTATAGTACCAATAATAATGTATTTTATGGCTCAAATCTTGAAATAACACTTAGTTCTAAAGACGAAATGTCTGGGGTTGATGCCATCTATCATTCTTTAAGCGGCAGTAGTTTTTCTAAGCATGATGGCAAATCGACCTCGTTTAAAACAGAGGGCGATTTTGTGTATAAATATTATGCGGTTGACCGCACCGGAAACGTAGAAAACATTAAAGAAAAGAATTTTACGGTTGACTTAACCGCTCCTTCGTCTTTTCATAACATTATCAGCATTTCTTCTGATAATGTTATTTCAACTAATTCATCAATATATCTTTCCGTATCTGATAGTACATCAGGAGTAGCTAAAACCTATTATAAATTTGATAAGGAAAAGTTTAGAACCTATTCAGGAAAAAATATCGCCTTCAAATATTTGCCTGATGGCTACCATACAATCACCTATTACTCGGTTGATCATGTTAAGAATAAAGAAACAGCCAAAAGCTTTACATTTTATTTGGATAAAACAGCACCAATTATGTCGGCCGATATTTTAGGCGATAAATTTTTAGTAGGCGATAAAGTTTATTTTTCTGGCCGTACTAAACTTAAATTAACTGCGGTTGACAATAAATCAGGCATAAAGCGTGTAATGTTTTCGATTAATGGGCGAAAAGAAGTAGCATATTCTACCCCTTTTTATTTACCTAACAAATCTGGGTTGCATAATGTAGAGTTTTATGCAATAGACAATACAGATAACCGCATAAAAAGCGATTTTAAGCATAGTGTGGGTGTTATCTATGTTGATTTAACAGGCCCCTCAATAAACCACTCGTTTACAAACCCTAATTTTGTAAAAGCAGATACTGTTTATATAAGCCCAGCAACAAAAATTGTTTTAAAAGGAAATGATCCTGAGGCCGGGTTGAAGAAAGTTACCTATAGTTTGGGCGATACTAAGAGCGAAACCTCTTATATAAAACCTTTTAGCATAGAAACTAAAGGGCTGTATCATCTTAACTATTTTGCGTATGACAACGTAAACAACAGAAATTCTAAAGCAACCTATTTTATTGTTGATGCAAATGGGCCTGAAATCACCCACCAATTTTCAACTCAACCAAGTAAAGATGGGAAATATCCCTCTTATACCACCATTTATCTTGCGGCAGTAGATATAGAAGTGGGTGCCGGAAAAATCCGTTATCGTATAAATGATGGAGCAGAACAATTCTATAATGCCCCATTGCAGGGGTTTAAAAAAGATAAAGAGTATAAGATTACAATAAAGGGCTATGATTTACTTGGTAACCTTTCTGAAACAGAGCTTATTTTTAAAACAGACACTTATTAATAGTTTCATTGCTTTTCTCCCGCTGATTTCGCAGAAGAAATCGCTCATTTATTAAAACATAGGTGCTATCATAGTTTTCTGTAAAAGACAAAGAGGCAGTAAAAACCATTTGTTTTCTCAGAGTTAAATATTACTCTGGAAAGAGTCAAAGTTGCTACTGCCCATTCACCAGATACTGGCTTGTAATTTCAGAACAACTGACCCATACCATCAGAAAAAAATTTATATAATTGATTTTCAATGATCTGGTACAAACCTCCAGAGTTGAAGGAAAAGTAAAACAACGGGTCATTCTTTATCTCGGATCTGACCCCATGCTTAAAGATAAAGACAACAGATCAACTGTTTTACAAATCCTAAAGGCCAAAATATTTAGCCAGCCTGAGCTATTTCCATCAGAAACCCCTCAACCCCTCTAGGTTTTGGCTGAAAGTTATTTTAAAAAGTATGAGGTAAAATATGGCACAGAGGCCATTGGGAGAGTTTCCTTGCCTCCCAAACCTGATAAGGCCGATTACCATCGAGTAGATATTGAAGGGCTGGAAGTGGAAGATGTTAGAACCTTTGGGGGCGAGCATTTATGCCATCAAACACTTGAGAAGTTACAATTGGAAGAATGCCTGTTAAGCTCCAAAGAAGCTGACAAGGCATTAATCAGCATCGCAGCACGCGCATTATTTGCCAGTTCTGAGCACAAAACAGCGAATTACAACACTGTTTTGGTTTTAATGAAACCATTTCACACAGAGCACTTTACAGTGCATCTGACACGCTTTACAAACATAAAAGCACGATAGATAAATTTCTATATCAACGCCTTAGCCATATGTTTGAGCTCAATGATAAGTTAGTAATCTTTGACATAAGTAATACGTATTTTGAGACCACCAAACGCAAAAGCAAATTAGCCAAGCATGGCCGAAGAAAAGCGAAGCGACTGCCCGTTAGTTGTATTTACAGGCGTTATAGATTCTTGTGGGTTATCCGGCACTCTCGCATATATGAGGGCAACAAAGCCGATGCCAGCACGTTGGCTGATATGCTCTCAGACCCAACCTACGGTGGTGATGCCTGCGGCAAGGATGCAGGCATTGCCACCGTAGAGAACCTGAAACTAATCACAGAAAAAGGATACAGGTATGTATGTACAAAGCGATTCAAAACGAAAAAAGGAACAATCCATAGATGAAAAACTTAGCAAACAATGTGAGCAAGAAATTGATACTATTAAAAATGCCCTCTATAAAAAAGGGGGGAACCAAGCTAATAAACAAAGTATGGGAGCGCATTGGCAGGCTCAAAGAGCGGAACAAAAGAGTAGCTGCTAACTAGTGCCTGTTTGAAAAGGCAAAAAGCGGTTTTTTATTGTTCCCAAGTTTTTTTTTGCACAAAAAAGCATTTTGAATGTGAGACGAAGTAGTTACGTATTTGCAAATAAAGAAGGGTTAGCTATTTT